>NZ_JAWLNX010000050.1:0-5306 GCF_035320975.1 Saccharopolyspora mangrovi | reverse complement strand
CCTGCCCCGCTTCGTAAGGTATGTGTCGGCGGTGTCTTACTCTCCCACACCCTAGCGAGTGCAGTACCATCAGCGCTGGGGAGCTTAGCTACCGGGTTCGGAATGGGACCGGGCGGACCCTCCCCGCCATCGCCACCGACAACCCTGAACCCACCCGCAGGCGGGAAATCTCTGGGCGTCAATCTGCGTTGACACAATATTCTGTTCACAACAACCGTGGGTTGTTGTCTCAGACATCGTATAGTGGGTGCGTAACATCTTTGTGAGCAAGTCCTCGGCCTATCAGCACCGGTCAGCTCCACACATTACTGTGCTTCCACATCCGGCCTGTCAACCCGGTCATCTACCGGGGGCCTTACCCCACACAGGGTGGGAGACCTCATCTAGGAACAGGCTTCCCGCTTAGATGCTTTCAGCGGTTATCCCTCCCGAACATAGCCAACCAGCCGTGCCCTTGGCAGAACAACTGGCACACCAGAGGTTCGTCCGTCCCGGTCCTCTCGTACTAGGGACAGCCTTCCGCAAGTCTCCTACGCGCGCGGCGGATAGGGACCGAACTGTCTCACGACGTTCTAAACCCAGCTCGCGTGCCGCTTTAATGGGCGAACAGCCCAACCCTTGGGACCAACTCCAGCCCCAGGATGCGACGAGCCGACATCGAGGTGCCAAACCATGCCGTCGATATGGACTCTTGGGCAAGATCAGCCTGTTATCCCCGGGGTACCTTTTATCCGTTGAGCGACACCGCTTCCACCAGCCAGTGCCGGATCACTAGTCCCTGCTTTCGCACCTGCTCGACCCGTCAGTCTCACAGTCAAGCTCCCTTATACACTTACACTCAACACCTGATTGCCAACCAGGCTGAGGGAACCTTTGGGCGCCTCCGTTACCCTTTAGGAGGCAACCGCCCCAGTTAAACTACCCACCAGGCACTGTCCCCGATCCGGATCACGGACCCGAGTTAGATGCCCGGAACGACCAGAGTGGTATTTCACCAACGACTCCACAGTCACTAGCGTGCCTGCTTCACAGTCTCCCACCTATCCTACACAAGCCGAACCAAACACCAATACCAAGCTATAGTAAAGGTCCCGGGGTCTTTCCGTCCTGCCGCGCGAAACGAGCATCTTTACTCGTACTGCAATTTCACCGGGCCTGTGGTCGAGACAGCGGAGAAGTCGTTACGCCATTCGTGCAGGTCGGAACTTACCCGACAAGGAATTTCGCTACCTTAGGATGGTTATAGTTACCACCGCCGTTTACTGGCGCTTAAATTCTCCGCTACACCCTTACGGGCTTTACGGGTCCTCTTAACGTTCCAGCACCGGGCAGGCGTCAGTCCATATACATCGCCTTACAGCTTCGCATGGACCTGTGTTTTTAGTAAACAGTCGCTTCTCCCTGGCCTCTGCGACCACCACCAGCTCCCACCGCAAGGGCGTTCACCAGCAGTGGCCCCCCTTCTCCCAAAGTTACGGGGGCAATTTGCCGAATTCCTTAACCACAGTTCACCCGACCGCCTCGGTATTCTCTACCTGACCACCTGTGTCGGTTTCGGGTACGGGCCGTGCACACACTCGCTAGAGGCTTTTCTCGGCAGCATGGGATCACTCACATCACCACAACGGCTACGCATCACCCCTCACCCACAAGGTGTGCGGATTTACCTACACACCGGGCTACAGGCTTACACCAGTACAACCACTCACTGGCAGAGCTACCCTCCTGCGTCACCCCATCACTTGACTACTATCCCTTCGGGTCCCATGCAGTCCCCAGTCTCCTCCGAAGAGTCAACCAGCTTCCGGATGGTTAGCATCAGAAACCTCGTCATGGGCGCATATGCACGGGTACGGGAATATCAACCCGTTATCCATCGACTACGCCTGTCGGCCTCGCCTTAGGCCCCGACTCACCCTGGGCGGACGAACCTTCCCCAGGAACCCTTGGTCATCCGGCGGAAGAGATTCTCACTCTTCACTCGCTACTCATGCCTGCATTCTCACTCCCACACAATCCACACCACGCTTACGCCGGCGCTTCACCTCGTGCAGGACGCTCCCCTACCCAACCCAACAAAAGTCAGATTGGCATGGCTTCGGCGGTGCGCTTCAGCCCCGCTACATTGTCGGCGCAGGACCACTTGACCAGTGAGCTATTACGCACTCTTTCAAGGATGGCTGCTTCTAAGCCAACCTCCTGGTTGTCTAAGCGATCCCACATCCTTTCCCACTAAGCGCACACTTGGGGGCCTTAGCCGATGCTCTGGGCTGTTTCCCTCTCGACGACGAAGCTTCTCCCCCGCCGTCTCACTGCCACACTCAACTCAGGCGTATTCGGAGTTTGGCTGATCTCAGTAACCCGTGAAGGCCCATCAACCAACCAGTGCTCTACCCCACCCAAGCAACATATGACGCTGCACCTAAATGCATTTCGGGGAGAACCAGCTATCACGGAGTTTGATTGGCCTTTCACCCCTACCCACAGCTCATCCCCCAGGTTTTCAACCCTGGTGGGTTCGGGCCTCCACACGGTCTTACCCGCGCTTCACCCTGGCCATGGGTAGATCACTCCGCTTCGGGTCTACACCACGCGACTCCACGCCCTATTCAGACTCGCTTTCGCTCCGGCTACCCCCAACGGGTTAACCTCGCCACGCAGCAGTAACTCGCAGGCTCATTCTTCAAAAGGCACGCCATCACCCCTGCAAAGGAGGCTCTGACGGATTGCAGGCACATGGTTTCAGGAACTATTTCACTCCCCTCCCGGGGTACTTTTCACCATTCCCTCACGGTACTATCCACTATCGGTCACCAGGAAGTATTTAGGCTTAGCGAGTGGTCCCGCCAGATTCACAGCACCCTCCACGAAAGCGCTGCTACTCGGGAACACCACCACACACGTCGAACGAACTTTCGTCTACCGGACTCTCACCGTCTCTGGTCAGGCTTCCCAACCTGTTCAACTAGCCCGAACAACCATGCTGAAGGCTCGGTAGCGCCTCCCAACAGTGTCCCACAACCCCGCACACGCAACCCCTACCAGGTATCCCACGCGCACGGTTTAGCCTCTTCCGCTTTCGCTCGCCACTACTCACGGAATCACCAGTGTTTTCTCTTCCTACGGGTACTAAGATGTTTCACTTCCCCGCGTTCCCCCCAACGCCCTATATATTCAGGCGCTGGTAACCCGACATCACTCGGGCTGGGTTACCCCATTCGGACACCCTCGGATCACAGCTCGTTTGACAACTCCCCGAGGACTATCGCGGCCTACCACGTCCTTCATCGGCCCCTGGTACCAAGGCATCCACCATGTGCCCTAAAAAACTTGGCCACAAAGATGCTCGCACCCACTATACAATTCTCAAACAACAACCCGAGAAACAACCACACACCCAACCAAAGACGCGTGGTGTGTCCTCTCAGATACCCAACAGTGAACTGTCCTGCGAAGCGTTAGTGTGTTCCACAATCCATCGAGCACCCAGACAATGCCACGTGCGGACATTCAATCTGGAAACTCCCAGCCCGAAGACCGGGGTTTGATTTGCTCCTTAGAAAGGAGGTGATCCAGCCGCACCTTCCGGTACGGCTACCTTGTTACGACTTCGTCCCAATCGCCAGTCCCACCTTCGACCACTCCCTCCCACAAGGGGTTAGGCCGTGGGCTTCGGGTGTTACCGACTTTCATGACGTGACGGGCGGTGTGTACAAGGCCCGGGAACGTATTCACCGCAGCAATGCTGATCTGCGATTACTAGCGACTCCGACTTCACGGGGTCGAGTTGCAGACCCCGATCCGAACTGAGACCGGCTTTAAGGGATTCGCTCCACCTCACAGTATCGCCACCCTCTGTACCGGCCATTGTAGCATGTGTGAAGCCCTGGGCATAAGGGGCATGATGACTTGACGTCATCCCCACCTTCCTCCGAGTTGACCCCGGCAGTCCCCCACGAGTCCCCGCCATAACGCGCTGGCAACATAGGGTAAGGGTTGCGCTCGTTGCGGGACTTAACCCAACATCTCACGACACGAGCTGACGACAGCCATGCACCACCTGTACACCAACCACAAGGGAAACCGTATCTCTACGGCTGTCTAGTGCATGTCAAACCCAGGTAAGGTTCTTCGCGTTGCATCGAATTAATCCACATGCTCCGCCGCTTGTGCGGGCCCCCGTCAATTCCTTTGAGTTTTAGCCTTGCGGCCGTACTCCCCAGGCGGGGCGCTTAATGCGTTAGCTACGGCACGGAAACGGTGGAACCCATCCCCACACCTAGCGCCCAACGTTTACGGCATGGACTACCAGGGTATCTAATCCTGTTCGCTCCCCATGCTTTCGCTCCTCAGCGTCAGTATCGGCCCAGAGACCCGCCTTCGCCACCGGTGTTCCTCCTGATATCTGCGCATTTCACCGCTACACCAGGAATTCCAGTCTCCCCTGCCGAACTCAAGTCTGCCCGTATCGACCGCACGCCCACAGTTAAGCTGCAGGTTTTCACGGCCGACGCGACAAACCGCCTACGAGCTCTTTACGCCCAATAAATCCGGACAACGCTCGCACCCTACGTATTACCGCGGCTGCTGGCACGTAGTTAGCCGGTGCTTCTTCTACAGGTACCGTCAGTCACCCTTCGTCCCTGTCGAAAGAGGTTTACAACCCGAAGGCCGTCATCCCCCACGCGGCGTTGCTGCGTCAGGCTTTCGCCCATTGCGCAAGATTCCCCACTGCTGCCTCCCGTAGGAGTCTGGGCCGTGTCTCAGTCCCAGTGTGGCCGGTCACCCTCTCAGGCCGGCTACCCGTCGTCGCCTTGGTAGGCCACTACCCCACCAACAAGCTGATAGGCCGCGGGCTCATCCTGCACCGCCGGAACTTTCCACACACAGACCATGCGGCCGTGTGTCATATCCGGTATTAGACCTCGTTTCCAAGGCTTATCCCAGAGTGCAGGGCAGATTACCCACGTGTTACTCACCCGTTCGCCACTAATCCACCACCGAAGCGGCTTCATCGTTCGACTTGCATGTGTTAAGCACGCCGCCAGCGTTCGTCCTGAGCCAGGATCAAACTCTCCAACAATGCCTTGTTGAAACAATCCCAGCACACACTCAACAACCCCAAAAGGTCGGAGCGTGATACTCAAAGAAACCACCAACCACCCACACGAAACCACAAAGATCCCGCGATGAGTTGGTTAGGGGCATATAAAGAACACTAACCAAAACAGTCCACTGTTGAGTTCTCAAAGAACACACCCACACCATCACCCACGACCCATTTCAGAGCCGCACGATCCGGGGAG
>NZ_JAWLNX010000005.1:284334-335288 GCF_035320975.1 Saccharopolyspora mangrovi | reverse complement strand
CTGGCCGCTGGCGAACGCTCCAACACATCACCGCCAGCCCCCGCAAAACCGGCGACATCGTCCAAGCCACACTCGTTCTCACCCACCACGAACACAACCGAATCCACTGAGATCACCTCAATGGAAATCCGATGGCTCGACCCGAGGTGGCCGTGACCGGCGCCCCGGGTCGAGTCTTGTCGTCTCAGGGGAGAGGTGGGATCAGACGTCCTGGGCGAGGGTTTTGACCTGCTCGATGAGCTTGGCGCGGCCCGCGGCGTCCTGGGCGAAGGGCGTCACGTTGAGGGTGGTGACGCCGGCTTCCTTCATCGCCGCCAGTCGTTCCTTGACGTGGGACTCGGTGCCGATGAGGGAGATCTTCTCCAGCAGGTCGCGCGGCACGGCTGCCGCGGCCTCGTCCTTCTTGCCGTCGAGGTAGAGGTTCTGGATCTCCTCCGCCTCGGCCTCGTAGCCGTAGCGGCGGGCGAGGTTGTTGTAGAAGTTCTTGCCCTTGGCGCCCATGCCGCCGACGTAGAGGGCGACCATCGGGCGCACGAAGTCCACCAGGTCCTCCAGTCCCTCGCCGATGGCCAGCGGCGCCTGCGCGACCACGTCCAGCGGTGGCAGCGAGGAGTCGCGCTTGGCCTTGCCCGCGGCCAGCGGCTCGTCCCAGACGTCACCGGCGCGCTCCGGCAGGAAGAAGATCGGCTCCCAGCCCTCGGCGATCTCGGCGACCATCTCGACGTTCTTCGGGCCGATCGCGGCGATCAGGATCGGGATCCGCTCGCGCACCGGGTGGTTGATCAGCTTCAGCGGCTTGCCCAGGCCCGTGCCCTGCTCGGCGGGCAGCGGGATGTTGTAGTGCTTGCCGCTGTGCTCGACCTTCTCGCGGCGCCACACCTGGCGGCAGATGTCGACGATCTCCCGCGTCCGGCCCAGCGGCGCGTGGTACGGCACGCCGTGGAAGCCCTCGATGACCTGCGGTCCCGAGGCGCCGATGCCGAGGGTGAACCGGCCGTCGGAGACGAAGTCCATCCCGGCGGCGGTCATCGCGGTCAGCGTGGGCGTGCGGGTGTAGATCTGCAGGATGCCGGAGGCGATCTCCAGCCGTTCGGTCTTCGCGGCGATGAAGCCCATCTGGCTGACCGCGTCGAAGGAGTAGGCCTCCGGGACGTAGACGATGTCCAGCCCGGCCTTCTCGTAGGTGGCCAGGTCGTCGACGGTTTCCTTGAAGCCTCCGCTGTAGTTCAGCGGCATCCCGATGCGCATCGGCCGATCCTTCCGGGGTCCGGCGGCGGCGGGTCGCGGCGACACCGCCGAGGTCTCCCGGCGACGTTACCGCCGAGTACGTCCCGGTGGGGAGCCCACCCGCCCCGCTCGCCCGTGTGATGCACCTCGCAACGACGTCGGGCGACGGCGTCGCACAATGTCCGCCGTGCCCATGCTGTTGCCCATGTCGTCCACAGAGGCTGTGACCCCGTCATGAGACTCGCCATGCTCGACATCGGCTCCGCAGCGGCCCGCCTGGACATCGTCGACCTCTCCAGCCCACGGATGCCGCGCGCCACCTGGAGCGTCAAGTCCCGCACCCACCTCGCCGAGCACACCTCGCCCGACGGCCGGGTGACCGAGGAGGGGATCGCCGACGCCGAGCGGGCGGTGCGGCACTGCGTGCGCGCCGCCGCCGACAAGCCGACCGAAGCGCTGATCGCCTACGGGACCTCCGCGGTGCGCGACGCGAGCAACGGCGCGCGGCTGCGCAAGCGCCTCGGCGAGGCCGCCGGGGTGCGCATCGGCGTGCTCACCCCGCGCGACGAGGCCGCCGTCGCCCACCACGCGGCCCGCCGCTGGCACGGCCGCAGCGGGCGGTCGATGACCACCGTCGACATCGGCGGCGGCACCGTCGACGTCGCCACCGGAACCGGCACCGACCCGCGCCGGGTCGTCTCGCTGCCCTACGGCGCGGCCCGGTTGACCAGGCAGTTCCTGCCGGACGACCCGCCGTCGCCCCGGCAGCTGGCCGAGCTGCGCCGCGAGTTGCGCGAGTCCGTCCCGCCCGCGCTGCGGCGCGTGGAGGCCGGACATCCGTTGGCGCTGTCGAAGGTGCTGCGGCAGCTGGCGGTGCTCACCGAGAGCTCGCCGGACGCGGTCGTGCGCCGACCGCACCGGTTGCGGCTGGAGCGGCTGTCGGAGTGGATCCCCCGGCTGGCCGAGCTCGACCACGAGCAGCGCGCGACGCTGCCCGGGGTCTCCCGGAGCCGGGGCAGGCGCATCCTGGCCGGGGCGGTCGTGGCCGAGGTGATCATGGAGTCGCTGGAGCTGCCGGAGCTGGAGATCTGCCCGTGGGGACTGCGGCAGGGCCTGGTCTACCGGTTCCTGGAGGCCCGCACCCGCACCCGCGCCGACGCCCTCGACCTCGTGGGATCGCTGTTCGACTGACCTCCGCGCGCGTTCGGCGGTAGCGTTTCCCGTAGATCGACTAGGGAGGCGCTGTGGCACTGCTGTTGCACATCTTGATCACGATGGCTGCGGTGTGGATCACCACCGCGCTGCCGGGCATCGAGCTCTCCGGCCAGGACACCACCTCGAAGGTGCTGACGCTGCTGGCGGTCTCGGTGCTCTTCGGCCTGGTGAACCTGGTGCTCAAGCCGATCGCCAAGACCCTCGGCTGCCTGCTCTACGTGCTCACGCTCGGGCTGTTCGGGCTGGTCGTCAACGGGCTGCTGTTCTGGCTGACCAGCTACCTGGCCGGTGAGCTCGACCTGCCGTTCCACGTCGACGGATTCTGGGCGGCCTTCTGGGGCGCGCTGATCGTGTCCATCGTCAGCAGCGCGCTGGCCGGCATCGTCCGCCGCGTCGCCCAGCCGCAGGAGGACTGAAGCGGTGCAGTTCGGACTGCGCGAATTCGGCGCGCTGCTGGACGGTGCGGTGCCCGAGGTCGCCGAATTCCTGGGCGTCGCACCGGAACCCGGCGAGGTGCCCGAGCACGGCCGGGACGTGGCGAGAACCCTCTCCCGCGCTTCGGTCTTCGGCCTGGCCGAGGTGCGCGCGCCGGGCGAGCCCGAGCTGCGCGCGGTGGTCGCCGTCGGCGACGGGGGCGGAGTCCGGGTCCGGGTGCGCGGCGAGGAGGTCGGCACCGACGTGGTGCGCCCGGACGCGCCGTGGCCCGCGCTCGTCGCCTGCCTGCCCAAGCTCGAACCCGCCGAGGGCTGCGAAGTCACCGTCCCGACCCGCGAACTCGCCGAGGCGCGGGCCGAATCCGCCGATCGGGACCAGGCCGCCGACTGGCTCGCCTACGAGCTCAAGCAGCGCCAGGTCCCCACCGACGACGCCCGCGCGGTGGCCGACCTGCTGGCCCGCGACGACGACACCGAAGCCCGCCTGGCGGTCGCCTACCGCGCCGAGTCCGGCGAGTTCCAGCGCTGGCGGCACGAGATCGAGGTCCGCCACTCGCCGACGGGCCGCTCCGCGGTCATCCCGGAATCGCCCGACGACACCTTCACCGTCGTCGCCCCGGCCGACACCTACCTCCTCGGCAAGACGCTCCAGGAGTACCTCGAGCACCTCACCCAGACCAGCGAGTGACCCGCGGCTTCACCGGGAGTCGAGGCGGGTGGCGATGTCCTTGCCGATCAGCAGCGATGCCGTGGCGGCGGGGGAGGGCGCGTTGAGGACGTGCACCCAGTGCTGGTCCTCGACGACCAGGAAGTCGTCGACGAGGGTGCCGTCCGGGGTGACCGCCTGGGCGCGCACGCCGGCCTCCGAGCGCAGCAGGTCGTGGCCGCGCAGATCGGGCAGCAGCGTGCGGGCGGCCTGCAGGAACAGCGGTTTGAGGGCGGAGCGGGCGATCTCGGCCGCCCCGGTGCGCCAGTACTTCTTCGCCAGCACCCGCAGCCCCGGGTCGGTGACCAGGCGTCGCAGGTGCGCCGGTGAGATCGCGCCCCACCGGTAGCCCTCGCGGGACAGCGCCGGGACGGCGTTGGGGCCCACGTGCAGGCTGCCGTCGACCATGCGGGTCAGGTGCACGCCCAGGAACGGGAACGCGGGATCCGGAACCGGGTAGACCAGCGCGTTGACCAGGTCGCGCGCGAAGGACGTCGACTCGTAGTACTCGCCCCGGAAGGGCAGGATCCGCGCCGGCGGGGTGGTGCCCGCGAGTTCGGCGACGGCGTCGCTGTGCAGACCGGCGCAGTTGACCGCCTGCCGGCTGCGGATCTCGCCGCGGTCGGTGATCAGCACCAGCTCCGAGCCGTCGCGGCGGACTCCGACCAGCTCGGTCGCGGGCCGCAGCTCGACGCCGCGCTCGGCGAGCAGTTCCGCCAGCTTCTCGCTGACGGCCGCGAAGTCGGTGATGCCCGCGTCCGGCACCAGCAGCGCCCGCACTCCGCGCACGTTGGGCTCGCGTTCGCGCAGGCCGATCAGGTCCAGTTCGCTGACCTGCACGCCGTTGGCGGTGCCGCGGCGGTGCAGCTCGGCGAGGCGGGGCAGCTGATCGTTCGAGGTGGCGACCACCACTTTCCCGGTGCGCCGCACCGGGATTCCGTGATCGGTGCAGAAGCGGTACATGGCTTCGCCGCCGGCCCGCGCGAACCGGGCCTTGGCGCTGCCCGGCGGGTAGTACAGTCCACTGTGGATGACGCCCGAGTTGTGCCCGGTCTGGTGCGCACCCCAGTGGCGCTCCTTGTCCAGCACCGTGATCCGGCGATCGGGTCGCTGCTCGCTGAGCGCGTGAGCCGTGGCGAGGCCGATGATCCCGCCGCCGATGATCGTCACGTCGTTGGTCATGCGAGCCATCCTGCGCGTCCGGATGCGTCGTTTCCAGAACCCGCGAATCCGGATCTGAAATGTCCGAATGTTCCCGGGGTGACCGTTCTCCGCGGATTGCGCGTTGGAAAACGTTCATCTGTTCCAAGATCACCCTGTGCTAGGGTGCTTTCATCCTGTCGGGCGAACGAAGTTCGTTGCTGACAGTGGTATCGGCTTGATCACGAGCAGTGATGAGTTCCAGGCTCGCCTGCCTCAAGCTGATGCCGACATTCCGCGCCGCATCCCGGTCGCGGAGTCCTGCTGAGTTGAGTCGCGATACCGGCGCACGCGCGGAAGTCGCGACCGGTTCGACGGTTACGAGGCGCTGTGACGCGGAGCAGTTCGGGTAGTGAGCACAAGACGATCCGGGCCCGCCTGACGCGCGTCGGGCTGGCACCGAGCATCATTCTCCTGGGCATCTGGCTGGCGTTCTCGGCGGTACCGATCTACCAGGCCTACGACTCCCGGATGGTCGCCGCCGACGTCCGCGACGCCGCGATCCCCACCGCCGACGCCTTCGCGGCGCTGCAGGAGGAACGCCGGCTCGCCGTGGACCGGCTCAGCGTTCGCGGCGCCGACCCGGCGGCGCTGACCGCGCACCGGCCCGAGACCGACCGCACCGTCGCCGAGATGCGCCGCACCCTGCGCGTCGCGGGAGAATCCGCCTCCCCGGAGATCGCCGGCAAGATCCGGTCCTTCGACGGCCTGCTCACCCAGCTGCCCCGGCAGCGCCAGCGCGCCGAAACCGGCCAGGCGAGCCGCGTCGAGGCGCTGAACTACTACAACGAGGTCCTCGACTCGGGCCTCGACGTCTTCGAGGCCTACACCGACGCCGTCGCCGACACCGAGAGCGGCCACGCCGGGCACGTGGGCACCGAGCTGTTCCGCGCGGCCGACCAGATGTCGCGGGCCTCCTCGATCGGCACCGCGGCACTGGCCGCAGGGGAGTTCAGCACCGCCGAACACCTCGAATTCGCCCAGCTCATCGGCTCCTACCGCAACACCTTCGCCGCCGAGGTCCCCGCCGCCGAGCCGCGCGCGGCCGACCTCGCCGAGCGGCTGCGGGCCAGTCCCGGCTGGGCGCGGGTCACCGAGCTGGAGAACCAGCTCGTCGAGCACCCGCCGCAGCGCCCCGGCCGCTTCGCGGTCGACGCGACGAGCTGGCGGCAGACCACGGCCCAGGTCTCCGGCGACCTGTCGACCCTGGCCGTCGAGCAGGTCCGCTCCGGTGCGCTGATGGCGGTCAGCAACGCCAGCGGCCACCTCATCGGCCTGATCGTCGGCAGCCTGGTCGCGCTGGCCGCCATGCTGCTGGGCATCCTGCTGGCCGCCCGCAACGCGCGCGTGCTGGTCAACCGGGTTCTCGTCAGCCGACTGGAGCGGCTGCGCGACGACACCCTGTTGCTGGCCACCGAGCGGCTGCCCAACGTCATGGAACGGCTGGAACACGGCGAAGACCTCGACATCGAGGCCGAGCTGACGCCGCTGGACTACGGCACCGACGAGATCGGCCAGGTCGCCGACGCGTTCAACACCGCCCACCACACCGCCGTCGTCGCCGCGGTGAAGGAGAACCAGGCCAAGGAAGGCGCCAACAAGGTCTTCCTCGGCATCGCGCACCGCAACCAGGGCCTGGTGCACCGCCAGCTCAAGACCCTGGACAAGATGGAGCGCAGCGAGGAGCACCCGGAACGCCTGGAGGGCCTGTTCCAGCTCGACCACCTCGCGACCCGGTCCCGCCGCAACGCCGAGAACCTGATCATCCTGGCCGGGGAGAAGCCGGGCAGGCAGTGGCGCAAGCCGGTGCGCCTGGTCGACGTGATCCGCTCCGCGGTCGCCGAAACCGAGCACTACTACCGGATCCGGGTGCACCCCGCCCCGGAGATCTCGCTGGTCGGCGCGGCGGTGGGCGACGTGATCCACCTGCTGGCCGAGCTGATGGACAACGCCACCTCGTACTCGCCGCCCCGCTCGCAGGTCCAGGTGCACAGCAGCGACACCCCGCGCGGCGTGCTGATCCAGATCGAGGACGAGGGCCTGGGCATGCGCGCCGCCGACCGCGACGAGGCCAACGTGCTGATGGCCACCACGCCGCGGTTCGAGGACATCACGCGTCGCGGTGACTCCCGGCTGGGGCTGTTCGTGGTGGCCCGCCTGGCGGCCCGCCGGGGCATCGAGGTCGACCTCCGCGAGGCCGAGCAGCAGGGCACGGTGGCGTTCGTGCTGCTGCCACCGCACATCGTCGCCGAAGAGGCGGCGCAGGGGGACAAGCAGAGCATGTCGCAGCTGGCCGAGAAGGCCCGCGAGCGCGCCACCGAGCAGGCCGTGGTCCGCGAGGCCCGGACCGCCCCGGTGAGCGCGATCGAGGAGCCCGTGGCCGAGGCCGAACCGCGCTTCCCGTCGGACGATCCCGACGAGGAGCGGCCCCAGCTGCCGCGCCGCGACCGCCAGCAGAACCTGGCACCGCAGTTGCGCGACGATCCCGACGGTGGAGTCGCGGAGGACACTGCGGCTCTCCAGCCCGAGCGGACTCGTGGCACCATGTCGGCGTTCCAACGCGGAACCCTGGATGCGCGCCGGGCCGGCGGCCGCGACCGAGCTTGACCCGACGATTCGAGGAGCAGCGCAGCGATGAGCGAACAGATCGGTTCCGACGACGACCTGAACTGGTTGTTGGACGACCTGGTCAACCGGGTCGTGGGTGCCCGCGACGGCGTGGTGCTCTCCGGTGACGGGCTGCTGCTGGCCAGGTCCGCGGGCCTGACCCCGAACGATGCCGACCACCTGGCCGCGATGGCGTCGGCCTTCCAGAGCCTCGCGAAGCAGACCGGCAAGCACTTCGGCGGCGGCGGTGTGCGGCAGACCGTCGTGGAGCTCGACACCGCGTTCCTGTTCGTCACCGCGGCCGGCGCCGGGGCGTGCATGGCGCTGCTCGGTGACGAGAACGCCGACGTGGGCATGATCGCCTACGAGATGAACCTGCTGGTGATCCGGGTCGGCGAGTACCTCAGCTCGGCCCCGAGGGTGGATGCCGTGGCGCAGCTGCGCCACGACTGAAGGCGCCACCATGTCTGAAGACGGCCAGCTCTGGCTGGACGAGGAGTCCGGGCCGCTGGTGCGACCGTATGCGATGGTGCACGGTCGCACCCGCCCGGCACGACCGGAACTCGACGTCGCCACCCAGCTGCTGACGTCGTGGAGCGGTGCTGATCGCAGCGGGATCTCCGTCGAGCACGAGGAGATCCTGCGCCTGTGCGTGCGCCCGATGTCCATCGCCGAGGTCGCCGCGCACCTGGACACGCCCATCGTGGTGGCCAAGGTCCTGGTGTCGGACCTGATCGACCGCGGCGACCTCGTCACCGACAAGGCCTCGCGGAAGGCCCAGCGCCCCAACCGCCAGCTCCTGGAGGCGGTCCTGGAGGGCGTCCGGCGCCTGTAGCGGACGGCCTGAAATCAAGATCACCCCGTGATCATGACCGTGGTGTCCGGTCAGTTCCGGTGAGAAACCGCCCCGTTGCCGCGCAATTCCCTCCCGCGCCCGCGAACGCTGCGGCACCATGACGGGCATGCGCGATCTTCACCCGCAGCGGGAACCCCACGCTTCCGGGCACCTCGACGTCGGCGCCGGCAACCTCGTGTTCTGGGAGGAGAGCGGCAACCCGGACGGAAAGCCCGCGGTGTTCCTGCACGGCGGGCCCGGCGGCGGCTGCTCGCCCGCGCACCGCGGCCTCTTCGACCCCGACGTCTACCGCATCGTGCTGTTCGACCAGCGCGGATGCGGCCGCAGCACCCCTGACGCGGGTGAGCTCGGCGCCGACCTCAGCACCAACACGACCTGGCACCTGGTCGCCGACATGGAGCGCATCCGCGAGCACCTCGGCATCGAATCCTGGCTGGTCCTGGGCGGTTCCTGGGGAAGCACGCTCGCGCTCGCCTACGCGCAGACGCACCCGGAGCGCGTGACCGAGCTGGTGCTGCGCGGTGTGTTCACCGTCCGCGAGCGCGAGCTGGACTGGATCTACGCGGGCGGCGCGGCCAACCTCTTCCCGGACCGCTGGGCCGAACTCGTCGAGGTGGTCCCGGAAGCCGAGCGCGACGACGTCCTCCGCGCCTACCACCGGATGCTGCACGACCCCGACGAGGAGGTCCGCGAACGGGCCGCGATCGCGTGGAGCCGCTGGGAGGCGAGCCTGATCGGCCTGCTGCCGCGCCCGGAGCTGGTCGCGGAGTTCGGCGACCCCGCGTTCGCAGCCGCCTTCGCCCGCATCGAGACCCACTACTTCGTGCACGGCGCCTGGCTCGCCGAGGGCCAGCTGATCGCCAACGCCCACCGGCTGCACGGCATCCCGGGCACCATCGTCCAGGGGCGCTACGACGTCATCACCCCGCCGTTCACGGCCTTCGACCTCGCCGAAGCCTGGCCGCAGGCCGACCTGCGGATCATCCCCGACGCAGGCCACGCCTACGACGAACCGGGAATCCTCCGAGCGCTCATCGAAGCCACGGACCAGTACGCCCGCTGACCCGCTGGCACACGCCTCAGTTCTGGGCCGGACCAGTTCGGCCCAGAACTGCCCGCTGCCAGGCGAAATTCGAGGATCAGAGCGAGCGGAGCATCGTGTCCGCGCGCTCCCGGCGGTCCACGACCGCGAAGCCCTCGGCGGCGTAGAGCCGAGCGGCCGGGTTCGCGCGTTCGACGCTGAGGCTGATCTGGGCGATGCCCCGCCGTCGCGCCGCGTCGAACAGCGCCCGCAGCAGCGCCCGGCCGACTCCACCGCCACGGCTACCGGCGTCGACGCCGATCGCCAGCTCGGGGACGTCGGGGCGGACGAAACCGTAGGCGGGTGCGGTCTCGTCGAAGTACCGCAGCCACGCAGCACCGATGGGGCGGCCCGAACGCTCCGCCACGACGCCGAGATCGGTGGCGCGCGGCCATCCCTCGACGTAGTGCCAGACGTCCGGGTCGGCGAGCGCCTCGGCACGGCTGCGCCCGAGGTGGCTGGGCGTGTTCGCCGCCTCCACCAGCATGTCCTCCAGGAACGCCGCGTCTTCAGCGCCGGCAGCCCGGATCACGATCCCGTCCACGCCTACCTCCTCCGACCCGGTGGCGATCAGCGAAAGCGCCGCCACGAACGGCAGTTCTGGTCCGATGGCCGAAACCCGTTCCTCCCGGGCAGTGCCGACCTGAACCGCCCGAACAGCTCGTCGTGGGCTCACACCGCGAGTCTGGCACGCGGACGCCGGGTGCCGGGCGGAATTCGGGTGCGGTCGAGGGGGTCGCTGGTCATACTCGGCGCATGTCCAGTCGACTGGCCGTGGTCGTCATCGATGCCCACGACACCGAGAAGGTGGCCGCTTTCTGGTGCGAGGTGCTGGGGTGGAGCGTCGTCGAACGGGACGACGACGGCATCGCCATCGGACCTGCCGACGGCACCTGGCCGCGCATCGACGTCTACCAGGTGCCCGAATCGAAGAGCGTCAAGAACCGCCTGCACATCGACCTCAGAGCCGGGGACCGCTCCACCGCGGAAGAGCTCCAGCGCCTGGAAACCCTCGGCGCCCGCCGCGTGGACGTCGGCCAATCACCGGACGACACCTGGACGGTCCTCGCAGACCCGGAGGGCAACGAATTCTGCCTGCTCGCCACATCGGTCGACGACCTCCCGGAATCGGAACGTCCGACCACACCGCGGTGAGATGGATCCTCACCAAGGAGCACGAGCGGATTCCCTGTCGAAAGAATCGACGGGAATGGTCTGACAGATTTCGAGACCCACGTCGGTCATCGTTCGACGACCTCCGCCGGTGCCGGCCGTCAAGCAGAATGGATCGCGGACAGTGGTGGTCCGCTCAGCCGATTGCTGGCGTCGCGAGGAATACCCGGGACCAATCTCCTTCGCCCGGGCCAATGGGCCCTCGCCAGAGCCGTACGCCCCCTCAACACTGGACCCCATGAGAGACCCCACCACCTCCACGCCCAGCAGGTGGCACATCGGCCACGGAGAACTCCTGCTTCGCCACCGCTACGAAACGGCCAGCATCGTCAACGACATCCTCGTCGCGACCTGGTTCATCGCGGGAAGCATCATGTTCTTCCACCCCGCGATGTTCAACCTGGGAACCTGGATGTTCCTGCTGGGCAGCATCGAACTGGCGATCCGCCCCACCATTCGCATGATCCGGCACGTGCACCTGCGCCGTCTCCACCACGCCGTGGACGAATCGGACCAGGACTTCTAGCCCTTCCCACCCTCAGCACGACAAAACCGCGGGGTTCCCGAGCAACGCGCAGGCGGGTCATGGTGACGAAGAAGGTGCAGCGACCCGGCGACGCTGAGGAGTCCTTCGCGCCACGCTGAACGCATGACACCGGAGCCCGCCCACATCGACGATCACCAGATCCTCATCCCCGCGTCCCGGGACCTGGTCTGGCAGGCCCTGCTGGGCCGCGCGAACACGATCCTCCGCCGGGGTCGGCCACTCGCGCTGGTCCTCGGCGCGAACCCGCCGAACGGCTTCGCCGTGACAGCCGAAGTGCCGCACCATCGTCTGGACCTGTCCGGGCGGCACCGGTTCGCGACCTACCTGCTCCGCTTCGAACTGACCACCCCACCGGATCGGGACGGCTCGACGCTGCTCGTCGCGCGCTCGTACGCGGACTTCCACGGTGTGACCGGTCGTGCCTACCGCACGGCTCTGCTCGCATCGCGCGGCCACGTCGGCGCGGTCCAGCTGATCCTGCGCTCGGTGAAGGCATCGGCCACCACGCGCTAGCTCCCGCAGTCGCGGACGAGTCGTGCCGTGTAACCGGCTTCGACCAGGCGGCTGTAAGCGGACTCCACCAGGGCCGGGACGTCCTGCGGGACGGCGAATCCCCGCTCGGCGTAGACCGTGATGCGCTGGGTGTCGCCGACGAGCATGTTGATCACGCGGTCGGCATCGCCGATGGAGCGCACGTAGTCCTCGAGCGGCGTCCGCTGCGAGCTGCACACCACGTCGATCTCCGGCCAGATCTTCCTGGCCGTCGCCCAGGCCCGCCGTTGCTGGTACGGGCGGGACACCAGCAGCAGCGAATCGACCTCGATCCCCCGCGCTGACAGCAGGTCTCGGGTGAACCGGATGTTCTCGGCGGTGTTGGTCGCCCGGGGCTCCACCAGGACCGCCTCGTCCGGAACTCCCAGTTCGAGGGCGCGCTCCCGGTAGTGGACGGCCTCACCTCGTGGGAACCGTTCGACCGTGGTCGGCGCGTTGGCCCCGGTGAACACCAGCCGGGGGAACCAGCCGTGCTCGAACAGCTCGACGACGTGGTCCGCCACACCGAGGTCGTGACTTCCGAGCCCCACACCGACATCGCACCGGCGGAGCTCGTGGTGCAGGTCGTGGAAGTCCCACAAGGTCTGCGCATCGGTCCGGAACTCGTCGGGAATGCTCGCGATCGGTGCGTTCATCACGTAACCCTCGAGGCGATCTCGGTCAGCAGTTCTGAAGGCGCCGACGAGCTGATCACGCGGGATCGCTCGTGAGCCGTTCCAGCGCGTCCCAGAGCTCACGTTCGCGGGTGGGGTCGTAGGACTCGGGGGAGGAGCGGGTCGCTCGGTCGCGGTCGATGTAGGAGCCGGTCGGGGCTCGGGTGTTGCCCAGGATGACATCGGCGAGGAAGGTGCCCGCGTCGTCGGGGCTCGTGGCGAGCGGGGTTCGGGCGAGCAAGGGCAGGACGTGGCGCATCGCGAAGCGGGAGAGGGCGTCCGCGTTGCGGGCGAGGCCGGTGCCGGGGACGAACGCGGAGTTGAAGGCGACGGCGTCGACGTCTGCCGGGAGACGGCGCACGTACTCGTGGATCAGGTGGATGACGGCCAGCTTGCTCGTGGCGTAGGCCGTGCGCCCGGCCCTCGTGGTCTCGGGCCTGGAGAAGGCGCGAGGCCGAGCCAGGACGTCGGGGTGCTTCCAAGCTGGAGCGGGGACCATGCCCAGGTTGTGCCGGAGGTCGCCGAAGTGCACGTCGCTGGCGGTGAGCACGACCCGACCGCCGTGGGTGAAGCGGTCTTCGAGCGCGCGGACGAACACGTGGTTGGCCAGCACGTTCACCATGAACGTCGACTCGAAACCCCTCCGGCCCGGCGGTGAGGTCGTCGGTGTGCTGGATTCCCGCGTTGCCCGCGAAGCAGCGCAGCGGTGGCCACTCGCTGCCCAGCCGCCCGCGCAGCTCGGCGGCCGCCGAGCGCGCGCTCTCCAGCGAGTCCAGATCGGCCACGACGTGGGAGGTGCCGCGCGGCACAGGTGCCGAGTCGCGGGCGATGACCACGAGATGGGTCTCCGGCGACTCGCGCAGGACCCGCTCCGCGGCCACGAGGCCGAGACCGCGACTGGCGCCGGTCATCACCACGGTGTGCTCCACGCGGAACTCCTCCTGGTCGGGCGTGCACGCACTTGCGCGCTCCACCGTAGCGAGAACAATTCTCAGATGGCGCGAAGATGAAGGATTCCCATCGATGAATTCGTCGACAGGCGATGTGCGACATCCGTCCGCCACCTGATGTGCATCACGGGCGAGCCGCAGACATGCTGATCTCCCCGCGTTGAGCGCGTCCTCGACATCGCCAGCAGGATCGGATGGAGCTGGAGCGCGGTCACGCCTTCGTCAGCCGGAGCGTCCGGAAACCTCGGCTGTCGGGGTTCGCTACGTAGATCCAGGTGAAGACGGCGACGATGACGCTCAGAAATGTCCAGGGTTCGACGAGGTCGGCGGTCTTCTGCGCCCAGTCGCGGACGGACACTGCGGCGGGGTCGAGCCCGAAGGATTCGGGGCCGGTGGGAACGAGGTCGGCCCCTGTGCCGTAGCTAGCCACGAATTCCATCCGCCACCACGAAAGCGGTAGCAGTGATAGTTGCAACGCGATCCCGAGTCCCAGCGCCACGCGCGCGCTGCGGATCCGAAGTCCGCGATCGATCTCGCTGTCCGGACTGAACGAGCGGGACTGCGCTGACCAGAGGACGAATGCGACCAGCAGCAGGATTACCGCGGTGCCCACGAATGGAACGGTGATCGGAACCCCGAGTTGACCGTTGTTTCCGTATGAGTGGGCTAGGCGGAGCACGCTGGGCGTGATGTGCGGCTGTGCCTGCAGGTCGATCAGCCCGAGCACGAACGTCATCAGAATGAGCGTGGCGTAAACGCCCGCACCCCAGCGTGAGATGACGTCGACCAGGCGAAGCCGATTCGGTCGCACTGGTCGCTGTCGACCCCTGTGGAGGCCGCGCAGCTCCGCGAGGACCGCCCCGCACAAGAACATCAGCAACAGCGGAGAGCCCGGATAACCGCCGCTGTCAGCGGCGTGGTTCTGGTTGTGCGCTGGATGCCCGAGCAGTCCGGAGCAGATCCCGAACATCACGTACAACAGCGGGTAGCAGGCCAACCGCGAACGCCGGTAGTGGAGCACCTCGTCGACTTGGTCGCTGGTGGGGTCGGGAATTCCCCACTTTTGCGCCATCTTCCGGGCACGCGTGCGGTGCGACCACAACGTCACCGCGAACGCGACCACGACCACCGCCGGCATCACCAAGCTGCCGAGGTCGACGCCCCACCACCCGTGCCAAGCCACTCAGCAGAACTCCCTTGTGCGCGTACACGATCTGCCCGGCAACCTATCGATGAGCGATCTGCCCTGCCCCCTGCTTCACCGCGCTGTGAGGACGGTCACGATGCCGACGCCTCGCTGTCTCACGGCCGGCGCCGCTGGCGGGCATCCGTCGCGCATCGCCCGACGGAGGGGCACGCCGAGGTTCAAGGTGCGGACCTCGGCGTGCGGTGAGTCGAGTGGGGTGCGGGTGTCAGAGGCACAGCTCGCTGAAGCGCTCCCCGGGCGGTGGGCGCATGTTCAGGGAGTAGCAGCGCGGGCCAGGGCGAGTCGCGGATGCAATCGGTGAAGATGCTGAGCGGCTGATCGAAAATGCTCCCTTTTTGCTCCCGCTCGGCTTGGTGGGAAAAATGAAAAAGACCCTGGTCATTTCTCCGATTGGAGTTCTGACCAGGGTCTTTGTTCTGTGGGCGATACTGGGATCGAACCAGTGACCTCTTCGGTGTGAACGAAGCGCTCTCCCCCTGAGCTAATCGCCCTTGTTCTGTTGTTGCCGCCGTTCCCGGCGACGAGAAGAACAATACACGATCGTTTCTAGGGGCCGAACAGGGGGGAGGCCAACCACGTCCAGCGCAGGCCGAGCCAGCCGCCGATCGTGCCGAACATGCCCAGCAGCCACAGGGTCACCACGACGACCAGGCCGGTGACGGCCATGATCGTGAGCTTGGTGGCCAGGTGCTGGCGGCCCAGCCAGCGGACCCACCGCTGGTAGTGGCGCTTGGCGAACATGTTGACCCGGTGCGCCCAGTGGAACTCGGTGGCGAGGATGCCGAGGCCGGCGAAGACCACCAGCCACCCGGGGCCCGGGTAGGGGATCATCAGGAGCCCGGCGACGAGCACCGCGGTGCCGAACACGCCGAGCACGACCCGGTAGGTGATGTTCAGGCCGGGGCGTCGGCGGACGTGCTCGCGGTAGCCGTGCAGGCGCTCGCGCAGCGCGTGCAGGCGCGGGTGCTTGGGGTGCTCGTGGTCGCCCGGTTCCGCACCGGCGTGTCGGGCTTCCGGCTCGGCTTGTTCGTTCAGGGCTGTCCACCTCGGGGCCGTTCGTCGGGTCGTCACGCTCAGGATACGGTCGCGTTCGGAGCCCGGTGGTGCAGTGGGTCACATGCGCCGGTGTGTTGGTGGCAGACCATCGTGCCCTCGCCCGGTAAACAGGGGTTTGCTGTCAAGCGGACAGACGGGTGCTCGCCGCGTGGCGGTGTGACTGAATTGTGACTGGGATCATTGTCCGGTTCGCCCGGAGCCGGGACTTTCGACTCTGCGGCGCGCCTTCGATCCTGGTCACACTGTGAGCCGCCTCTCGACCGCCCGTTCGGTGCCGTGCGTGCGCTGTAACCGCCGCGGTGGAGACCATTAGCCCGAAACGGTGACATCTCGTGGTGGACGTCTCATATGAGGCCTTCTCGGGAAAATGCGAAGGGCTTTAGTCCCTTATTCTTGAGTCACGTCAGGCGAACCCGACGAAGCGTGAACCCGGTGGTCAGCCGGTACGCGGAGGCAGGATTCACCAGGCGTGAGCGACCGATCTGCAGACCGGGCTCGGACACAGTCGACCTAGTTACGGAAAGTAACTGCGGTTGGTCACTGGGCGAGGCGGGTCCCTTGGGCCGGCCGCTCTGATCGGGAGAGTTCGCGACGGGATCGAGTCTCCGGCGTGGACGACGGGCCCGACCGATCGGATCAGGATCGGCCGGACCGGCGGCCACCCCGACCCCCGGAGTATTCGCTCACGGAGTGCACTCGCTTGGTCGCCCAGCGAATTCGGGCATGGCCCGACCGGGTGATCTATGCGGGAGTCGCGAGTAAATCTGCCCGATGAGGCGTCACAACTGTGTTGCTCGGTCGATAAACGGACCGGGAGGGAGCAGGAAGGGGAGGACCATGCGTAATGATCACGTGACACTCCGTTCTACGGCCGTGTTCGATCTGCTGGCGCCGCAAGCGCCCGCGGTGCCCGTCCAGGTCGAACTGCGCTACGACACCCAGGACCCCTACGCGGTGGTGGCCGCGTTCCGCACCGGCCGCGCCGGATGGGTCGAATGGGTCTTCGCCCGCGACTTGCTGGCCGACGGCCTGATCGCGCACGCCGGTGAGGGCGACGTGACGATCCGCCCGGCGGTCGACGACCCGGAGGTCGTGGCCATCGAGCTGAGCTCGCCGTCCGGTCACGCCGTGTTCGAGGCCTCGGCGCAGGAGCTCGCGGACTTCCTGGACCGCACCTACGACGTGGTGGTCCCGGGCAACGAGAACCTGTGGGTCGACGTCGACGACGCGCTCACCCGCCTGCTGCCCTTCGACATGGGCTGAACAGGCCTGAACCGCTCTGCCCGGTCGCGACCAGGGGAGTGGGGACCCCCCTTTGATCCCGATCTTGGGCGTGGTCTAGAGTTCACTGTGCAACGCGGCGGACGGGCCCGGGGACACCGGGCCAAGAGGTCGCAGCAGGCGGATGTAGCGCAGCTGGTAGCGCATCACCTTGCCAAGGTGAGGGTCGCGGGTTCGAGTCCCGTCATCCGCTCTGGTTCTCTGGCGTTCCAGCCGGCTTTGGTGTGGATGCGGAGTCCGGCGGAGTGGCCGAGTGGCTTAGGCAAGGGCCTGCAAAGCCCTGTACGCGGGTTCGATTCCCGCCTCCGCCTCGCGCGATTAGCTCAGTGGGAGAGCGCTACCTTGACACGGTAGAGGTCACTGGTTCAATCCCAGTATCGCGCACCAATGCAGTTCTCAGGTGAGAGCCCCAATCGATGGAAAACATCGGTTGGGGCTCGAATCGTCTCGGGGGCAATTCGAGCGGTCGATCTCGCCGCACCGGGTGTTTGGTCCATCTCTGTTCGGCATTTCGCAGCGCTCTCCGAGGTGGATGGCACGTCCGCGTCGAGCAGGCCAGGTCTCAGAACGACGAGTCCGCGAGCACGGCGCTTTCGCTCGTGCGGTCAGCGGTGCGGGGAATCGGCTGATCTCGCGGCTGCCCAAGCCCGGGGGCTGATCTGCTCGCCACCGCGCGCTCGGGAGCGGCGCGCCGGGCTCCTCGGGTCCGGCGCGCCGTCAAGCACGTCCTTCGTGCTCGTCGAGGGTTCGGAACACCAGGCCCGGGTGTGGTTTGGGGCCGAACGAGGTTGATCTGGGCGGTAGTCGGATTCCTGAGCTGGCGGCTGTTCTGAGGTCGTGCTGGCTCGGTGGGTTGGTGAGGACGGCTACTCCTCCGGTGCGTCGGGCCACGTGAATCGCCGTGGCTGCGTTGGGTTCGCACTCGACGTGTCGGGCGTGCCAGAGGTGGTGGACCAGCGCGGCGTCCAGCACGGCGACGTGCGTGGAGCGCAGCGGTGGCGGCGTGTCGGCGAGCGCGGCGCTGAGGAAGTCGGGGTGCGGGTCGGTGAGCAGGAACCCGCCGCGCGGAGTGGCCAGCAGGAAGGCCGGTTCGCGGTCGGCGTGGTGCTTCAACGCGGCGAGCCAGTGCCTCAGCGGTCCGTGCAGCGGGTGCACGCGGAAGCGGGCCGAAACGGTCCGGAGCGCGTGGTGCGGGTCGAGCTGCGGCAGGATCCGGTGTACGGGCCCCAGCCGCAGCGGTGTTGCGGAGATGTCGACCAGCAGGGCGGGGAAGTGGTCCCACGGGCCCGGTCCCCGGCCCTCGGCGCGGGCCGCGCGGCGGTGCTGGCGGGCGGCGGCGCAGCGGTGGTGGCCGTCGGCGATGAAGGCCGCGCGCGTGCCCAGGTCAGCGGTGATCTCGTCGCGCGCCGAGCGGTCGGTGATGCGCCAGAGCCGGTGGGTCTGTCCGTCTTGGGCCCGGACTTCCGTGATCGGTTGCTGGCGCGTGGTTCTCGCGAGCTGCCGGGTGATGTGGCCGTCGCCGGAAACTCCGAGCAACGCGGGGTCGAGGTTCATCCGGCCGTGATCCATGAACCTGGCGAGCTGGGTGGCGCGCTCGGGGACGACCTCCTCGTGCGTTCGCAGCGCGCTGTCCAGGTGCACCGCGGCGAGCACTCCGCTGAGGGTGCCGTGCGGTCCGGTCTGCTCGTAGGCGTAGAAGGCGGGCTGCCGGTCCTGGACGATCACGCCGCGGCGCTGCCAGGCCACCGGGGTGCTCGACGTCTCCTCGCCGTTCCACGGTGTCGCGTACCGGGTGGCGAGCGAACCGAGGTGGCGCGGGTCGATGAGCCAGCCGCGGAACGGAACCGCAGCCACCCCGGCGCGTTGCGACGTGAGGGGGATCGGGCGGGTCGCGTCGATCCCGGCGAGGTCGGTGTTGTCGGTGAGTTCACCGGGATCGATTCGGGAGCGCTTCTCGTCCAGGCAGGGCTTGATGGCCAGCAGGCAGCCGAGCGAGCAGGCGCCGGCCATGACGAGCACCGCGCTGGGCGTCGAGAGCATCGCGACCAGCGGGCCTGCCAGCAGCGGGCCGGCGGACTGGCCGATGAGCAGGTAGCTGTTCGCGGTGCTCACGAACGTGCTCTTGTGCTCACCGGGGGCGTGCTTGCTGAAGTGCAAGAACGCCGATTGGGCGAGGGCGGCGAAGCAGAAGCCCTGGAGCAGGCGGAACGGGATCATCGCGTAGGGGTCCAGCGGCAGGGACATGATCGCGATGGAGGCCGCGCACCCGGCGGCCGCGAGGGCGAAGGTGCGCAGCGGTCGTCCGGTGAGGTCGTTGTGCTTGCCCCACCAGAACGAGCCGAGCAGGGTGGCGCCCCACATCACCGAGTGCAGCACGCCGACCCACAGGCTGGCGCCGGCGCGGTCGGCCGCGGTGCTCTCGACGTGTTCGGCGTAGACCGGGATCAGGCCGTAGACGCCGAAGTAGGCGGCGATCGCGGCCAGCGCGAGCGCCACCGCACCCGGTACCCGCAGGACCGAGGGCCGCTCCCGCTCGCCCGGCCTGGCCTCGGTGCTGCGCTCGTCCGCGGCACGGGTGCGGCCGGGTTCTCGCAGGCCCCACGCGCACGCCACCGCGAGCGCGACGGCACTGCCGGCGATGCCCAGCATGAGCTGGGGGAGACCACCGGATCCCACGAGCAGGCCACCGGCGATCGGGCCCGCGAGCGCTCCTGCTGCGGTGGCGCTGAAGGACTTGCCCAGCGCGGAGCCGCGCTTCTCGTCCGAGCCGGTGGAACCGGCGAAGGCGGCGGCGGCTTCGACGACTCCGCCGAGCGTGCCCTGCAGCAAGCGCCCGGCCATCAGCACCAGCGGGCTGCTCGCGGTGGCCATGACGATCATGGCGACCGCCAGGCCCAGCAGTGCCCGCACCACCATCCACTTGCGGCCGATGCGATCACCGAGCCGTCCCCACAGCGGGGTGGCGACGGTGAGGGCCAGGGCCGGGGCGGCGATGGCCACCCCGGCCCAGGTCTGGGTCTCGGCGAGGCCGCTGGTGCCGATCTGCCTCAGGTAGAACGGCATGATCGGCACCAGCATCATCAGCCCGGCGGTGTTGACGAACTGCCCGACCCACAGCAGCCCCATGTTGCGCCCATGTGCGCTGGTGGCGACCGTCTGCGGTGGTGACGAGCCCGAGGGCCGGGTTCGCAGCGCGCGGGTCACGGCTTCACCGCCGCTTCGGGCTGCTGCCACGGGTCGGGCAAGTTGGCGACCCATTCGTCGTCGTAGACCAGGTCGAGGTAGCGCTCCCCGCGGTCGGGCAGCACCGTCACGATCCGGGCCGGGCCCTCCAGCCTGGAGATGAGGTGCTCGACCCCGGCGATCACAGCGCCTGAGGACCCACCGGCGAAGACCTTCTCGGTGGCCAGCAGCCGTCGGCACCCGGCGGCCGACTCGGCGTCGGCGACGTGCAGGACGTCGTCGATCTCGGCCGGGTCGTAGATCTCCGGGACGCGGCTGGCCCCGAACCCGGGGATCTGCCGAGGTCCGGCGGGCGAGCCGAAGATGACCGACCCGACGGCGTCGACGGCGACGACCTTGAGGTTCGGGTGGTCCTCGCGCAGGCGGCGGGCGATGCCCTGGATGGAACCGGTCGTGGACACGGCGGCCACCAGGTAGTCGAGCGGGCCGTCAACGGCGTTGAGGATCTCCTCGCCTGCGGTCTCGTGGTAGGCGCGCCAGTTCAGCTCGTTGGCGTACTGGTTGATCTGAGTCGCGTTCGGGAGCGAGTCCACCAGCTCGCGGGCGCGTTGCACGCGGGTGTGCAGGTAGCCGCCCGCCGCGTCCCGGTCGGTCACCATCTCCACGTCGGCGCCGAAGAGCTCCAGCAGGCGCAGGTTCGTCGGCGAGGTCTTGGGGTCGACGACGGCGGTGAACGACAACCCGTGCAAGTCGGCGGTCATGGCCAGGGCGATGCCGAGGTTGCCGGAGGTGCTCTCCACCAGGCGCATGCCGGGACGCAACGTCCCGTCGGCCAGGCCTTGTTCGATGATGAACCGCGCGGGGCGGTCCTTCATGCTGCCGCCCGGGTTGAGCATCTCCAGCTTGGCGAGGACTTCCACGTCGGGTTCGGGGAAACACCGGTTGAGCCGCACCATCGGGGTCGATCCGACACAACCGATCACCGAATCGTGGATCACTGCGAACCTCCAAGTCTTCGGGGCGCACGTCGGGGCGCCACCGCGATGAGAAGAAGCGGAAAGCGTGAACCGATGCGCGCGACGACGCGGATGCGTCACCGCCGCGCGAAGGGGAATCCCGTCCGAGAGCGCACTGCGCTCAGGCGAGGACGAACGCGACAACGCGCGTTCAGGAGGAGTTCACCTGCGATGTGGCCCGACGGGAGTCCGATTCAGGAATCAGGTTCGTGCGACGCACGCGAAGTGGAGGAACGAAGTTCCGGATGGTCTCCACGGTGGTCGGGAGAACCAGTGCCGGAGCCGCGGAGCCCACGCGGGCTCGGCGAGCAGCGCTGCGACCGCGGCTGCGGCGAACGCCAGCGCGAGGAGGAGGAGTCCCAGTGCCGGTGGCGTGTTCAGCGAGCGAGTGGGAGCTGCCGCGCTGTAGTCCGGACCGGCGTCGCAGTACGGCGCCCCGTGGTCCCCGCCGCCACCGTCGTGGCTGGTGACGGCGGAATCGGAGAGCGCCGGGAGGTGGGTGTCGTGGTCGTGCGCATGTCCGCCCGCACCGCCGTGGTGCCCGCTCGCCGAATGCGACATCGACATCATCGCCGCGTGCCCGGGGAGCGCGTGCGCAGGCAGCAGCACGAGCGGGACGAGGAGGAAGCCCAGCACCAGCAGAGGAAGTGCGAGCCACTTCCTCGTTCCGCGTTGCTGCGCGCCGACCTTCTTCACGGGCACCACACTAGAGATGCTGTCGAGGGGCTGCGAACCGGTATGCGGTCTCTCACACGACGGACCCGAAAGTTGATGTCCTCGCTGGGGAATCGGCACATCGCGAGCTCGAGTTCGGCGCAGCCGGACCGTGGAGGAGGGGCGTCGGCCTGGGGGCAGCAGCTGCTTCACGGTGTCGAACCCGGCTTGCTGGGTCGGACTCCGCGGGCATGAGACCCACTCACGTCTCAACGGTGCGTGCGCAAGCAGATGCTTGAACGAGGCGGGAAATGGGTTGACCTCCGTGGCTCGCCGGGATCGGGCCTGAACCTGGTGGGGGTCCGGCATGCCGACGCGGCATCCCCGGTAGCTTGGGGGCTGATGGCGGAGTCGAATCGTTGGCTGCGTACCGCGCGAGGCCCCCTCGTGCGGTTCATCGCCGTGCTCACGGTGGTGGCGGGATTCGCCCTCATGCACGCCCCGCAGTGCGCGGACGGCATGACGCCCACGGTGCACCTGGCCTTTAGCGGTGACGCCCTGAACGCGATGGTCGGTGTGGTGCATCCCGATGGGTCGGGCCATCGCGATCCGGGCGCCTTCATGCCCGGCGCTGCGGCAGACGCAGCGACCGACGACGGGGCCGCAGACCACTCCATGCTGATGACCTGCATGGCGCTATTGGTCACCCTGCTCGGCACGCTGGTGCTGCTGCGCCGCTCGCTGATCCCGCTCGGCACGCGCATCCGGATGCGGTGCGGTCCTCGTGCTCGCCCGCGGACGCCGTTGCGGCCCAGCCTGATCGAGCTCTGCATCCTGCGAACGTAGGAGAAGTCCGTCCACGGCACCGCATGATTCGTGGTCGTGCGGTGACCGAACGCGCCTGCGGCGCGGCTTTCTTCCGCTTCACTTCGTTCGTAGGAGTCCTCTTCGTGGATCTGATCGCTGTTCTGCTCACCGGACTGTTGGCCGGTGGGGTTTCTTGTGCGGCCGTGCAAGGCGGCCTGCTGGCCGGAATGATCTCCCGTCAGCGACGCATCACCGACCCGGAATCCGCCCTCCGCGGCGCGCCCCGAGGTGCCTTCGGCCGCCTTGTCGACGATCTGGCACCGGTCGGTGGTTTTCTGGTCGGGAAGCTCTTCTCGCACGCGGTCCTCGGTGCGCTGCTGGGCGCGCTGGGCAGCGCGGTGCAGCTGTCGGTCGGACTGCGCACCTGGGTCCAGCTGCTCGCCGGCGCGGTGATCATCGCGTTCGGCCTCGCTCAGCTCGGCGTGCCCGGTTTCCGCAACATCGTCGTCGAACCACCGCTGTCCTGGATGCGGATCGTTCGCGACCGCTCGCGCTCGCAGTCGGCGCTGGCGCCGACGCTGCTCGGTGTGGTCAGCGTGCTCATCCCGTGCGGTGTGACGCTCTCGGTCGAAGCGCTGGCCCTGGCCTCCGCTTCGCCGCTGTCCGGCGCGGCGATCATGGCGGTGTTCGTGATCGGCACCAGTCCGCTGTTCGCCGTGCTCGGCTACGCCGCCCGCAGGGCCGCGACCGCCTGGCGCGGCCGGCTCGCCGCGCTCACCGGCATCGTCGTCGTCATCACCGGTCTCCACACCGTCAACGGCGGGCTCGAACTCGCCGGATCCCCGCTGGCGGCCAGCCGCGTCACCCAGGCCGCCACCGCTGAGGAGCCGCCACCCGCGGGCACCGTGACCGTCCAGAACGGCCACCAGACCGTGGTGATCACCGCGACCACCGGTGCCTACAGCCCGGCCAACGTCCAGGTCCGCGCAGGTGTGCCGACCACGCTGGTCATCCAGTCGGACAACGCCCAGGGCTGCGTGCGCTCGTTCATCGTTCCGGACCGCGGTGCTGACGTGATCCTGCCGGTCCGCGGGCAACGCGCCATCGAGCTCGGGGTGCTCCCGCCGGGGCCGTTGGCCTACTCCTGCGGCATGGGCATGTACACCGGCACGATCACGGCCGCCTGACCGAACGGGGAGAACCTCATGTCGACCACCACTGTCACCTTCCGCGTCACCGGCATGCACTGCGGCAGTTGCAGCCTGCTCATCGACGACGTCCTCGAAGACCTGCCCGGCGTGCACGGCACCCGGACCTCGATGAAGGCGGGCCGCAGTGTCGTGGAGCTGGACCTCGCCCGGTCCAGCGCGGATGACGTCATCGCGGCCATCGCTGAGGCCGGTTACGGGGCCGAGCGCATCGGCTGACCGAGCGACCGGGATGGGGGCTCCGTGGTGGGACCAACGCCAGGTCCCACCACGCGCGTCCCAGGCAGCTCCGCGGCCTCGGCCGCGGAGCTCGACTTTGACACCCCTACCCCCTAGGGGTATGTTGAGGTCTCGGCCCGCTGACGGGCCCGGACTCGCAAGGGGTTGGAAGATGAACGCAGCAGCGAAGCTCTCCGCCTACGGAGCGGTGCTCGCGCTCGCCTTCGGCGGGGCGTGGGTGGCCGGAACCGCTGTCGGTCCCTTCACCGGCGTCGCGGCGCAGGGCGGGCACTCCGGCGGGCGGGACAGCCACAGCGGCACCGTCGCGCCGGCCGCGCAGGACCACCTTCCCGCGGGACTCGCGTCGACCAGGGACGGTTACACCCTCACGTCCACCACGACGACGATCACGCCGGGCAGCACCGAGAACTTCTCCTTCCGCATCATCGGCCCCGACGGGACCCCGGTGACGCGCTTCGACGGCGAGCACGACAAGCGGATGCACCTGATCGTCGTCCGCCGTGACACGGCCGGCTACCAGCACCTCCACCCGGAGATGGGGCCGGACGGCACCTGGACCGTGCCGATGCGGCTACCCCTCGGGGGTACCTATCGGGTCTTGGCCGATTTCGTCCCGACCGGCGGTGCGGACCAGACGCTGGGGCTGGACGTCTCCGCCCCGGGGGTCTTCGAGCCGGTCGCGCCTGTGCCGTCCCGCATCGCGGAGGTCGACGGCTACCAGGTCGAGTTGGACGGGCAGTTCTCGGTCGGGCAGTCGTCTCCGCTGACGCTGTCGGTGAGCAAGGACGGCCGACCCGTCACGGACCTGCAGCCCTACATGGCCGCCTACGGGCACCTGGTCGCGCTGCGCACGGGCGACCTCGCCTACCTCCACGTGCATCCCGAGGGAGCCCCGGGCGACGGCCGCACTCCAGCGGGACCGGAGATCACGTTCCGGGCCGAGATCCCCTCGGCGGGTACCTACCGGCTCTTCCTCGATTTCCAGCACCAGGGCCGAGTCCGCACGGCGGAGTTCGCGGTCGACGCGGGACCCGCGGACATCCGCCAGTCGCAGCCGCCGTCCGGTGACGGCCACGGAAGCCACGGGTGAACAGGAGAACCTCGATGGAGAAGGTCAGTGATTCCCCGAGCCTGGCGGGCCGGGAGATCGAACTCGCGATCGGCGGCATGACCTGCGCTTCGTGCGCCGCCCGGGTCGAGAAGCGCCTCGGCAAGCTCGAAGGTGTCACCGCCACGGTCAACTACGCCACCGAGAAGGCGAAGGTGTCCCTGCCACCCGGCCTGGACCCGCAGCAGCTCGTGGAGCAGGTCGAGGCCGCCGGCTACACGGCGGTCCTGCCGGCCCGCGAATCGAGCGACGAGCAGGAGCCGGAACCGGAGGACCCGGTCCGGCCCCTGCGCGACCGGCTGGTCGTGTCGGCGGCGTTGTCCGCTCCGGTGATCGTGCTGGCGATGGTGCCGGCGTGGCAGTTCACCTACTGGCAGTGGATCTCGCTCGTGCTGGCCGCCCCGGTCGTCGTGTGGGGAGCGTGGCCGTTCCACCGCGCCGCGTGGGCGAACCTGCGGCACGGAGCGGCCACGATGGACACGCTGATCTCGATGGGGACCCTGGCGGCGTTCCTGTGGTCGCTGTACGCGCTGCTGTTCGGCACCGCCGGAACACCGGGCATGACGCACCCCTTCGAGCTGACCGTCCAGCGGGTGGCCGGGGACGGCAACATCTACCTCGAAGTCGCCGCGGGCGTGACGACCTTCATCCTGGCCGGGCGGTTCTTCGAAGCGCGGTCCAAACGTCGCGCCGGGGCGGCGCTGCGCGCGCTGCTGGAGCTCGGCGCGAAGGACGTCGCCGTGCTCCGCGACGGACGTGAGCAGCGCATCCCGATCGACCAGCTGGCGGTCGGCGATCACTTCGTCGTGCGTCCCGGCGAGAAGATCGCCACCGACGGGGTCGTCGAGGAAGGCAGCTCGGCGGTCGATGCCAGCATGCTCACCGGCGAGTCGGTGCCGGTGGAGGTCACCGCGGGAGACGCGGTGACCGGCGCGACCGTGAACGCGGGAGGCCGCCTGGTCGTGCGCGCGGTGCGCATCGGCGCCGACACGCAGCTGGCGCAGATGGCGGAGCTGGTGGAGGACGCGCAGAACGGCAAGGCCGAGGTGCAGCGACTCGCCGACCGGATCTCGGCGGTGTTCGTGCCGATCGTGATCGCTCTGGCGATCGCCACGCTCGGGTTCTGGATCGGCGCCGGTGGCGGGGCCACGGCGGCCTTCACCGCGGCGGTCGCGGTGCTGATCATCGCCTGCCCCTGCGCGCTCGGACTGGCCACGCCCACGGCGTTGCTGGTCGGAACCGGGCGCGGAGCGCAGCTGGGGATCCTGATCAAGGGGCCGGAGGTGCTGGAGTCCACCCGGCGCATCGACACCGTCGTGCTGGACAAGACCGGCACCGTCACCACCGGGCAGATGTCGCTGGTCGGCGTCCACCTCGCTGACGGCGCCGACGAGGACGAGGTGCTGCGCTGGGCAGGTGCGGCCGAACACGCCTCCGAGCACCCCATAGCGCAGGCGATCGCGCGCGGCGCTCGCGAACGCGTGGGGGAGCTGCCCGCGGTGGAGGAGTTCAGCAACACCGAGGGCTTGGGCGTGCAGGCCGTGGTCGACGGGCGCGCGGTCCTGGTCGGACGGCCCGCGCTGCTGGAGCAGTGGAGCCAGCCGCTGCCCGATGAGCTCGTCACCGCGCAGGAATCCGCGGAGCGGGCGGGGCGGACGGCGGTCGCGGTGTCCTGGGACGGTGCCGCCCGTGCCGTGCTCGAGATCGCTGACACCGTCAAGAACGGTTCGGCGGAGGCGATTTCGCAACTGCGAGAGCTCGGGTTGAGGCCGGTGCTGCTCACCGGCGACAACGGGACGGTCGCCCGCACCGTGGCCGGCGAGGTCGGCATCGACGAGGTCATCGCCGAAGTCCTGCCGCAGGACAAGGTCGAGGTCATCACGCGCCTGCAACGGGACGGGCGAGTGGTGGCGATGGTCGGCGACGGCATCAACGATGCCGCAGCCCTGGCTCGAGCCGATCTCGGGTTGTCGATGGGCACCGGCACCGATGTCGCCATCGAAGCCTCCGACCTCACGCTCGTGCGCGGCGACCTGCGAGCGGCGGTGGACGCCATCCGGCTCTCCCGGCGCACGCTGGCCACGATCAAGGGCAACCTGTTCTGGGCGTTCGCCTACAACGTCGCCGCTCTGCCGCTGGCCGCGTTCGGTCTGCTCAACCCGATGATCGCCGGTGCGGCGATGGGGTTCTCCAGCGCGTTCGTGGTCGCCAACAGCCTCCGGCTGCGGCGGTTCCGCACCTCCACCACGGGCACCCCGGCGACCGGGAGCGCGACACGCGAACCCGCGCTCGCCACGAGCAGCGACGCCTGAGCACCGGGTAGGCCGGGACGCCCGTCCTGGCCTACCCGAACGCAGGGAGTTCCGAGATGAACTCCCGGGTCGGTCGGTTGTCACACCGCGCCGGACGGCGCGATCAGCAACGCCCGGAGCGCACGGGCGCCGTTCGAACGACCACGTCCTCGGAGACCTCCCTCCGGCCGGGGTGGGCCGGGTTGTCATGATGATCCGTCGTGGAGTGGAACCAGGTACTCGGGCGGGTCGTCGACGAGGTCGCGCCGCTGCGCGGGTCCGGGGCGGTGGCGGACTACATACCGGCGCTGGCCCGGGTCGACCCGTCCCGCTTCGGGATCGCCGTTGCCGACCTCGAGGGGCAGGTGCGCGGTGCCGGGGACTGGCAGGTGCCGTTCTCGGGGCAGAGCATCTCGAAGGTCTTCACGCTGGCACTGGTGCTGGCGGGCAGCGACGAGGCGCTGTGGACCCGGGTCGGCCGGGAGCCCTCGGGCAACGCCTTCAACTCCCTGATCCAGCTGGAGCACGAACGCGGGATCCCGCGGAACCCGTTCATCAACGCGGGCGCGCTGACCGTCACCGACGAGCTGATCTCGCAGGTCGGCGACGCCTCGGGCGAGTTGCTGGCGTTCCTGCGCGCCGAGAGCGGCAACCCGGACCTGCGGATCGACGAGGAGGTGGCCGCCTCCGAGGCCGCGAACGCCGACCGCAACCTGGCCCTGACGCACTTCATGGCCGCCTACGGCAACGTGCGCAACCCGGTGGCGACCGTGCTCGACCAGTACGTCCGGCAGTGCTCGATCGAGCTCAGCTGCGAGGACCTGGCCCTGGCGGGGCGGTTCCTCGCCGCGCACGGCGTTCGCCGGGACGGTTCCGAGCTGCTCACCCCCAGGCAGACCAAGCGCATCAACGCCATCATGCTCACCTGCGGGACCTACGACGCCGCAGGTGATTTCGCCTACCGCGTCGGCATTCCCGGCAAGAGCGGCGTCGGCGGCGGCATCCTCGCGATCGTGCCGGGCCGCTGCGCGGTCGCGGTCTGGAGCCCGGGCCTGGACGCGCGAGGCAACTCGGTGGCCGGGGTCGCCGCTCTCGACCACTTCACCACCCTGACCGGCTGGTCGATCTTCTGACCTCGGAGCGGTGGCCGAGTTGTCCTTGGCTGCATGACATTTGACGTTCGGTGCCGGCGTCGCTCGATGCTTCGGGGATTCGGCCCGGTCCGCTTAGCGTCGGCCGGGGTTACCCGGGAGGCGTTGCATGGCCGAGGACATCGCAGATCTGGTGGTCACGGGAGGCCCCGTCCACACCGCCGACGTCGGTGCGTGGGCGGAGGGCTTCGCGGTGCGGGACGGGACGATCGTCGCGGTCGGTGCCGCGCGGGAGGTCGAATCCTGGTGCGGGCCCGGGACGCGGCGCCTCGACCTCGCCGGGCGGCTGGCCATGCCCGGTCTCATCGACGGGCACGTCCACCTCGGGATCGGGGGCACGCAGCTGGCGTTGGAGTTGCCGCTGCTACCCACCGACACCCCCGACGAGGTGCTGGTCAAGGTCCGCGACTGGGCGGGCCGGCTCGAACCGGGGGAGTGGATCATCGGCGGGATCCTCGGCAGCGGCACCTACGCCGCGCTGAACTCGCCGGAGATGCTGCGGCGCCTCGACGAAGCCTCGCTGGGCCATCCGCTGCTCCTGCGCGACGACACGATGCACAACCGGCAGGTGAACTCCGCTGCGCTGGCGGCGATGGGTGTCGACCACGACACCCCGGACCCGCCCGGCGGGACCTACGCGCGCGACGCCGAGGGCCGGCTCACCGGAGGGCTGTGGGAACTGACCGGCATGGAAGCGGAAGACGCCGCCAAGGAAGCCCAGCGCGACCCGCACGGCCGGCTGGTCACCGCGCTGCGGGCGGCGTTCCAGCGGATGCGGCAGCTCGGTTGCACCTCCTTCCAGGACGCCGCGACGATGGCCCACCAGCTGGCGGCGCTGCGGGACATCGAGCGGGCGGGTGACCTCACCGCCTGGATCGTCGCTTCGCTGCCCGCCACCGCCTTCATCGAGGCGGGCGCCGTGGGCGAGGAGCTGTTCGCGCGAGCCCCGGCCTACCGGAGCGAGCAGATCCGGCCGGACTTCGTGAAGTTCGTGCTCGACGGCGTGCCCACCACGCGCACCACCGCCCTGCTCACCCCCTACCGCTGCTGCGGGGAGCACGACGACCCCGAACATCGCGGCACGCCGTACTGGACGCTCGACGAGCTGGTCACCGGGCTGCGGCGCTGCGCCGAACTCGGTCTGGGCGCCAAGATCCACGCCACCGGTGACGCATCGGTGCGCCTGGCCCTCGACGCCGCCGAGATCGTCCGGCGCGATCCGGGGTCGCAGCCGATCGTCCAGATCGCCCACCCGTCGTTCATCGCCCCGGAGGACATCCCGCGCTTCGCCGAGCTGAACGTGCACGCCGACGCCTGCCCGTTCATGTGGCACCCCAGCCCGCTGGTCGACGGCATCGCCCGCCACGTGCCGGTCGAGACGATGGAGCGGATCTGGCCGTTCAAGGACCTGCTGGCCACCGGCGCGCTGATCGCGGGCGGCTCCGACTGGCCGGTCGGCCTGCCGGAGCTCAACCCGTGGCTGGGCATCGAAACGATGGTGACCCGCTCCGCCCCGGAGGAGCAGGACGACCCGCGGCGGATCAACCCCGATCAGGCGATCAGCCGGGAACGAGCGGTCGCCGCGTTCACCTCCGCCTCGGCCAAGGCCCTGGGCATCGACGACCTCACCGGAGCGCTGCGGCCGGGGCTGTCGGCCGACTTCCTGGTCCTGGACCGCAACATCTTCGAAGTCCCCGCGACCCAGATCCACAACACCACCGTCGAGCAGACCTACTTCCGGGGCGAACGCGTCCACTGACCGACACGGTCACCGATCTCCGGAACGCGGGCGCGAAGCGTTCATCGAGGCGCCCCCACGGTGGGATCGACGTGGTCGTGGAGGTTCTCGTGACCCTGGAGGACTCCTGCTCGGGTCCAGGTGTTGAAGGTGTTCTGGAGTTGGGCGGCGAAGGCGTCGTCGAGGGGGATCCGGCGGTAGGCGGTTTGCTCCGGGCGGATCTGGGCGGCGATGTCGAGGGGTTGGCGGGCGAATTCGGCGTACCACTCGTCGAAGGCCGCCGGGTTCAGCTGGGCCCAGGTGTAGCTCCGGTCGACCCGGTCGGCGAAGTCCGCGATGGCCTCGCGCTTGGCGGGATCCGTCAGCGACTTGTCCGTGGCGCTCAGGACGCTGAGGCCGCTGTTGATGCCCGCTCCGTCGGTGAGCACTCGGGCTCCCAGCTCGCCTCGGGTTCGGGCCGCGTACACACCCCAGGTCGCCCAGGCGTCGATGCTGCCGGTGGAGAACGCCGAACTGGCGTCCGTGGGCGACAGGAAGTTCAGCGTCGCGTCGGATTCGCTGAGCCCGGCCTGCTGGAGGGCGCCGAGCACCAGGTAGTGGGCGACGCTGCCGCGCGTGCTCGGGGAGATGCGCTTGCCCTTGAGGTCGGCGAGGGTGCGGATCGGGCTGTCCTCCGGCACCAGGACGTAGGTGCCCTTGCCGCCGTTGTTCCAGGCGGCGACCGCCTTGATCTGCGAACCGCCGGCGATCGCGGCGACCGTGGGGGAATCCGCGGCCGAGCCGATGTCGACCGCGTCGGCGCGCAGCGCCTCGTGCAGGTTGGCGGCCGCGGGGAACCGCGCCCACTCGATCTCGTAGGGCAGGTCGTTCAGGAGTCCGGCCGCGCGCAGGCGGGATTCGGTTTCCCCGGTCTGGTCGCCGACGCGCAGCACGACCTCGGCCTCGGACGAGCCGCAGGCGGTCAACGTGCCGACCGCGACGAGCAGGGCTGCGGCAACAGCGATGAGCCGGCGCACCGGCGGCAGAGCGAACACCGTGTTCCTCCCAGGTCAGCTGCGGTTGGCGAGCTCTTGGCGGACCAGCGGGAGCAGGTGGCGCCCCCAGTCCTCGACGTCCTCCAGAGGCTCGTAACCGCGGATCAGCAGCGTGGTCACGCCGATGTCGACGTAGTCCAGCAGCGCCTGGGCCACGGTCTCCGGGCTGCCGACCAGGGCGGTGGAATTGCCCGCCGCGCCGGTGGCCTTCGCCGGTGCCGTCCACAGCGCTCGGTCGTGGCGCTCGCCCTTGTCGGCGGCGTCGAGCAGCCGCTGGGAACCGACACCGCGCTCGGCGGACGGGAACGCCAGCATCGCTCCCGGGGAACCGGAGGTGCGCGAGCTGATCGTGTTCAACACGCCGCGGGCGCGTTCCCACGCCTCGGCGTCGGTGCGGCCGATGATCGGCCGGAAGGACACCGAAATGCCCAGTTCGTCGGGGTTGCGGCCGTGCTCGGCGGCGGACTTGCGGATCGCCGCGATCTGCTCGGCGGTCTCGGCCAGCGGCTCACCCCACAGGGCGAAGGTGTCCGCGTGCTTGCCGCCGACGCGGTAGGCGTCCGCCGAGGACCCGCCGAAGTAGATCGGCAGGCTTCCGTTGACCGGTTTGACCTCCGAACGGGCGCCGGCGAACCGGTAGAACTCGCCCTCGTGGTCGATCGGCTCCTCCGACTCCCACACCCGGCGCACGACGTCCAGGTACTCGTCGGTGCGGCGGTAGCGGGCGGCCTTGTCCGAGTAGTCCCCGTCGCGCCGCTGCTCGGTGTCGCTGGCACCGCTGATCACGTGCACGGCGAGGCGTCCGCCGATCAGCTGGTCCACCGTCGCGAGCTTGCGGGCGGCCAGCGTCGGCGCGACGAAACCCGGCCGGTGCGCGAGCAGGAAGCCCAGCCGCCCGGTGTGGGCGGCCGCGTAGCTCGCCACGGCAAAACCGTCGGCGTCCCACGAGTGGTAGCCGATCAGCACCCGGTCGAAGCCGGCTTCCTCGTGGGCCTGGGCGAAGCGGCGCAGGTAGTCGCGGTCGACGGCCGGACCGCTCGGCGGGCGGATCTCCGAGGAGTCGGCGGTGCGGATCATCCCCACGAATTCGACGGCCATCTGGCATCTCCGATCTGCCGTCCCACATTGCAATATGAACGTCCCACACGGTATGAACGTGGCACGGTGGTCATCAAGGCCGACCACGATGTAGGAACAGCGAGGAGAAGTCCTTGTCAGGCAACGAGAACCGCCCCGGCGGCACGGCGGACTGGCACCAGAAGCTCGAGCACGTCCGCGGTGGTGGCCTCACCTCCGACACCAACCAGACCTCCGGGATGCGCCGGTTCGAGGCGATCTCCGGCAAGACGGTCGGCTCGGAGAAGCTGTGGATGGGACGCACCCACGTCGGCCCGGCCACCAACTCCGGCGACCATCACCACGGCGAGGCCGAAACCGCGATCTACGTGGTCTCCGGGCACCCGGTGTTCGTCTTCGCCGAAGGAGACGAGGAGGTCCGCATCGAGACCGAACCCGGCGACTACATCTTCGTGCCGCCCTACGTCCCGCACCGCGAGGAGAACCCCTCGGCCGAGGAGGAAGCGGTGGTGGTGATCGCCCGCAGCACCCAGGAGGGCATCGTGGTCAACCTGCCGAGCCTGTGGGCCGAGGTCGACCCGGGCGCGGACAGCTCCGGCGAATGTCAGAGGTGACCGCGCAGCAGCGTTCGGGCACCCAGTCGGTCGAGCGGGCGATGGCCGTCCTGCGCTGCTTCGAGAAGGCCGAGCAGCTGACGCCCACCGCGGTCGCCACCCAGCTCGGGCTCACCGTCAGCACCGCGCACCGCATCATGCGGGCCCTGCACGCGGCGGACGCGCTCGCCCAGGACCCGGCGACCGACCGCTACTTCCTGGGCCCGACCACCGCGATCCTGGGCAGGCTGGCGCTGGAGCGGATGGGCACGACCGTCATGCACCCGGTGCTCACCGCGTTGCGCGACCGCACCGGGGAAGCCGTCAGCCTCGGCACGCGGGTGGGCGACGAGGTGGCGGTGCTGGTGCAGATCCCCTCACCGCACCCGCTGCGCTACGACCAGGAACCGGGCGCCCGCAACCCGATCCACGTGTGCGCGATGGGCAAGGCGCTGCTGGCGCACGGCACCGAGCCGGCGACGATGCCTGAACCGTTCCAGCGCCACACCCCGAGCACGATCACCACCCACGCCGAGCTCGCCGAGGAACTCGCGCGTATCCGCGAGCGGGGTTACGCGTTGAACGACGAGGAGCGGCTCGTCGGCGTGCGGGCCGTGGCGGCCCCGGTGCACGACCAGACCGGGCACGTCATCGCGGCCGTGGTCGTCCAAGGACCCACCGTGCGCTTCGGCGACGGCAGGATCGACGAGCTGGCGGCGGCGGTCACCGACACCGCGCGCGAGCTGTCGTCCCTCTACCGGACGAGTGGGGGATAGCCCTACCCCGGTGCGCGGGCCAGCCTCCCCGGAAAGTGCGGGACAGCACCGGGGAACGGAGGGACAGACCCGACGACTCCTGCGGTGAAACGCGAAACCATTCCTCTCAGATCACGGCCGGGCAGGGCTTCCCGGATCATCCGTCGAGAGAGGAATGGCGAAATGGACACCAAGAGCACCATTCGGCCCGCAGCTACCGACATGGACGGTGTCATTCGCGAGCACGGCGCGGCGCTGCTGTCCTACGCCACCCGGCTCACCGGTGACCGCTACCTCGCCGAGGACATCGTGCAGGAGACCTGGCTGCGCGCCTGGCGGCACGCCGACCGGCTCACCAACGGCAACGGTTCGGTGCGCGGCTGGCTGCTGCGCGTCGCCCACAACGTGGCCGTCGACCAGCACCGCAGCCGCAAGTCCCGGCCCACCGAGGTCGCCTTCGAGAGCGCGGAGCTGGCCAACAAGGCCGTGCAGTCCGCGCCCAGCGACGAGGTGGAGAGCCGGATGGTCGTCGACGAGCTCCTCGACCACCTCTCGCCCGCGCACCGCAGCGCCATCGTCGAGGTCTACGTCACCGACCGGACCACGGCGTCGGCGGCCACCGCCCTCGGCGTCCCGATCGGAACCGTGAAAAGCCGCCTGCACCACGCGATCCGCTCCCTGCGAGACCGCTTCCGCCCGGTGCTCGAAGCGGCGTGAGCTGAGTCCCGCACCTGAAGCAGCGGTCAGCTCAGCGCGTTGCAGGGGGTTGCGTCTGGGACTTGGGCTTCGACGCGGACGTTGGCGAAGGTGATGTCCATCTTGCGCTGGGACCACACCAGGAACGGTGTGTTGACCCGCCTCGGGTCGAGCCCGCCGCCGACGAAGCAGGACAGCGGGATCTTCACGGTGGTGCGCTGCTCCAGCGGCATGCCGGCGAACAGGTGGCTGGCGGGAACGTCGGAGCGGCACGGGAATTCGCAGTGCATGCCGATCTTCGTGGTCTGGCCGGCCGGTGGCGAGTGCACGATCGCGTCGAAGATCAGCGCACCGCCGTTCTCGGAGTAGGCGGTGAGGTCCATCGGGCCGCGAGGGCTGTTGGTCTGCAGGTACATCTGGGCCGGTTTGTCCTCCAGCCAGGACACCCGCATGCCCGCGTTGGCCGGGTCCGCGGCCGCCTTGATGATCGTGCCCTGCTCGGTGCCCTCCTCGTCGATGTAGGAACCGCCCCAGTTCATGTCCGATCCGAGGTATCCGGCGAACGGTTCGAGCGTCTTGCCCTCGTAGACCCGCAGCGGTCCTTCCGGCGGGGCGGGCTTCTGGGCGACCGCGCCCTGGACCGGGTCGTCTTCGCCGCCGGTGGTGGCGAAGACCGTCAGGCCCACGCCGATCGCCAGGGCCGCAGCGGCTGCGATGACGGGGATCAGCCAGCTCTTCCTGCCGCTGGCGGGTTCTTCCGCGACGGGCTGCGCGGCATCGGTGTCCGAAGTGGACTCGGGAGCGGGGGACGGGCGAGGTTGCGTCGCGGTGCGCGCGGCGCCCAGCGCGACCGTGTACTTCGGGTGCAGGGTGAGCCGGACCGGCTTGTTGAACTCCTGCGAGAGCATCTGCGCCACCAGCGGGACCCGCGACGAGCCGCCCGCCAGCAGCACCGCCGAGAGGTCTTCGGCGCGCAGCCCGGCCGAGGTGGTGGTGCGGTGCAGCGCCTCGGTGGTCAGCTGGACCGACGGCCGGATCATCTCGTTGAACTCCAGCCGCGTGACGGTCACGCCGCGCGGTCCCGACGGCAGCGGGATCGTCAGGTTCACGTCCGGCTCGGTGGACAGCTCCTCCTTGGCGCGCACGCACATCGCCTGGATCGTGCCGAGCGCCGACGCCGCGCTCGGATCGGTCGGGTCCAGCCGGCTGATCGCGCCGTCGAGCCGCTGGTCGATGTGGGCCAGCAGCGCCTCGTCGAAGTCGATGCCGCCGAGGTGCTCGATGCCTTCCGGCGTGCCCAGGATCTCCATGCGCCCGGCGCGCATCCGCAGGATCGTGGTGTCGAAGGTGCCGCCGCCGAGGTCGTAGACGGCCACGACCTCGCCGTCCTCGAGCCTGCGCTCGGTGGAGTAGTGCGTCGCGGCGGCTTCCGGCTCGGTGATGAGCCTGAAGTCCTCCACGCCGGCCAGCCGGGGAACCTCGGTGAAGTGCTCCTGCCGGTAGGGGCCCCAGATCGCCGGGTAGGTCAGCGCCACGGAATCCGGCGGGGCGCCCATCTCCTCGGTGACCACGTCGAGGACGTCGCGCAGCTGCGCGGCCATCAGCGCGGCCGGCGAGTAGGCTGAACCGCCGAGCACGAGCGGGGTGGGATCGCCGAGCCTGCGCTTGAAATTCCGCGCCACCTGGGAAGGATCGGACACCGAGTCCAGAGCGGACTTCCCGGTCAGCAGCGCACCGTCCGGAGCCGGGTGCGCTACCGAGGGGATGACCACCTCGGGTGACAACGACACCATGCGGGTACCGCCCGGGCTGCTGACCGCAGCCGAGGTGAACGAAGTCCCGAGGTCGATGCCAACGCCGTATCGCACCTTGTGTGCTCCCTTCGCGTCAGCAAAAGATAACCACAACTCCAGTTCCGTCAACCCTATGCGAGTCGCGGAAGAGGGGGGATAGCCCTACCTCCGCAACGGGCTGGCACCCTTTTGCCGGGAGGCCGCGCGGGCGAAGCTGGGATGATGGTCCGGAGTGTGGGCAGGTACGACGTGCGGGGCGGCAGGTGGCTGCCCGGCTGGCTGCGCGTGCCCGGCCGCGGTGCAGCGGAGTACCGGTACGAACTCGAACGCGCGCTCAACGACGGTCCCGCGGAGGGCCTGTCGGCACTGGCGGTCGAGCTGGACCTGTTCTCGGCCGTGGTGGGGGATCTGCGGCTGGCCTCCCGGGTGGAGGTGCTGCGCGAGTCCGTGTGCGTGCTCATCGAGAACCTGCGCCAGCTGGGCGGGATGATCCACCCGCCGGTGCTCGCCGAGGGCTTGGAACCGACCTGCGTGTCCGTCGCCGAGCGCTACGACCTGCTGCTGGGGCTGGATCTGCCGGAGCACGAGCTGGGGCCGCAGGCGAGAGTGCGGACCGGTCTCCTGGTCGCCGACCACCTGCGTACGCTGGAGCCCGGTACGTCCGTGCGGGTGCGAGTGCGAGGCAGGAGGGTCGTGCGCGTGCGCATTACGGAGCGACGACCGGGTTCGTCGGTGCGGCGGAACCTGCGGGCGGTGCTGCTGTGCGGGTAGCCATCGCCGAGGACGGCGCGCTGTTCCGGGAAGGGCTGGTCCTGCTGCTGCAGGCCGCCGGTCACGAGGTCGTGGGCTGCGTCGGCGACGGCGACTCGCTGCTGGGGGTGGTGGCCACCGAGCAGGTGGACGTGGCGGTCCTGGACATCCGGATGCCACCGGAACCCGACGGCGGTCTGACCACCGCGGAGAAGATCCGCGCGCGGCACCCCGAGATCGGGCTGCTGCTGCTGTCGCACTACGCCGAGACGCACTACCTGATGCGCGTGCTGGAGATCGGCGCCGAGCGCATCGGCTACCGGCTCAAGGAGCGCGTCGCGGGCGTGCAGGTGCTCGCCGACACGCTGGACCGGATCTCCGCCGGTGAGATCGTGATCGAGCCGACGCTGGCGAAGCGCCTGGTCGAAGCCCCGTCCAAGCGGGCCGACAGCCCCATCTCGACGCTGACCGAGCGGGAGCTGGACGTGCTGCGGCTGATGGCCGAGGGGCACGCCAACAACGCCATCGCCAAGGAGCTCTACGTCTCCCCGAAGGTGGTGGAGAAGCACACCGCCTCGATCTTCACCAAGCTCGGCCTCCCGCGGGACCAGGCGATGCACCACCGCCGGGTGCTGGCGGTGCTCGCCTACTTGAGATCAAGCCGCATCGAGAGCTAGGCCGCATGCGAAAGAACCGGCGTCCGCACGAACTCGTGGCCTCCGCGCCGCCCGACCGGGTGGTGGCCGCGCTGGTGGACCAGTTGGCCGACGCCGTGGGTGGGCAGGCGGCCTACTGCGTTCCTGCCACCGATCGGCCGGAGCAGCTCGACGTCGTCGCCTCCTCCGCAGATTCCGTCCACTGTGGAGGCGATTCGTTCCGGGAACCGGTGCGCGGTGGCGGGGTCCTGCTGTTCTCGGGCGCGAAGCGCTGGGGCGAGAAGGAGCTCAAGGCGCTGCGGGACACCGCGGGGTGGCTGGCCGTCACGGCCGATGTGGACCGGATGCGCGCGGACCGGGAGCGGGCCGAGGAGCGCTGCCGCTCGTTGCGCTCCGAGGTGACCGCCGCTCGGGAGCGGCTCGCGCACGTGCGCGACCTGGAGCGACGTCGGCTCGTCCGCGCGATCACCACCTCGACGCTGCGCGATCTCGACGAATTGCGCCGCAGGTTGCGCGGTTTCGGCGAGCAGCTCGCCGAAGGCGGTGAGACGGCCAGGATCGCCGAGCTGGGCTCCGCCGTGGACGACATGCTCGACACCTTCCGGACCGTCGTGCGCGGCGTGTACCCGGCGATGCTGCCGGACAAGGGGCCTCGGGCGGCGCTGGAGGAGTTGGCGGCGACCCTGCCGCACCCGGTGCGCTTCTCCGGTGATCTGGGCAGGCGCGTCGGCTGGCAGATCGAGTCCGGCTTCTACCACGCGGTCGCGGCGGTGCTGAACCTGCTGGCGGGGGAGGGCATCAACCGCGACGATCCCGCCGTGGAGGTGGAGTTCGGGCGCGACGAGGAGCTCCGCGCGCGGCTGCGGACCTCGGTCGGGGACCTGTCGGCGGGCGACCTGCGCGCCGCGCTGCACCAGGACGCCGAGCGGATCGCGGTGCTGGGCGGTGCGATGGAGTGCGCCGTGAGCGGCGGCGCGGCGGCGGTGTCGGTGCGGCTGGCCGACCGCACGACCAGCGCGACGACCTCGCAGGGCGAGGGCAGCGCGCTGTTCCAGCGGGTCACCGACCTGGTGCGGCAGGGCCAGGAGGCCGCCGGAGCGGGCCCGGCCCGCGCCCGGTGGGACGCCATCGCCGCGCGACTGGTGCAGCCGCCGCGCCTGGCGGTGGTCGCCGACGCCGACGGCCCGGACTCCGCCGAGGTGGACAGCGCGTCGCTGCTCGGGGTGACGGTCGTGTTCGCCGAGGGCCCGGCAGACCAGCAGCTGGCGGCGGAGTTGCTGGCCGACGACGGCCCGCGCGGTTCGGTCGACGCGGTGCTGTGCCGGGTGCCGCCCACCTCGGAATTCCGGGCGGCGCTGCGCCGGGCGCCGCAGCGCGTCGAGCTCTCCGAGGTGGCGTCGGTGGACCAGACGGCCCGTCGGCTGATCACCTGGGCGCCGGTGATCGCGGCGCGGCGGGCGATCGTCTCCGCGCGCGCGTTGCTGCCCGGGCTGCCCGCTGACCACCCGCTGCGCTGGTCGGTGGACCGGATCGCCGCGGAGTCCCACGAGATCACCGAACTCGACCTGCTCGACGAACTGCTGGGCGGTGAGACGCGCCTGCTGCGCGGGGTCGCCGAGGAGGCCGCCCGGCTGCTCGGTGCGGAAGGCGCGGATCCGCGCTCGCGCCTCGGTCTGGAGCCGGAGGCCAACGACGAGCAGGTGCGCGTCGCCGCGCAGCGGGCCGCGAACCGGTGGCGCGCGCACGCGGTCCGCCCGATCACCGGCGGCCGGGACGCCTCGGTCTGCGACGTGCTGGTGCGCACGGCCGAAGGGCTGCTCAGCTCCTGAAGCCGCAGGTTCCGCTCACCTCAAGGGGTCTCAGCGCGGGACGAAACCCGTGATGGTGGTTCCTCGACCCGGCGCTGAGCGCACGTCGATGGTTCCGCCGACCGTGGCCATTCGGGCGGAGAGGTTCGGCAGGCCGGAATTGCGGGCGGTGAGGTCGAATCCGGGGCCGTCGTCGGAGACGACGAACTCCAGGCCGGACGCGGTGTCGCGGACGACGACCGAGGTGGACGCGCCGGGAGCGTGCTTGTGGGCGTTGTTCACCGCTTCCAGGCACGCGAAGTACACGGTGGACTCCACCAGCGGCGGGTAGCGGCGGTGAAATCCCGCGGTGTCCAGGGTGACGTCGGAGTGCGCGGCGAGTTCAGCGGCCAGCGCGCCGGCGAGACCGTCGGTGGACAGCGGGATCGGCAGGATCCCGGCGGCGGTGTCGGTCAACGCCTTCTCCGCGGCGTCCAGTTTGGACTCCAGGGAGGCGAGCCGTTCCGGGGTCGCTCCGGTGTGCTCGACCAGCGCCATCGCCATCTTCAGCGCGACCAGGTGGTGCTGCGCGCCGTCGTGCAGGTCGCGTTCCAGGCCGCGCCGTTCCTGCTCCATCTCGACGGTGGTGCGCCACCGGTCGTCGACGAGTTCGCGGGCCGCGGCGTCGCCGTCGCGACGCAGCCGGTCGGTCTCGGCGGCCAGCCGCATCGCCGCCAGCGGTGGGCCGAGCACGGCCGCCAGGGTGTCCACGGGTCCGGCCGACTCCGGGGCGACGGCGAGCAGCGCTTGCTCCTCGCCGTCGTGCTCGACGGGCTGGATGAGCCACTTCTCGGCGCCGTGGCCCCACTGGTAGCGCTCGCCGACGATGGTGAACGCGCAGCCGGTCGCCCCGAGTGCGGTACCGATGACCTGCGCCAACGATTGCGCGTCGGGGGCGCGGTCGAGGCCGGCGAGGTGGTCGGTGACCGCCTCGCCGGCTCGCTTCTCCTGCGCACGCATCCCTCGAACCGTAGCCGCCCGGCCCGGGGCGGTGCGTCGCGGCTGCTCAGAAGTGGTGCGCAATATCCGCGATGAATTTTGTCGAAAGGATTGTGAACAATCCTGTCCATCGTTTAGGTTCGCTAGCGAGCTGAACGGTCACCTGATGGAGGACAGCCCATGCCCGTCGACGCCGCGCACCGCCGCGGTTCGCAGACCGCGATCCCGTGCCTGCTCATGAGGGGTGGCACCTCGCGCGGACCGTTCTTCGACGAGCGCGCGCTGCCCGAGGACGTCGCGGCCCGCGACGCCGTGCTGCTGGCCGCCCTCGGTTCGCCCGACGAGCGCCAGATCGACGGCATCGGCGGAGCCCACCCGCTGACCAGCAAGGTCGGTGTCGTCGCCCCCTCCGCGCGGTCCGATGTGGACATCGAGTGGACGTTCGGGCAGGTCCAGCCCGCCGGCAGTTCCGTCGACGTCACCGCCAACTGCGGCAACATGCTCGCCGCGGTGCTGCCGTTCGCCGTCGAGACCGGCATGATCGAGCCCGCCGGCGACCGCACCACCGCCCGCGTGCTCACCCGCAACACCGGCATGATCGCCGAGATCACCGTGCAAACCCCGCGCGGGACCGATGGGCAGCGGCACGTCGAATACGCAGGTCAGGCTCATATCGACGGCGTTCCGGGAGGTTCCGCGCCGATCGAGATCGGGTTCCTCGACACCGCGGGCTCGGTGGCGGGCTCGCTGCTGCCCACCGGCAACGTGCGCGACACCGTCGAGGTCCCCGGGGTCGGGCAGGTCGAGGTGACGCTGATCGACAACGGCCAGCCGCTGGTCGTCGTCGAAGGCGCCCGGTTCGGCGCCACCGGCTACGAGACGCCCGCCGAGATCGACGCCGACGAGCGGCTCAAGGCCGAGGTCGAGGCGCTGCGGCTGGTCTGCGGCCACGCGATGGGCCTCGGCGACGTCACCGGCAAGAACTACCCGAAGATGACGCTGGTCGCCCCGCCCGCGCACGACGGCAGCGTGTCCACCCGCAGCCTGATCCCGCACGTCGCGCACCAGTCCATCGGGGTGCTCGCCGCCGTCACCGCAGCCACCGCCTGCGTGCTGGAGGGCAGCGTCGCCGCCCGCGTCGCCGAGGGGATCACCGGCACCGAACCGACGGTGTCCGTGGAACACCCCTCCGGCGAGTTCAGCGTGACCCTCGGCCTCGACCCCGCCGACCCGCAGAAGGTCGTGCGCTCGGCCCTGCTGCGCACCGCGCGGCTGCTGATGTCCGGCGACGTGCTCGTCCCGTCGTCGAAGTTCGAGAAGGAGCGCTCCGCGTGATCATCGACGTCCACGGCCACTACACCACCGCCCCCGCCCCGCTCGGCAGCTGGCGCGACGCCCAGGTCGCCGGGCTCACCGACCCGGCGCAGCGTCCCGACCCGGCGGGACCGGTCATCAGCGACGACGAGATCCGCGAGTCGCTGGAGACCCAGCAGCTCAAGCAGATGGACGAGCGCGGCATCGACGTCACCGTGTTCTCGCCGCGCGCGTCGTTCATGGCGCACCACATCGGCGACTTCGAGACCTCCTCGACGTGGGCGCGGATCTGCAACGACCTGTGCCACCGGGTCGCCGAGCTCTACCCGAGGCGCTTCGCCTTCGGCGCGATGCTCCCGCAGTCGCCCGGCGTCGACCCGGCCACCGTGATCCCCGAGCTGGAGCGGGTCGCGGAGCTGGGCGCGGTCGCGGTCAACATCAACCCCGACCCCTCCGGCGGCCACTGGAGCTCGCCGCCGCTGACCGACCGGCACTGGTACCCGGTGTGGGAGAAGCTGGTCGAGCTGGACCTGCCCGCGATGGTGCACGTCTCGACCAGCTGCAACCCGGCCTTCCACACCACCGGCGCGCACTACCTCAACGCCGACACCACCGCGTTCATGCAGCTGCTGCAGGGCGAGCTGTTCACCGAATTCCCCGGGCTGCGGCTGGTGATCCCGCACGGTGGCGGCGCGGTTCCGTACCACTGGGGGCGTTTTCGCGGTCTCGCGCAGGCGCTGGGCAAGCCCGAACCCGAAGAAGCGCTGCTGGGCAACGTCTTCTTCGACACCTGCGTCTACCACCAGCCCGGCATCGACCTGCTGCTGGACGTCATCCCGCACTCGTCGGTGCTGTTCGCCTCCGAGATGATCGGCGCCGTCCGCGGCGTCGACCCGCGCACCGGCCATCACTTCGACGACACCCGCCGCTACGTCGAGAAGGCTGGGCTGTCCGCCGAGGACCTCGCCGCGATCGAAGAGGGCAACGCCCGCCGCGCCTACCCGCGCCTGGACGCCCGCCTGTCCGCCCAGGGCCGCTGAACCCGCCACCACGAAGGAGTCCGCACCGTGCAAGAACTCGGAGTCGTCCACCGCACCGTCGAGCGCGCCGATCGCGAGGCCGTCGAAGCCCTGTCGCGGTTCGGCGTGGCCACCGTGCACGAGGCCCTGGGGCGGGTCGGACTGATGCGCCCCTACATCCGGCCGGTCTACCAGGGCGCGAAGCTCTGCGGCACGGCCGTGACCGCCCTGCTGCAGCCGGGTGACAACTGGATGCTGCACGTGGCCGCCGAACAGGTGCAGGAGGGCGACGTGGTGGTGGCCGGCTGCACCACCGAGTGCGAGGACGGGTTCTTCGGCGAACTGCTCGCGACCTCGCTGCGCGCCCGGGGAGCCCGGGGGCTGATCATCGACGGCGGCTGCCGCGACGTGGACGACCTGCGGGACATGGACTTCCCGGTGTTCTCCCGCGCGATCAACGCCAAGGGCACCGTCAAGGCCACCCTCGGCTCGGTCAACGTGCCGGTCGTGGTGGCCAACGCGCAGGTCAACCCGGGTGACGTCATCGTCGCCGACTCCGACGGCGTGGTGGTGGTCCCGGCCGCGAAGGCCGCCGAGGTCGCCGCCGCGGCGGCCGCGCGGGAGGCCAACGAGGCGGGCAAGCGCGAGCAGTTCCAGCAGGGCGTGCTCGGCCTGGACCTCTACGGGATGCGCCCCGAGCTCGCCGACCGGGGACTGACCTATGTCGACTGAGGTCACGCCCGGCTGGCTGCCGTGGCACCCCGATCCGAGCGAGCCGACCTTCACCGCGCCCGACGGCGCCGTGGACGCGCACTGCCACGTCTTCGGCCCTGCCGCGCAGTTCCCGTTCGCCCCGGAGCGCAAGTACACGCCGGTGGACGCGGGCAAGGACCAGCTGTTCGCGCTGCGCGAACACCTGGGGCTATCCCGCAACGTCATCGTGCAGGCCACCTGCCACGGCAGCGACAACAGCGCCCTGGTCGACGCCCTGCGCGCTTCGGGCGGGCGGGCTCGCGGAGTGGCCACGGTGGACGCCGGTGTGACGCGGGAGGAGCTGGAACGCCTGCACGAAGCCGGTGTCCGGGGCGTGCGGTTCAACTTCGTCAAGCGGCTCGTCGACGCCGCGCCGACCGAGGCGCTGGAGGCCATCGCCGTCAAGATCGCCCCGCTGGGCTGGCACGTGGTCCTGTACTTCGAAGCCCCGGACCTGCCCGAACTGGCGGACTTCTTCCTGTCGCTGCCGGTCCCGCTGGTGATCGACCACATGGGACGACCCGACGTCACCAAGGACCCGGACGGGCCTGAGTTCGCCGGATTCCTCGACTTCGCCGCCCGCAGCGGCGCGTGGGTCAAGGTCTCCTGCCCCGAGCGCCTGACCAAGACCGGGCCGCGCGCCCTGGACGGCGAGCAGCACGCCTACACCGACGTCGTGCCCTTCGCCCGCGAGGTCGTCGAGACCTTCCCCGACCGAGTCCTGTGGGGAACCGACTGGCCGCACCCCAACCTCACCGACCACATGCCCGACGACGGCCTGCTGCTCGACCACGTCCAGCACATCGCCGTCACCGCCGAACACCAGCACGCCCTGCTCGTGGACAACCCGATGCGCCTGTACTGGCCAGAAGAGTGACTGTGGAGGCATTTTCGGGTCTGAGTGCAAGCGGCGTAGCTGCGAGCAGTGCAGACCACCCCCGCAGCTGGCACCGCCGCGGGTTCTGACACGTCTTCTGGGGAGTACGCCGCGACGCCGATGTCCACCCCTGGGGTAAGCGGCATGCATAAGTCGTGGCGCACGGAGTCCAGAAGGCGTGTCAGGTTCCGCTACCCGCACCGCCAAGCAAATCAGCCAATAAAAGCGTTCAGGGCAATGGCGCCCACCTCTAGGAGATCGCAGTGCCGCACTCCGTCACCAACTCGGCGAACCGGCTCGACCGGTTGCCGATCTCGAAGTTCCACAAGACCACGATCGCCGCGCTGGCGTTCGCCTACTTCTTCGAGTTCGCCGACATCAACACCTTCGCGATCACCGCGCCCAAGGTGCGCGTGCAGTGGGGGTCGGACGTCAGCCACATCGCCTACGTGACCTCGCTGTCGTTCGTGGGCATGTTCATCGGCTCGGTCGTGGCGGGCGGACTGGCCGACCGGCTCGGCCGGAAGCGGACCCTGACGCTGACCACGGTGTGGTTCTCGGTGTGGTCGCTGGCCACCGTGTTCGCGTGGGACATGCTGTCGATGGGCGTGTTCCGCGTGCTGACCAGCGCTGGTCTGTCGGCGATGACCGTGGTCGCGGTGGTCTACCTCAACGAGCTCTTCCCGCGGGCCAAGCGCGGCAAGTTCCAGGCCTACGTCATCATGATCGGCATCTGCGGCACGCCCGCGACCAACCTCATCGCCTCGCTCGTGGTGCCGCTCGGCGAGCAGACCTGGCGCCTGGTCTACCTGTGGGGTGCGCTCGGCGCGCTTTTCCTGGTGTTCCTGCGCGGGCTCGTCGAATCCCCGCAGTGGCTGGAATCCCGCGGTCGCCACGACGAAGCCGAAGCCGTCCTGCGAGGTCTGGAGGCCGAGGCCGCCGCCGAGCACGGAGAGCTCCCGGCCGCCGAGCAACCGGTCCAGGCCGAACCGGCGGCCAAGCCCGGTCTGGGTCTGCTCAAGGACAAGCGGTTCCTGTTCCCGACGATCCTGCTGTCGGTGCTGTGGATCACACAGACCATCGGCTTCTTCGGGTTCTCCTCCTGGGCTCCCACCCTGCTGGCCGCCGAGGGCGTCAGCGTCGAGGACTCCATCTTCTTCGTCGCCCTGACCACCGTCGGCGCACCGCTGGGCTCGTTCCTGGCCGCGCAGGTCACCGACCGGTTCGAGCGCAAGTGGTGCCTGGTCGTGTTCGGCCTGGTCATCGCCGGTTCCGGCCTGCTGTACGGGTTGACGTTCGTCCCGGTCCTGGTGGTGGTCTTCGGTTTCCTGGTCAACCTGTTCGAGCGCGGTTACACGGCACTGGCCTACGCCTACTCGCCCGAGCTCTACGACACCAACGGCCGCTCGCTGGGCACCTCGATCTCCTACGGCGTGGGGCGGCTGTCCAACGCCGTCGGCCCGCTGATCATCGCCGGGCTCTACAGCGGCTACGGCTACATGACCGTCTTCTACTTCATCGCGGGCACCTGGATCGTGGGCGCGCTGGCGCTGGCGCTGTTCGGCCCGGCCACCCGCAAGCTCCGGTTGCAGGCGCAGACCGCCGAAACCGTCTGAGGAGTTCGCCATGACGCTTCCCGAGAACCTGAGCAGCCTCAGGCGCATGGTCGCCGACCAGCCCACGCGCCCGCCGCTCGGCGACATCGCCCACCTCGGGCACGCGCAGCTGTTCACGCCGTGCCCGCAGGACACCGTCGCGTTCTTCACCGACTTCCTCGGCCTGACCGTCGTCGAGCGCGACGGCGCGAACACCTACCTGCGGACCTGGGACGACTACGAGCACCACAGCCTCGTCGTCACCGGCCACGACCGGGCCGGCATCGGCCGCACCGCCCTGCGCTGCGCCTCCGCCGAAGCCCTCGAACGCCGCAAGGCCGCGGTGGAGGCGACCGGGGCGAGCGGCGAGTGGGTCCGCGACGAGCCCGGCATCGGACCGCTGTGGGTCACCACCGATCCCGACGGCCACGAGATCGCGCTCTACCACGAAACGTCCTGGTACGAAGCGCCTTCCGAGCTCGCTCCGGCGTTGAAGAACCAGCCGCAGGCCAAACCCGGGCACGGCGTCGGCGTCCGCAGGCTCGACCACATCAACTACCTGGCCGCCGACGTCGAGGAGTCCAGCGGTTTCCTCATCGACGTGCTCGGAGCCCGGCCCACCGAGCAGATCCGGCTGGACAGCGGCCGGATCGCCGGCCGGTGGCAGACCTTCACGCAGAAGTCCTACGACCTCGTCCACACCGAGGACTGGACCGGCTCCAGCGGTCGGCTGCACCACCTGGCGTTCGCCACCGACACCCGCGAGGACGTCTTGCGCGCCGCCGACCTCGCCATCGACACCGGTGTTTTCATCGAGACCGGACCGCACAAGCACGCCATCCAGCAGACGTTCTTCCTCTACGTCTACGAGCCCAGCGGCAACCGCATCGAGCTGTGCAACCCGCTGACCCGCCTGGTGCTCGCCCCGGACTGGCCGCTGATCACCTGGACCGAGCAGGAGCGCAAGAAGGGCCAGGCCTGGGGCCTGAAGACCATCGAGTCCTTCCACACCCACGGCACCCCACCGGTCGACTGACGAGGGAACACCGATGTCGCCGGTCGCCTCGCCGACGCCGCGGGACCGCGCCGCGTCGTGGTGACCTGGTCCCTGACCACCCCGACAACGGCACGCGCCCCAGGGGCGAACACCGCAGTTCTCGCCCTGGGGTGGTCAGGGGAGGAGCTTGGGGGCGAGCCAGGTTTGGAAGCGGTTGGTGAGGGTGACGGGATCTGCCAGGAGTTTGGGGGTGTTGGGTGCGTTGCCCGGCTCGATGCGGACGTGCAACAACGTCGGCCCTGGGGTGCGCACGAGCCGGGTGAACTCCTCGCGCAGGGTCTCGGGGTCGTCGGCGCGGCAGACGGTCCAGCCGGCGGCCTCGGTGATGGCGCCGAGGTCGATGCGGTCGGCGTAGGTGGGCAGCCCGGCGGTGGAGCCGTAGACGCGGTTGTCCAGCAGCACCAGCATCAGCGCGCGCGGGCTCGTGTACCCGCCGGTGGGCAGGACGTTGGGGTTCATCAGCAGCGATCCATCGCCTTCGACGCCGATGACCTTCTCGATCGGGGAGTCCTCGACGGCCATCGCCAGCCCGGTGGTCACCGACCCGGCCAGGCCCATCGAGTCCAGCAGGTACAGGTGGTTGTCGCGGTCGGCGATCGAGGCGAGCTCGCGGCTGGTCGCCGCGCAGGTCACCACGACGGGACGGTTCTCGGTGAGGTCGACGAGCTGGTGCAGGGCTTCGAGGCGGCGCATCAGGCGACCTTCCCGTCGGTGTTCCAGAACGAGGCGAGGACGACGACGGGCCGGTAGGTCATCCGCGCGTGCACCCCGGCTTCGGTGGTGGCGTCCCGCCAGTCCTGCGGGGACGAGCGGCGGTCGAGCTCGAACACCGGGAGGCCGACGGTGCGCAGCAGGGCGGGGGCGTGCTGGCTGATCGAGTGGATCATGGAGTTGTACTCGCCGAGCCCGCCGCGCGTGTTGGCGAAGATCAGCAGCGGCAGGTGGTAGGAGATCGAGAAGGTGGTCAGCGCGGTCAGCGCGTTGCCGAAACCGTTGTCCTGCATGACGACCGCCCCGAACCGCCCGGCCAGCGGCAGCGCACCGATGACGCCGATCGCCTCCTCCTCCCGGGAAAGCGGTGTGACGCGCGGCGAAACACCGTCCGCGCCACCGTCGCTGCTCACCAGCGCCGAGACGACCGGGGCGACGGTCACCGACGGGATGTAGCCGACCCGCTCGGCCCCGGAGTCCCAGATGCCGCCCGCAGCGGCCTCCGCATAACCCGAAGAACGCACAACCCCACCCTTCGTCGAGGATCCACGGGCCACGCTGCCACCCCGAACCCCGCCGCAGAAGCCCCCGGCGAGCCCGGTCAAGCCGCACCTCCGCCCGCCACCCGGGCCAGCCGATCTCCCCCGAGCGCTCCGGTAATCGGCCCGTTTGCCGGATCGCTCGATGCTGCGCGCCGGGAGATGATAACCACCTAAACTGTCATGACGGTTACTGCGAGGGGGCGTGATGGGGGAGCGGGTTGCCGACGGTGATCGGAGCGGGCGCAACACCGTCGTGCTGGTGGTGTTCACCGCGATCACCAACCTGGCCGACGGCGTGCGTGAGCGCTAGCACGGTGTAGGGCTGCACTACCTGTGGCGGCATCGCCTGCTGCGCTTGATGGCGCTGGTGCTGACCGTGCTGTGCTCCTGCTGGGGCGCGTGGCTCGCGCTGATGCCGCTCATGGCACGACCGCGAACCTCATCGGCACCTTCGCGATGGTCATCGCGCCGGTGCTGACCGAGCCGCTCTCGTCGTCTTCGCCGTGGCCGTCCTGGCCACCGTCCCGCCGTTCTTGCGGGTGATGACTCCGCAGGTCGTGGCGGGTTTCGAGACCGGTCCGGACGGGGATCGTCCGATGGATCGAGCCAAAGATACTGCTGGATGTTAAAAAGCGGACGGTCGAGTGTCGAAGTAATGGTCCGCCAAGGGTTTTGGATGATCAAGTTCTGGACATCGTCCGGTTCGCGTGCCACAGTCCTCGCCATGCTCGTACCGACCGGATGGTCTGTAGTCGTGGGTTGATGCCGCATGCCGTCGTGGTCGGCGAGAAGTCGGATCAACGGAGGGGTTTCGATGGCAAGACGAACCACGGCGATCCTGCTGGCCTGCGCGTTAGCGGGCGCGACGGGGCTGACCGCGCACGCCGCGCCCGCCCCCGAGGGCGACTACATCGTGGTGCTCAAGGACAGCACCGACGCGAAGTTCAAGGCGGACAAGCACTCCCAGGACAACGGCGCCCGAGTCGGGCACCTCTACCAGTCGGCGCTGAAGGGCTACTCGGGCCGGATGAGCGAGCAGGCCCGCGACCGGATCGCGGCGGATCCCGACGTGGTCCGCGTGGAGCCGGTCCGCCAGGTGCGCAGCACAGCGCAGTCGCTGCCCACCGGCGTCGACCGCGCCAACGCCGACGCGAGCCCGACCGCCGGGATCGACGGCACCGACCAGCGCACCGACGTCGACGTCGCGGTCATCGACACCGGCGTCGACAGCGACCACCCCGACCTCAACGTGGTGGGCGGCAAGAACTGCACGCTGCCGGTCCTCCCGCCGGAGGACGGGCACGGTCACGGCACCCACGTCGCCGGCACGGTCGGTGCGCTCGACAACGGTGCCGGCGTCGTCGGCGTCGCCCCGGGCGCGCGGATCTGGCCGGTCAAGGTCCTCAACGACGCCGGCGTCGGCACCACGGCCGACGTCGTCTGCGGCATCGACTACGTCGCGGCCAACTCCGGGCAGATCGACGTGGCCAACATGAGCCTCGGCGGTGCCGGGACCGACGACGGCCAGTGCGGTCGCAGGAGCGGCGATTCCGAGCACGAGGCCATCTGCCGCGCGGTGTCGGCGGGGGTGACCTTCGCGGTCGCCGCGGGCAACGACGCCGCCGACGCCAAGGACAGCACCCCGGCGGCCTACGACGAGGTCATCACGGTCAGCGCGCTGGCCGACTTCAACGGGCAGCCGGGCGGCGGTGCTCCGGCGACCTGCCGGGACGACGAGGACGACACCTTCGCCGACTTCTCCAACTTCGGCACCGACGTCGACCTGATCGCACCCGGCGTCTGCATCAACTCCACCTGGCCCAACGGCAGCTACAACACGATCTCCGGCACCTCGATGGCCACCCCGCACGTGGCGGGCGCGGCCGCCCTCCACAAGGCGACCAACCCAGCGGCCACTCCGGAGCAGGTCAAGAACGCCCTGCGGAGCGCCGGCACGACCGACTGGACCTGGCCGTCCCAAGACCCCGACGGAACCCAGGAACCCCTCCTCGACGTCACCGGCTTCTAGAGCCGAACCACCCCCAGGGGCGAGAACTGCGGTATTCGCACTGCCGAATACCGCAGTTCTCTCCCCCACGACCGGGGTGGAGGACTTCTCGGGACACACCCGCGGCGGTGTTCGGTCAGTGTTCGGTGGGCTCGTACGGTGGTGTTCGTGGTGCGGTTGGTGCATGTGAACGGGCCTCCTGGGATCGGGAAGTCGACGTTGGCCCGGCGGTACGTGGATGAGCACGTGGGCGTGCTGAACTTGGACATCGACCTGCTGCGCGGGTTGATCGGCGGGTGGCGGGAGCGGTTCGCCGAGGTCGGGGAGATCGTGCGGCCGCTGGCGCTGGGGATGGCCGCCGAGCACCTGCGCGGTGGCCGGGACGTGGTCCTGCCGCAATACCTGGCCCGGTCGGCGGAGATCGAGCGGTTCGAGGCCGTGGCGCAGGAGAACGGGGCCGAGTTCGTCGAGGTCATGCTGCTCGACACCCGGCAGAGGTCGGTGGAGCGCTTCGCCCGGCGAGGCGGTGACGGTGACCCGGTCTGGCACGCGCAGGTCAAGGAGATCGTGCGGCGGGAAGGCGGGGAGGACTTCCTGGCCGGGGCCTACGACCAGCTCACCGAGATCATCCGGCACAGGCCCGCGATCACCGTTCTGACCAGCGAAGAAGGGGCCGTCGAGCGGACTTTCGGCGAGCTCGTCTCGCTCCTGCGGAGTTGAACGCCGTTGCGGGGGCGGGCCCCCCGGGGGCCGCGGCCCCCCCGGGGGCCCCCACGCCAGGGGCGGGGGGCTGGGTG
>NZ_JAWLNX010000005.1:139989-284324 GCF_035320975.1 Saccharopolyspora mangrovi | reverse complement strand
TGGGGCTCCTCTTCCGGCTCTGGGGTTTTTTCCGGCGTTGGGGGCGCGGCCCCCCGGGGGGCCGCCCCCGCAACGGGTCGCCCATCAGTACGGGCAGGTGGACTGGTAGTCCGAGATCTCCGCGTCCTGCGGGGGCGGGCACAGGAACTGGTCGTAGCGGGTGTCGTCGTCGAGGAACCGCTTGAGCCAGGCGATGCTGGACTTGGCGATCGTGGTGTTGTCGGTGTTGGGCGCGAAGTGACTGGCACCGGCCAGTTCCAGGTAGGCCTTGCCCGGGTCGTCGGGCAGGCTCTCGTAGAACGGCTTGGCGTGCTGGGCGACCGGGGCGACGGTGTCGTCCTGCGCGCCGATGATCAGGGTCGGGGTGCGCACGCCGGAGAAGTCCTTGGTGGTGTCCCACGGCGTCATCGGGATCGCCGCCTTCAGCGCCGGGTTGTCCAACGACGCCTTCAGCGAACCGCCGCCGCCCATCGAGTGGCCCATCACGCCGAGCCGCGCCGGGTCGATGCGGACCTTCACGCTGCTGTCGTCGGTGAGGTAGTCCAGCGAGGCCTGCAGCTGGCGGGCTCGGGAATCGGGCTGGTCGGAGGTGGTGATCGTGTCGATGGTGAACACCACGAAGCCCTGCGAGGCCAGCCTCGGGCCCAGCCACGCGATGGAGTCCTGGGATCCGGTGTAGCCCGGGGAGATCGACACCGCGGAGAACAAGCCGTCAGCGGTGTCGGTGGGGTAGTAGATCGTTCCGCCGCCGAAGCCCTGGACGCTGTAGCGCGACACGGACTCCTCGTCGACCTCGAACGGGCCGCGCGGGGCGGTGATGGACTCCTCGGTCGGGTCGGGGCCGTGCACGTCGGCGGTTTCGGCCGCCTGGGCCAGCGTCACGCTGCCCGCGAGCAGGCCGAACACGGCCGTGGAAACGGCCAGCAGTCGGCGGAATCGGGAGAGTGGACGGGTGGAACGGGATAATTCCATGTTTCGCCCTTGTCGCAATGCGCCCGCCGATCCGGGCGCGCTGGATGTGCCCTGACTGATCTCCCCGGGGGTCGTGCGGTCCTGCGGAACACGTTCGTCGCAGGAGGAGGAATTCCGGAACGCGATCGACTCTAAGGTAGCTCTACCAATCGGTCAACCAATTTCGCGGAGGACTAGGCTGTCGGTGTGGAGGAACGGGTCGACGGCCGAAAGCTGCGCTTCCAGCACCGGCGGGGTGAGGTGCTCACCGCCGCGACGGAGCACGCCCTCGAGAAGGGGCTCGACGATCTGTCGCTGCGCAAGGTCGCCCAGTCCGCCGGGGTCAGCCACGCGACCTTGGTGCACCACTTCGCCTCCAAGGACCGGCTCGTCGCCGAGATCGTCGACCGGGTGCTGGCCGAGACCCTGTCGGTCCCCGACCTGCCGCGCGACGACCCCGACCCGATGCGCGCCATCTGGCGCCGCGCCACCGGCGAACGCGGGCGGCGGTACGTCCGGCTGTTCATCGCGATCACCGGTCGCGCGATGTACGGGGACCCGGCGCTGGTCGATGCCGTCGCGTCCTCGATGCGGCAGCGCACCGAGCTCATCGCCGCGGGTCTGGTGCGCCACGGCTGCCCGGAGGCTGAAGCGCAGACGGTCGCGACGTCGCTGCTCGCGGGCATGCGCGGGCTCTTCGTGGACCTGCTCACCAGCGGTGACGAGCAGCGCGTGAACGCCGCGTTCGAAGACCTCGTCACCGAGCTCGAGCGCCGCGTCACCGGGTGGGCGAGCGGTAGCTGAAACCCGAGTGGCCCGTTCGGGCGCCCGGCGTGGGCTTTTCGGTTGATTCTTCGGGCGTGTGCGGACACGTAGAAAGCTGTGCATGGGTTCCTCTTCTGGTGCTGGTCACAGCCGTCGCGCCTTCCTGTCCGCCTCCGCCGGGATCACCGGCGCCGTCGTGCTCTCCGGCACCGCCGGGGCCGCTGACCTGCGTCCCGCCGTCGGAGGAGCGCTGCCGCCCGGTGAGCCGATCCCGCCGCAGCAGCCCGACGCGCAGCTGCGCGCGCTGCTCGCGCGCATCGACGAGCGGCGGATCGAAGAGGTGGTGCGCGAGCTGGTGAGCTTCGGGACGCGGCACACCCTGTCCAGCCAGCGAAAGAGGGAGTCATGCGCGCAACACTCATGCACGGGGCAGGCGACGTCCGGGTGGAGGACGTCCCGGACTCCGAGCTCGAACAGCCCACCGACGCGCTGGTCACCGTGACCGCGTCCTGCATCTGCGGCAGCGACCTGTGGCCCTACGGTTCGATGTCGCCCGCCGACGGGCTTCTGGGACACCGAGCCGGGCGAGGGCGGTCAGGCCGAGGCGGTCCGCGTCCCGTTCGCCGACGGCACGCTGGTCAAGCTGCCCGTCGCGCCGGACTCGGCGCTGATGCCATCGCTGCTGACGCTGTCCGACGCGGCTACCGCGCGGCCGTCGCCGGAGGCGTGGACGAGCGCACCCGCGTGACGGTGATCGGTGACGGAGCGGTGGGGCTGCTGGCGGTGCTGTCGGCCAAGCGCCTCGGCGCCGAGCAGATCGTCCTCATGGGTCGGCACCCCGACCGCACCGACCTGGGGCGCGAGTTCGGAGCCACCGACGTCGTCGCCGCTGCGGTACGTTCGGCCGGGAAGGCGCCCCGGGTCAGGGCTTTCGGGCGACCGCGCCGTAGATGAGGTTGGTGATCTCGGAATTCCCGGTGAGGGACGGGCCTTCGGGCCACCAGTCCACCGTGCGGACCAGACCCGGGGCGAGGACCTCCAGCCCGTCGAGGAACGACAGGACCTCCTCGTTGCTGCGCCACCAGCAGGAGGCGACCATCTCGTGCAGCGTTCCCTCGATCTTGCGGGCCATCTCGCGGTGCTCGGCCGACTCCGGCGGCCAGCTGAAGTGCGACATCGCCACGTAGGAGCCCGGAGCCAGCGCCTGGACGTAGCGCTGCATGACCTCGCGCGGCCGGTGCTCGTCGGAGACGTGGTGCAAGGTGCCCGAGTGGATCAGCGCGATCGGGCGCTCGAAGTCCAGGTTCCGGGTGATCACCGGGTCGTTGAGGATGTCGTCGGGATTGCGCAGGTCGTTGATGGAGAAGTGGGTGTTCTCGTTCTCCGCGAGCATCGCGCGCCCGTAGGCGGCGACGGTCGGATCGTTGTCGACGTAGACCACGACGGCGTCCGGGTTGTTGGCCTGGGCGACCTGGTGCACGTTCTGCATCGTCGGCAGCCCGCACCCCAGGTCCAGGAACTGGTCGATCCCGGCGTGCAGCGTCGAGCTCAGGAACCGCACGGCCCTGATCAGCCAGTACCGGTTCTCCTGGGCGAGCGGCCTGGCCTCGGGCACGATCTCCTCGATGGCCTTCAGGATCGTTCTGTCGACCTCGAAGTTGTCCTTGCCGCCCAGCCAGTGGTCGTAACCGCGGGCGACGCTGGGCGAGGAGGTGTCGATGTCGGCGGCAGGACGCTCGACTTGCATGCGGACATGATCGCCTGCCGAGATCGCGGTGTCGATGTTGGGCGGTCTCGATTTCCGAACGCCCTCAGTGGTTTCCGGACAATTCGCCGCTCAACCGCCCGTGCATGGCGGCGCTGGGCTCGTTGAGCCCGACGATGTCCACCCGCTTGCCGCGCGCCTCGTACTTGGTGGTGACGGCGTCGAGCGCGGCGACGGTGGAGGCGTCCCAGATGTGCGCGTCGGTGAGGTCGACGACCACCTCGTCGGGGTCGTCGGCGTAGTCGAACCGGTGCACGAGTTCGTTGCTGGAGGCGAAGAACAGCTCACCGGTGACGTGGTAGACGACCTGGCCGCCGTCGGGGTCGGTGACCGAGGTGACCTCGACGAGGGTGGCCACGCGGCGCGCGAAGATCACCATCGCGGTGATCGAACCGACGACCACGCCGATAGCGAGGTTGTCGGTGGCCACGACCACGGCCACTGTCACCAGCATCACGATGATCTCGCCCGCGGGCATCCGCTTGAGCGTCTTCGGCGCGATGCTGTGCCAGTCGAAGGTCCCCACCGAGACCAGCACCATCACCGCGACCAGCGCCGCCATCGGGATCTGCGAGACCAGCGGCCCGAAGACGATGCACAGGACCATCAGGAACACGCCGGCCAGGAACGTCGACAGCCGGGTCCGGGACCCCGCCGTCTTGACGTTGATCATGGTCTGGCCGATCATCGCGCAACCGCCCATGCCGCCGAACAGGCCGGTGACGATGTTGGCGACGCCCTGCCCGATGGACTCGCGGGTCTTGTTCGAGCGCGTGTCGGTGATGTCGTCGACCAGCTTCGCCGTCATCAGCGACTCCATCAGCCCGACCAGCGCGAACGCCAGCGCGTAGGGGGCGATGGTCTGCAGGGTCTGCAGCGTGAACGGCACGTCCGGGAGCCCGGGCACCGGCAGCGACGACGGCAGCGCCCCCTTGTCGCCGACGGTCGGCACGGCGATGCCCGCCGCGATGGTCACCGCGGTCAGCGCCACGATCGACACCAGCGGCGCGGGGACCACCCTGGTCAGCTTCGGGAACAGCACCATGATCGCCAGGCCCGCCGCGAACAGCGGGTAGACCGCCCACGGCACTCCGATGAGCTCGGGCACCTGCGCCATGAAGATCATGATGGCCAGCGCGTTGACGAACCCGACCATGACGCTGCGCGGCACGAACCGCATCAGCTTCGCCACGCCCAGCGCCCCGAGCGCGACCTGGAACACCCCGCCCAGGATGACGGTGGCGACCAGCACGCCCATCCCGTGCTCGCGCGCCAGCGGCGCCACGACCAGCGCGATCGCACCCGTGGCGGCCGAGATCATCGCGGGCCTGCCGCCGACGATCGAGATCACCACCGCCATCGTGAACGAGGCGAACAGGCCCACGCTCGGATCGACCCCGGCGATGATCGAGAACGAGATCGCCTCCGGGATCAGCGCCAGTGCGACGACCAGACCACCGAGCACCTCGGTTCGGGCGACCTTCGGCGACAGCCAGGCAGGACGGGACAGCGACAGCTCGGGCACGCGACAACCAGACGTGTTTCAGGCGCCGCATCGTCCGATCGCGGCGGGAGGGGAGCAGGGGAGAGGGGCGGCGTTGCCCGGCAACTCTTCCCTTACGTTAGATGAGAGTTTCCGGAACTCCCGAACCCAGCAGGCCGGATGAGTCCGGGATCACGCGTGGTCGACGCGTTCGCGCAGCATCGCGGCGAACTTCTCGGCGAGCTGGAGCCTCGTGCGCAGCTTCTGGCAGGACTTCTCGGCGGTGGCGCTGAACTCGGCCAGCCGGCGCTGCGGGTCCTCGACCTCCGGGGACCCCGGGACCGGGTCGAGGAGCGCCAGCAGATCGCGCATCTCGTCGATCTGGAAGCCCAGCGGCTTCATGCCCTTGATCAGCTCCAGCCGATCGACGTCGGGGTCGGTGTAGAGGCGGAACCCGCCCTGGCTGCGAGCGCTGGGCACCACCAGACCGACCTCCTCGTAGTAGCGGATCGTGCGCAGCGACAGCCCCGTGCGCTCGGCGACCTCGCCGATCTGCATCCGCTCACCCACGCCCGAACCACTCCTCGATCGTCACCGCCCGGACGTCGCCCGCGCACGCCCCGGATGGCATCACGGTACGCAAAGCAGCGCCCCGGACCGGCCGTCAGGTCTGGTCCGGTCCCGGGGCGTCGGGCGCGGACGTCGACGGTCGCGGTGCCGCGCTCGGTCGCGGCACGGGCACCTGGGTGCCGAACTCGCCGGGGCCGGGGACCTCCTTGCGCGCGACGGCTTCGGCCGCGCGGACCGCCTCGGCGACCTCGGGGTTGGTGGTGGTGTCGAACCAGGCCTGCACCGCGTCCTCCACGGTTTCGGCCGGGGGAGCGTCCTCGGGCTGCTCCGGCGGTTCGTAGCGGAAGACGCCCTCCTCGTCGGCCTTGCCCAGGCTCCGGGCGAAGCCCTCCAGCGACTTGCTGAAGTCGCTGGGCACGACCCAGACCTTGTTGGCGTCGCCCTCGGCCATCTTCGGCAGCGTCTGCAGGTACTGGTACGCGAGCAGCTCCGGCGTGGGCTTGGCGCGCTTGACCGCGGCGAAGACCTTCTCGATGGCCTTGGCCTGCCCCTGCGACTTGAGGTACTGGCTCGCGCGGTCGCCCTGGGCGCGCAGGATGCTGGACTGCCGGTCGGCTTCCGCGGTGAGGATCGCGGCCTGCTTCTGGCCTTCCGCGCCCAGGATCGCCGCCTGCTTCTGCCCTTCCGCGGTCTTGATGGCCGATTCGCGGGTGCCCTCCGCGTTGAGGATCATCGCGCGCTTCTCCCGATCGGCGCGCATCTGCTTCTCCATCGAGTCCTTGATGGACGGTGGCGGGTCGATGGCCTTGAGCTCCACGCGCGCCACGCGGATGCCCCACCTGCCCGTCTCCTTGTCCAGCACTCCGCGCAGCTGCGTGTTGATCGCGTCGCGCGAGGTGAGCGTCTCCTCCAGGCTCATGCCGCCGACGACGTTGCGCAGCGTCGTGGTGGTGAGCTGTTCGACGCCGGTGATGTAGTTGGAGATCTCGTAGACCGCCGAGCGCGCGTCGGTGACCTGGAAGTAGACGACGGTGTCTATGGACACCGTCAGGTTGTCCTGGGTGATGACCGGTTGCGGCGGGAAGGAGACGACCTGCTCGCGCAGGTCGACGCGGGCGCGGACCCGGTCGAAGAACGGCACCAGCAGGTTGAGCCCCGGTTGCGCGACGGTCCGGTAGCGGCCGAGGCGTTCGATCACCGAAGCGGTCGCCTGCGGCACCAGCAGCACGGTCTTGGCCAGGAGCACGACGACCAGCAGGATGATGACGGCGAGCACGATCAGTGCGGTCGGGTCCATGTCGGCCTCCTCAGAATTCGCCTGAAACGACGGCGGTCGCTCCGGAGATGTCCATGACCGTCACCGTTTCGCCCGCGCCGAGCACCTCGTCGTCGCCCAACGGCCGCGCCGACCAGCTCTGCCCGTCGATCAGCACCAGGCCACCAGCTGAATCCACAGTGGATTCGACGAGCGCCTTCTTGCCGATCAGGGCTTCCGCGTTGGTGCGGAGCTCGGCGCCCCGCGTCAGCCGCCGCTTCAGCGCCGGACGCGCGAGGGCGACCAGCCCCAGGCTCAGCGCGGCGAACACCGCGGCGTCGACGGCCAGCGGTGCGCCCAGTGCGGAGGCTCCGGCGGCTCCCAGCGCCGCGACGCCGAGCATCAGCAGCACGAGGTCACCCGAGATGACCTCGGCCGCGACCAGCACGACGCCGGCGATGAGCCACAACAGCGCGACCACGTCCTCAGAATGCCAGAAACGGGCATGATCAGGCGGTTCGCGCGCTGCTGGCGTCCTGGCACTTCACAGCGGGTGAACAGGAGGTCTACCTTGATTGGTATCGCACCTGAGCGGTGACGATGGTGTGCCGGGAAGTCTGGTCGGCGTGACACTGCTGCGCTTCGAGGACGGAGCTGTCATGGTGGCCGAGGGACGTGCACCGGTGGTGGGCGCGGGTGGTGCCGGTCTGGCGACCGCGCTGAGGTTGAGCAGGAGCGGCAGGCGGGTCGCGCTCGTGCAGCGCGCAGCCGAGCTGCGAGCGGGCGGGTGCGCGCTGACGCTCTCCGGTCTGGGGTTCGACGCGGCCGAGCGGATGGGCCTGGTCCCGGCCCTGCGTGCCGCGCAGCCGGAGCCGGTCGAACTCCTCCACGTCACCGAATCGGGTCGGCCGCTGGCGCGGATGCCGCCGGATCTGCAGCACGCCCTGCTGGGGGATCGGCCGCTCTCGCTGTTCCGCGGCGACATCGAGCGGGTGCTGCGCTCCGGGTCCGCACGCGCGCTCTCCAACTGTCGAACAATCCGCTGCTGACCGGAGTCCTGCGCGGATTCCTCGCAATCGCTGAGTCGGGAGGTGATGTCCGCTGATCGCGGTGAACCAGTCCGACGGCTTCCTGGCCGTGTGGGGAGGACGTGATGTTGAGTCGGTACGAGCGTCGGAGGCTTCACGAGATCGAGCGGTGGTTCGAGGAGAACGACCCGCGGTTCGCCGCATCGGTCAAGCACACACCGCCGGATCCCCTCACCGTCCGCCGGCGGCGGCTGGCGATCGCGGTCGCCCTGCTCGGCGCGCTGGTGTTCACCACGGGACTGCTCTCCGCCAACCCCGGGCTGATCTTCGTCGGCATCAGCCTCGGGGTCGGCGCCCTCGCGGTCCGCTACCTGCTGCTCGACACCCCCTCCTGAACCGCCGGGCCGGGGTCAGCCGGCGAGGCGGGCGCGGACCCAGTCGTGGAACTCGGCGATGTGGTGCTCGCTGGGGACGAGGACGCCGCCCGCGGCGTAGGAGCGGGAGTCCATCGCCAGCTGGCAGCGCTCGCAGGCGTCGAAGTCCTGCTGGTTGACCCGGTGGAACAGCTCCACCGAGCGCGACAGGTCCTGGCCCGAGGCGATGACCTCCGGCAGGTACAGCCAGTCGCAGTCGACGATCGTGCGCTCGGCGGTCAGCGGGAACATCCGGTGGACGATCACGTGGTCGGGAACCAGGTTGATGAACACCTGCGGGCGCACGGTGATCGCGTAGTACCGGCGGTCCTGGTGCTCGCCCACGCCCGGCAGCTGCTGCAGCCCCTCGCCGCCGTCGACGGTGAAACCCCGCACCTCGTCGCCGAACTCGGCCCCGTGCCCGACGTAGTACTGCGCGGCGAACCCGTCGGCGAACTCCGGCAGGACCTCGGTGAGCTCCGGGTGGATCGTGGCGCAGTGGTAGCACTCCATGAAGTTCTCGATGATCTGCTTCCAGTTCGCCTTGACGTCGTAGCGGATCCGCTCGCCGAGTTCGAGCGCGGCGATGTCGTAGGCGTCGAGCTCACCGGCGTCGCCGAGGCGCTGGGCCACGTCGGAGATCACGGTGTTCTCGAAGGACGGGGGCTCGCCCGCCAGGCACACCCAGGCGTAGCCGAGCCATTCCCGCAGGTGGACCCGGTTGAGCCCGAACTGGCCGCGATCGACGTCGGGCATCCCGGCGAGGTTGGGCGCGGCGATCAGCTTGCCGTCGAGGCCGTAGGTCCACGCGTGGTACGGGCACTGCAGCGAGCGCTGCACCTGGCCGGACTCCTCGGTGCACAGCCGGGCGCCCCGGTGCCGGCACACGTTGAGGAAGGCGTTGAGGCCGCCCTTGCGGTCCCGGGCGATGAGCACGCTCTCGCGCCCGACCTGCACGGTCTGGAACGCGCCGGGCTGGTCCAGGTCGGCGCTGCGCACCGCGCAGAACCACCCGGCTTCGAAGATCCGCGACTGCTCGAGGGCGAAGATCGACGGGTCGGTGTAGTGGTGTCCGGGAAGAGTGGCCAGCAAGCTCTGCGGCAACTCCGCAGCGGTCATCTCGGGGTGCCTTTCGGCTCGTTCCGCATGGTGATCCAGTTGTTGCGCGATCAGCACCGCGTTGCTCGATCGACAACACGATGCGGTCGCGCGTCCGGTGCTGTCAAGACGTCCGCGCGAGTTACCGGGAGGTAGCCGACGCGTGGTGCGGGTGAAGCGCGGATGTCGTTCGTGAACGGGGAAATCCGCCTGGAGGACAACGCCTCGGACGTATTGACGCACCCCTCGGATGACCTTCACGCTGTTGCGCATGGCGTTACAGGTTCTCTAATGCGCAACACAGGAGGTTCGATGTTCGCTGTCTGCCGCGCCGACGAGCTCGCCCCGGGCGAGTCGACCCGGTTCGTCGCCGACGTCCCGATCGCCGTGTTCAACGCCGACGGCGTGTTCTACGCGGTCGACGACACCTGCACCCACCAGGACGCATCGCTGTCGGCCGGTTTCGTCGAAGGCTGCTTCGTCGAATGCCCGCTGCACGCGGCGTTCTTCGACCTGCGCGACGGTGCTCCGACGGGCCCGCCGGCCAAGCGGGCGGTGCGCACGCACCAGGTGCTCGTCGAAGGCGGCACCGTCTACGTCCAGCTCACCCCGCGCGAAGCGGAGCTCCCGCTGGAAACCGAAGGCGCGGCCTGAACCTCCCGCTCAGTCGGCGCGGCGGCGTTCCAGCAGGACGGTGTCGCGCCACACCCCCGTGGTGCAGGGCGATGCGCTCCCGGCACCGCGTCCCGGACCACCGCTTCCGACGTCCCACCAGGCCGGTCCGCCGAACCCGTCCGGGCGAGCTCAGCCGGGTGTGACGGTGCCCGCCGTCGCGTCCACCGTGATGACCTGGCCCGTGGTGATCTCCGTGGTCGCGTTGCGCACGCAGATCACCGCCGGGATCCCGTACTCGCGGGCGACGGTGGGGCCGTGCGCCATCGGCGAACCCGTCTCGGTGACCAGCCCGGCCGCGGTCATGAACAGCGGGGTCCAGCCGGGATCGGTGCTGGTGGCCACCAGGATCTCGCCGGGCTCGATCCGCGCGTCGGACGGGTCGTGCACGACGCGAGCCGGTCCGGTGACCTTGCCCGGTGCGGCGCCCAGCCCGGTCATGGCGCCGTCAGCGGCGGCCTCGGCCGGGGCCGTGGCCTCCAGGTCCGTGCCGTCGGAGAGCACCGCGATCGGCACGACCCGGCGCCGAACTTCCCTGTTGTGGAGGGCTTTTCGCTCGGATGCCAGCGCCCGCTGATCCTTGCCGCCGACGGCGGCGCGGATCTCGTCGAGGTTCAGGAACATCACGTCCCCGGCCTGCTCCAGCAGGCCCCGACCGCTGAGGTCCTCGCCGATGAGTAGCAGCTGCTGGCGCATCGACTGCAGCGAGTACAACCACGCGAACTTGCCCAGCTCGCGCAGCCCGGTGAGCCTGCGGGCGCGGCGCATGCAGAACCGGGCCAGGTGCGCGCGGACCGGGCGCTTGCGGCGGGCGCGCTCGAAGAGCTCGTCGATCGCGGCCTCCGCCCGGGCCGCCGCCTGCTCGAACCGGCGGTCCGGGGCCTGCTCGGGATCGGTGATGCGCAGGTAGCCGGCGATGGTGGCGAAGATCTGCGTCGGCTCCTCGGCCCAGCGCGCGACGCCGACGTCGACCTCCGCCGGAGCGCGGTGCCCGTACCGAGCGAGGAAGTCGTCCAAGCCGATGTCGCGGAGCTCGCCGGCCTGGTAGCGGGCGGTGAGCTCGGCCGGTGGCGTGCTGCTGAGCAGCTCGCGCTCGGCCTGGCCGAGCCGGGTCGTCAGCCGCCACAGCGCCAGGTCCATCTCGGTGGTGACGTTGTGCGGCAGCCCGCCCAGCACGGTGTCCAGCTCGGAGCTCGTCGCGATGCCCTTGAGCAGCGACTTCGGCACCTGGCCGACGATGATGCCGACGAACAGCGGCCAGATCACCTCGGAGGCCGTCATGAAGTCCCGCTGCACCTCCTCGGCGAAGCGCAGCCGCTGGGCGGAGTCGGCGAACTCCGGGGCCTGGGCCTGGTGCCGGAGCTTCTCGGTGGTGCGGAACGCCCGATCGCGGGCAGCGTCGGGGAAGGCCAGCGTGCGGATCAGCTCGAACTTCGCCTTCGGCACGACCACGAGGCTCTTCTTCAGCAGCGGCCCGACCGGGAAGGGCAGCCCGCCGGTGGTCGGCGCGAAGCGCGGGTCGGTGAGCAGCCGCTGCACGATCTCGACGTTGCGCGGACCGTAGACCTCCATCATCTGCGGCATCCGGGAGCGGAACCGCTTGTTGCGCAAGAGATCTGAGAAGTCCATGAACAGACGGCCGCCGATCGGCACGATGCCCATCGCATCACCGAAGGCCCCGCCGGAGAGCCCGGCCGAGTCCATCCACAGCTTCGCGCCGTGCGTCATCGCCGACATGCCCGCCGGGGTGAAGGGCCGCGTCATCCCCTGCATGTGGCCCATCTCGAAGTACGCCCGCAGGTCATCGGTCTGCGGTGGCAGCGGGAAGAGCGTCGTGACGGCGCGCGACTGCAGCAGCCACAGCTCCCCGTCCTGGTCGATGGCCCACTCGACGTCCTGGGGAGCGCCGAAGCTCTCCTGCACCCGCGATCCCGCCTCGCGCAGCGCGTCGAGCTGGTCGCGGTCCAGGCACCCGTCGGTGCGCGGCGCTGTCCCGTCGAGCACGTAGTGGTCGGCGATGACCGACCCGTCGACGACCACGTCACCGAGCCCGGGCGCGGCGTCGACGACCATCTCCGAACGCGTCCCGGTCAGCGGGTTGGCGGTGAACAGCACGCCCGCGACCTTCGCGTCGACCATCCGCTGCACGACCACGGCCATGCGCACGTCGCCGTCGAACCCGTTGGCCTCCCGGTAGGCCACGGCGCGCTCCGAGTGCAGCGAGTCCCAGCAGCGGCGGATCGCCGACAGCAGCTCCTGCTCGCCGCTGACGTTGAGGAAGGTGTCCTGCTGCCCGGCGAAGCTGGCGTCGGCCAGGTCCTCGGCGGTCGCGCTGGACCGCACCGCCACCCGGTCGCCGCCGAGCCGCGCGTAGGCGTCGAGCACCTCGCGCTCGGGCAGCTCGCCGGTCGCGTGCGCCCGGGTCGTCACGCAGAACCCGCCGGGCACCCGGAACCCGGCCCCGATCAACTCCCCGAGCCCGGCGGCCTTGCCACCCACCAACCCGAGCATGCTCGCGTCCACCTGCGCGAGCTCGACCACCTGAGCAACGTTGCCGGTCACCATCACCACTCCAAGCCTCGAACGGCGAACACCATCACACCGCCGACCAGACTTCCCGGCACACCACGACCAGCAGGCCGATGCCCAGATGGTAGGTCCGCATTCCACTTCCGACCGTCAAGAACGCGTCAAAATCGAACGGCCCGTAGGCTGCCGCCCGTGGGTGCGCAGGTGGAGCTCGACGTCGTGGACATGCGGTTGTTGCGGGCGTTGCAGGAGGACGCCCGGATGTCCAACCGCGAACTGGCGGCGCGGGCGGGCATCGCGACCTCGACCTGCTCGGACCGGCTGGCGCGGCTCCGGGACGCGGGCGTGATGTGCGGGTCGGCTGTGCGCATCGAACCGAGCGCGGTCGGTCGCCCGCTGGAGGCGATGCTGGCCGTGCGCGTGCACCCGCACCGGCGTCCGCTGGTGGATCCGTTCGTGCAGCACGTCCTGGCGCTGCCCGAGACCCGCCACCTCTACCACCTGACCGGGCCGGACGACTTCCTCATCCACGTGACCGTCACCGACGCCGCGGACCTGCAGAGGCTGGTGCTCGACGAGCTCACCGCGCGGGACGAGGTCGTCATGGTGCACACGCACCTGATCTTCCACCAGTGGCGCGGCGGCCCGCTGCTGCCGCCCGGGGCCGAGGGCTGACCGGACGATCGCCGGTTGAACGCGCTCTCGAGGCGGTCCTGCCGGACGAGGGCGGAGCGAAGTCGGGGTCGCCCCGGTGTCCGTCCGGGCGTCGACGCGCGAGGCCGGATCGGTGTTGATCCTGGGGCGGTGACAGAGCAGACGTTTTGGACCCGTGCCGTGCACGTCGGCCGCGACGACCTCGCCGACCAGGGCCTGCACGCCGTACCGCTCGACCTATCGACGACCCATCCCAGCCGGAACAGCAGGGACGAGGCGGAGCGCCTCGACGCGATGACCACCGGAGCCCAGGTGTCCGGCATGCCGATCTACGCCCGGCTCGGCAACCCGACGGTCGCCCGGTTCGAGGAGGCGATCGCCGAGCTCGAAGGCTGCGAGTCCGGTGTGGCCTTCGGTTCGGGCATGGCGGCGCTCTCGGCGTGCCTGCTCGCCACCGTCGCCGCCGGCCGGCCGCACGTCGTGGCGGTGCGGCCGCTCTACGGCACCAGCGACCACCTCATCGCGTCCCGGCTGCTGGGGAACCAGCTGACCTGGTCGGACCCGGCCGAGATCGGTGCCGCGATCCGCCCGGACACCGGGCTGGTCATCATCGAGACTCCCGCCAACCCGACGCTCGCGGAGATCGACATCCGCGCCGTCGTGGACGCCGCGGGAGACGTTCCGGTGCTCGTCGACAACACCTTCGCCACCCCGGCTCTGCAACGGCCCACCGAGTTCGGCGCCGCCGTGGTGGTGCACAGCGCGACGAAGTTCCTGGGCGGGCACGGGGACGCGATGGGCGGGGTGGTGGCCTGCGGTGAGGACTTCGCCCGCGGGTTGCGGCAGGTTCGCATCGCCACCGGCGGTGTGCTGCACCCCTCCGCCGCCTACCTCCTGCTGCGCGGTCTGGCCACGCTGCCGGTCCGGATGGAACGTGCGTCGGCCACGGCGGCGGTCCTGGCCGAGCGGCTGCTCGCCCACCCGAGGATCAGCGCGGTGCACTACCCGGACCCGGGCAAGCTCGGCCAGCTCGCCACCGGCGGTGCGATGCTGTCGTTCGAAACCGAAACCTCGCCGCACGAGGTGATTTCCGCCGTCCGCCTGATCACCCCGGCGGTCAGCCTCGGCAGCACCGACACGCTCCTGCAGCACCCGGCGTCGCTGTCGCACCACATCGTCGCCCCGGAGGACCGCGCGGCAGCCGGAATCCCGGACAGCCTGCTCCGCCTCTCGGTGGGCCTCGAATCGCCGGACGACCTCTGGCGAGACCTCGACCAAGCCCTCGACCGAACCGGCTGATCCCACAGGCACGAGACCGGGGCGCTGTCGTTGGTCCACTTCGCGAAGCGGGCCGGTGGGCGTCCTGGTCAGGCCTTCTCGTGGGCGATCTGGACGAGGTTGCCGCAGGTGTCGTCGAGGACCGCTGTGGTGACCGGGCCCATGTCGGTGGGTTGCTGGGTGAAGCGGACGCCCTGGGCGGTGAGGCGGTCGTACTCGGCCTGGACGTCCTCGACGGCGAACGAGGTGAACGGGATCCCGTCGGCGACCAGGGCCTGCTTGAACGGCTTGGCCGCCGGGTGCTGATCGGGTTCGAGGACCAGTTCGGTGCCGGCGCGGTCCTCCGGGGAGACGAGGGTGATCCACCGGAACTCGCCCATCGGGATGTCGTGCTTGAGCTCGAACCCGAGGACCTCGGTGTAGAACCGCAGCGCCTTGTCCTGGTCGTCGACCATCATGCTGTGCAGGTTGATCCTCATCTTCCCGGCCTTTCTGCGAGCCAGCGCTCGACGATCGGTTCGAGCGGTGCGGTGTCGATGTGGTGGAACTTGTAGCGGCCTTCCCGGCTCGTCCGGACCAGGCCCGCGGACTCCAGCGCGTCGAGGTGCTGCGAGATCGCCTGCCGCGACGAGGCGAGCCCGTGCTTGGTCGCCAGCCGCGCGCAGATCTCGAACAGCGTCTGCCCGTCCTGCTCGGTCAGCTCGTCGAGGATCGTGCGCCGCGTCCCATCAGCCAGCGCCTTGAACACGGCGTCATCCACACCAGGAACGATAGGCAAGTGACGACTTGCATGTCAACTCGAGCTCGTGCCGGTGCCCGGTGACACGATTTCAATGGAAATCGGAACACTGATTTCCATTGAAATCGGGGTTCGGATTTCCGTTGAAACCCGGAACTTCACCCGGAGAGGCAGGTTTTGGATCGAGAGGCCCAGGTCGGGGGCCTGCTGGTGAGGGGGGACGATCTCCGTGGGCTGGTCGGGAGTGATCCGGAACGCACGCGCTCAACCTACTTCGGAGTAGGTTTTGGGTACTCTGGTGCCGTGGTCGGGTGGCGAGGAGTTCGGGATGATCGATGAGTCGCGGCCTGCCGGGTTCTGGGGGCGGGCCGGGGGCCGGGTCCGGCAGGTGAACCAGAGCCGTCGCGTGGTGGGAGCGCTGCGCGGGGTTCGGCGGATGCTGCCCGGATCGGGCGAGGTCGGGTTCTCCGGCGACGGGACGCCCTCGGACCGGGTGGCCCGGCTGATGCTGCAGGTGGCGGGCGATCGGCCGAGCGCCGTGCGGGAGCTGGGGCTGGCGACCGTGCAGGCCTGGCAGGCGCTGACCAGCAAGGGCGCCACCGATGGAGCGGTGACGATCATGTTCACCGACCTCGTGGGCTTCTCCACCTGGGCGCTGCGGGCCGGGGACGACCAGGTCTTGCGGCTGCTGCGGGAGTTCTTCGATGTCACCGACGACGTCGTCGGCGGGTACGGCGGTGCGGTGGTCAAGTCGCTCGGGGACGGCGTGATGGTGGCCTTCACCGACGTCGACAAGGCGATCGAGGCCGCCGCCGCGCTGGGCTCGGCCGTCAGCGCGCTCAACCACGACGGCTACCGCCCGTCGCTGCGGGTCGGTCTGCACCGCGGCTGGCCGCGCAAGGTCGGCAAGGACTACATCGGAGTGGACGTCAACATCGCCGCGCGCGTCGCCGACGCCGCCAGCGGCGGGGAAGTGCTGGTCACCGAGCAGGTGCTGGAGGCCGCCGACCGCGAGCGGTACGTGGCGCGCAGCCGCCGGTTCCGGGCGAAGGGGACGCCGAAGGACCTGGCGGTGTTCACCGTGGTTCCGCGCCACGGGCGGTGATCGGGCGGGTGTACCGTCGAAACTAGACAGCATGCTGTCTAGTTCGCCTGCGAACCCGGCCGAATGGGATTGACCTTGCGCATCGTCCTGACCGCCATGCCCGTCTACTCGCACCTCGTCCCGCTGCTGCTGCCGGTCGGCCGCCAGCTGCGCGACGCCGGCCACGACGTCCGGGTCGCCACCAGCGAAGACATGGTCGGCGCCGTGAAGCGAGCGGGCCTGCGCCCGCTGGTGCTGCCCGGCCTGCTGACCATGCGCGACCTCGCCGGCGCCCCGGCCGGGCACGGGCTGACCACCGAGTTCGAGGAGGTCGCCAAGCGGTGCGGCACCGCGACCACCGGCGTCACCGCGGCGATGTTCAGCCGGAGCTTCATCGGGGTCCTGGGGCGCAACTTCGGCGAGCGGCTGCTCGAGAACGGCGAGGCGCCGGACCTCATCGTCCGCGAGGGCACCGAGTTCGGCGGCTACTTCGCGGCCGAGAAGTGGGGCATCCCGAGCGCCGTGCTCGACATCGGCCCGATGGCCCCGCACGGGGACCCGGTCGTGACCGCCGAGATCAACGCCGGTCGCGCGCACTTCGGGCTCGATGCGATCGACGACCCGTGGCAGCCGATGCGCACCTTCCGCGCCGGAGTCGTCCCGGAGGTCTTCTACCCCGAGCACGCGCGCATCGAATCCGCGCACCACTACCGGGTTCCCGCCGATGACGAGCAGCAGCTCGACCCCGAGATCGCCGCGCTGCCGGACCGTCCGCTGGTGCTGGCCAGCCTCGGCTCCAACGCGCCGATGATGCTCGGCGAGCGCCCGCAGCTGCTGGACACGATCATCGAAGCGCTCGGCAAGCTGCCGGTCACCGGCGTGGTCGCGCTCGGCGCCAGCCGCGATCCGCGGGAGTGGACCGGCCAGCGCGCGGAGAACGTGCACCTGACCTCGTTCGTCCAGCAGCAGACGCTGCTGCCGGCCGTTGACGCGTTCCTCACCCACTGCGGCTTCAACAGCACCCGCGAATCGCTCTACGCCGGCGTGCCGATCGTGGGCCTGCCGATGTTCGCCGAGCAGCCCGCCAACGCCGAGCGCATCACCGAGCTCGGCGCGGGACTCGCGCTCAACGTCGAGGACGCCTCCGGCCCGGCGCTGCACGAGGCGGTGCTGCGGGTGCTGGAGGAACCCGCGTTCCGCAGCGCGGCCCGCGGGATGCAGCGCCGGACGATGGCCCTGCCACCGCTGTCGCGGATCGTGGCGGACCTGGAGCAGCTGGTCTGAGAACCGAGCCCCGCGCCCGAAGCAGCGGCTACGCCTCGAGCGCGGCCAGCTCCTCGTCGGTGAGGACGACGTCGAGCGCGCGGAGGGCTTCGGCGCGATCGGTGACCGGGGTCGACTCCTGCGAGCCGTCCGGTCGCTCGACGACGAGGGTGTCGCCGATGAGCTTGCGGCTGATGCCGTGGTCGAGCCGCATCACGACGAGCCTGCCGGTGAACGGTGAGTCCGGGTGCGTGGCCGTGTAGTGGTTGTAGACCTCGTAGTCGATGAGGCGCTGCGGCTGGTCGTCGAAGGCGTGCAGCGGTTCCCAGCCCTCGGCGGTCTCCTTCGCCAGCGTCCACAGTCGACCGTCGCGGACCAGCCGGTGCTTCCAGCCGGCCTGGTCGACCACCGCGCCGTCGGCCAGCGGCATCGGGCGCAGCACGCCCGCGCCGAAGCCCACGTCGGCCAGGTGCTCCACGCCGTCGGCGGTGACCACGAGGTTCATGTGCGTGCGCGGACCGTTGCGGTGCGGCTGGACCCGCGCGGCCCGGCGCGACACCTCGTAGCCGAGGCGCTCCAGCGCGGCGGCGAACAGCAGGCCGTGCTCGTAGCAGTAGCCGCCGCGCTGCCTGCGCACCAGCTTGGCCGTGATCGATGCCAGGTCGAGGCGCGGTGTGCGGCCGAGCGCCGGATCGACGTTCTCGAAGGGGATCGCGCGCACGTGCGCCTCGTGCAGCGCGGCGAGCGCCTCGGCGGACGGCGGCGTCGCGGACTGCCCGATGCGGGCGAGGTACGCGTCGAGGTCGAGGGCCTCGACGTCCCAAGTGTCGGTCATGTCGCCAGCCTCACACCTCGAGCGCGGTGGAGGTCAACGGTTCACTCGAAGTTCCTGGCCAGCCGGGCGAGCAGGTCGTTGAGCTGGTCGACCTCGGGCGACGACAGGCCGGCGACGAGTTGCTCGTTGGCCTCGCGGGAGGCCTGCTGCAGGCGGCGGTGGGCGGCGCGGCCCTCGTCGGTGAGGTGCAGGCGCACGGTGCGGCGGTCGCGTTCGGCCTCGCCGCGCTCCAGCCAGCCCGTCTCGACCAGCCGGTCCACCTGACGGGCCAGCGTTTGGCCGCTGACGTGCAGCGATCCGGCCAGGTCGCGCTGGATCATCGGCCCGTGCACGGTGAGCGATTCCAGGATCGTCCAGGTCGTGAAGCTCGCACCGGCTTCGCCCAGGCGCTGCTCGAAGTTCGCGCGGGCCATCCGGGCGATCATGTTGAACCGGTACCCGAGGCTGTCCAGCCCGGTGCCGATGGCGTCCACCACACCCACCTCCCCGGGCCCAGTTCTACCTCACACGGCCATCTCTGCACCCTGACGCCGAGAGTGCAATAATGCACTCTGTGGTTGATGGTGCAACTCCTGCTCGCAAGCGTCGGGTCAACACGGCCCACCGGCTGACCGCCGCCGCGCGCCGCCGCACGGCCGAGGACGGGCTGTCCGGCTTCACCGTGGACGAGATCTGCGACGAGGCGGGCATCTCCAGGCGCACCTTCTTCAACTACTTCGCGTCCAAGGAGGACGCGGTACTGGGGTTCACAACGCTGTGGGACCAGCACGAGATCGAGGAGCGGTTCACCGCCGGAGGTGACCCGGACGAGCCGGGGGTGTCGGCGAGCCTGCTCGACGACTACGCCGCGATGCTCGTCGACCGCTGGACCGAGATCGGCCTCACGCCCGAGCAGGTCGCCGACCTGGTCGCCGCGATGGAGCGCGAACCGCGGCTGCTGTCCCGGCTCTTCGAGAGCATCCGCGCGCGGGAGCGGGCCGACGTGGAACTGGTGCGGGCCCGGGAGGGCCTGCCCGAGGACGACCTGCGGGGGCAGGTCGCCGTCCAGCTCGTCAGCGCGCTCGGCGGTGCCTGCATGGGCCAGTTCCTCGATCCCGACAACTCAGATCCGCTGCACACGATCATGCGACGCCGCTTGGTGGCCGCCCGTGAGGTGTTCGCGGCCGCGCTCACCGGAGGGACCCGATGACCGAAACCGAACCGAAGTTACTGCTCACCAAGCGGCGAATCTGGATCATCTTCAGCGCCCTGATCGCGGGCATGCTGCTGGCCAGCCTCGACCAGACCATCGTGTCCACCGCGATGCCCACCATCGTCGGCGACCTCGGGGGCGTCGAGCACCAGGCGTGGATCACCACCGCCTACCTGCTCGCCACCACCATCGTCATGCCGATCTACGGCAAGTTCGGCGACGTGCTCGGCAGGCGCAAGCTGTTCCTGATCGCCATCGCGCTGTTCACCGCCGCCTCGGTCGGCTGCGCCGTGGCCACCGACTTCTGGACCTTCGTGTTCTTCCGCGCCGCGCAGGGCCTCGGCGGCGGTGGCCTGATGATCCTCTCGCAGGCGATCATCGCCGACATCGTGCCCGCCAACGAGCGCGGCAAGTACCTCGGGCCGCTCGGCGGCATCTTCGGCCTGGCCGCGGTCGGTGGACCGCTGCTCGGTGGCTTCTTCGTCGACCACCTGTCCTGGCACTGGGCGTTCTACATCAACATCCCGATCGGCATCGCCGCCTTCGCCATCACCTACTTCGCGCTGACGCTGCCCAGCAAGAAGGCCACCAAGCCGCTGGACGTCCCCGGCGTGGTGCTGCTGGCGCTGGCCACCACGAGCCTGATCTTCTTCACCGACTTCGGCGGTGACACCGCGCACGGCTGGAGCGCACCCGAAACCTGGCTGTGGGCGGCCGGTCTCGTCGTCGCCGCGACGCTGTTCGTGCTGGTCGAGTCGCGGGCCAGCGACCCGATCATCCCGCTGTCGCTGTTCCGCAACCCCATCTTCGTCAACGCCACCAGCATCGGACTCGTGCTCGGCGTGGGCATGTTCGCCGCGCTGGGCTTCCTGCCGACGTTCCTGCAGATGTCCACCGGGACCTCGGCCGCGGTGTCGGGCATGGCCATGCTGCCGATGATGGCCGGTCTGATGCTGACCTCCATCACCTCCGGTGCGCTGATCACCAAGACCGGCCGCTACAAGCTGTTCCCGATCCTGGGCACGCTGATCACCGCGGCCGGCATGCTGGCCATGACCACGCTGTCGGCCGACACGCCGGTGTGGCTGCTGTGCGTGTTCCTGTTCGTCTTCGGCGCCGGGCTGGGCCTGATCATGCAGGTCGTCGTGCTGGTGGTGCAGAACTCCGTCGACCCGTCGATGATCGGCACCGCGACCAGCACCAACAACTACTTCCGCGAGGTCGGTGGGGCGCTCGGCACCGCGGTGTTCGGCACCATCTTCTCCACCCGGCTCACCGAGAACCTGACCGAGATCTTCGCCGGGGCCGGTGCGTCGGCGGATCAGGCGCAGCAGTCCGCGGTCTCGCTGTCGCCGACCATGCTCGAGCAGCTCCCCGAACCGGTGCGTGACGCGATCGTGTCGGCTTACGCCGAAGCCCTGGCGCCGGTGTTCTGGTACCTGGTCCCGTTCATGGGCGTGGCGTTCCTGCTGTCGCTGCTGCTCAAGCAGATCCCGCTGTCGGACGTCGCCGGGCTGGTCGCGCGCGGCGAAGCCATCGGCGGCGAGGAAGCCGAAGCCCTCGAAGCGCAGCAGCGCGCCGCCGCCAAGACGCACTGAACGGAGGAGCCCGCATGGCCAAGATGGATCTCCGGGTCCGGATGCTCGGCAAGGCGCTGAGCCTGGCGCCCAGCGTCACCGGGATGACCGACGAGCAGCTGATCGCCCGGCAGCCGAAGTACCTGCCGCGCAACCGGATCGTCGACTACCTGCTGGGCGCCCGCCCGTCCGGCGTCATCACCAGCGACCTCACCGCCGCCGGGTCTACCGGCCGGATCGGGATCCGCGTCTACCGGCCGATGCGCGCCGCCGAGCCGCTGCCGATGATCATCAACATCCACGGCGGCGGCTGGATCAGCGGGAACCTCGACATGGGCGACTGGCTGTGCGGCCGGGTCGCCAAGGAGGTCGGGGCCGTGGTGGTCTCGCTGGACTACCGGCTCGCGCCCGCCCACCGGTTCCCGGCGGCGGTCGAGGACTGCTACGCCGCGCTGCTCGACCTCGCGGGCCGAGCCGCCGACCTCGGCGCCGTGCCGGGGCGGATCGCGGTGATGGGCGACAGCGCCGGCGGCAACCTCGCAGCGGTGATGTGCCTGCTCGCGCGGGACCGGTCCGGGCCGGAGATCGCCTTCCAGGGGCTGATCTACCCGGCCACCGACCTGACGCTGGGCAGCGAATCGCTGGAGCGCAACGCCAACGCCCCGGTGATCACCACCCGGGAGGCCCGCACGATGCGCGACGCCTACCTCGGCGGTCAGGACCCGGCGAACCCGCTGGCCTCCCCGCTGAAGGCGTCGACGCACGAGGGGTTGCCACCGGCGCTGATCCAGGTCGCCGAGCACGACCCGATCCGCGACGACGGCCTGCGCTACGCCGAGGCGCTGCGGGCCGCCGGAGTCCCGGTTCGCACCACCACCTACGTCGGCATGCCGCACGGGTACATGTCGTTCCCGAACGTCTGCCGCAGCGCTCCGCAGGCGCTGGGCGAGCTCTGCTCGGAGCTGTCGGCGGCGCTGGAGCCGGTTCGCGTCGCCGACTGAGCAGGTCCGGGGCGCGCCCGCGCGGGAGGGTGCGGACGCGCCCCGAGTCTTCCCCGGGCGGAAACTTCTCACCAGCCACGTTGCGGTCTGGTCATGTTTCACGCTCCGAACTCCGGAGGGACGAGGATCCGAGAGCGCCCCCGAGTTCAGGCTTTCTCGACCCGGATCGGAAGTCAACGTTCCGCTTGAGCCCTGTCCGCTTCTCGCCAACGCGGACGCGGGAGTTCGCACCTGTCGTCTGTTCTGCGGCGTTTCGGCTTCCGCCAGGCGGGACCACCCGGCGAGCGAGCGGATTCGCCGACCGCGGCTGTCCGAGTTGGGTAGCGTTCAGCCCTCAGCTCTGGAACCACCGAGGGGGAGGGGCATGGCCAACCGGCGGCCGACCCTGGAAACCGTCGCGGCCCGCGCCGGGGTCTCCCGCGCCACCGTGTCGCGCATGATCAACGATCAGCCCGTCGCCCCGCCCAGCAGGCGGGCGGTCGAGCGCGCGATCGCCGAGGTCGGCTACGTGCCGAACCAGGCCGCGCGCAGCCTCGTCACGCAGCGGACCGGCCTGATCGCGCTGGTGCTGCCCGAGTCCTCCACCCGCGTGTTCTCCGACGACCAGTTCTTCCCGCGCCTCATCCAGGGGGTCAGCCAGGAGCTGGAGACCGCCGACGAGCAGTTGGTGCTGATGCTGGCCGGCTCCGCCGCCAGCCGCGACCGGATCGAGCGCTCGGCCGTGGCCGGACGCGTCGACGGCGTCATGCTCGCCTCGCTGCACGGGACCGACCCGCTGGCCGTCGCGCTGGCGAAGTCCGGGATCCCGGTGGTCAGCAACGAACGCGTCCTCGGGCCGGTCGAGGTGCCCAGCGTCGGCGTGGACAACCGGGGCGGCGCCCGGGCTGCCGTGCAGCAATTGATCGTGTCCGGGCGGCGGCGGATCGCGACGATCACCGGGCCGTCGGACATGATCGCCGGGATGGATCGGCTCGACGGCTACCTCGACGCCATCGGGGACGCGCAGGAACCCGTCGTGGCGGCCGGGGATTTCACCCGCACCTCCGGCGAGGTGGCGATGGAGCGGTTGCTGTCCGAGGAGCCCGGGATCGACGCGGTCTTCGCCGCGTCCGACCTGATGGCCGAAGGGGCGCTGCACGTCTTGCGACAGAGCGGTTCTCGCGTCCCCGGGGACATGGCGCTGGTCGGCTTCGACGACATCACCCGCGCCCGCTACACCGAGCCGCCGCTGACGACCGTGCGCCAGCCCATCGACGGCCTCGGCCGCCACCTCGCCTCCCAGCTGCTGCACCTGATCAGCGACGGCGCCGTCGAACCGCAGCTCACCCTCCCCACGGAACTCGTCGTCCGCGACTCCTCCTGAACGGCCGCTGGGGCAGGTTCCGATGGGGCCTGCCCTGCTCCAGCCCCCGCGAGCGAGGAGGACCGGGCGAGGCCGTGGTGGCCCCGCCCGGTTCTCGGTGATGCGTCAGGTCACGGGAAGTTCGCCAGGTTCGACGGGGTCGTCGCCGGCGGGGTCACATCGCCCGTGTCGTTGATGATGTGGGTGATCGAGCCCTTCTCGTTGAGCGAGACGGTCGCCATGCTGTGGAACTTCACGCCCGGGTTCGCCGGGACCTCGAAGGCGTGGTGGTTCTTCACCTCGGGGTTGGTGTTGAAGAAGCAGTAGCTGCCCAACCCCCACGCCTCGTGGTTCTGGACCTGGTCGCCCACCTTGTAGGCGGCCCAGCCCTCCAGGCCGTTGTCGTTCATGTACGAGGCCTGGTCCGGGACGTCGTAGGGCATCTCGTTCTGGAAGAAGATCGTCTTGCCGTTGTTGCCGTTCCAGATGACCTGGTACTTGTTGTAGTGCTCGACGAACAGGCCGGTGGCCGTCACGTCGTCACCGTTGACCACCACGCCGGTGTCGCCCGGGTTGACGTCCCAGCCGAAGCTGCCCTCGTTGCCGTGGTCGGCGCGCCAGGCCCAGATGTGGTCCATGACCGCGTTCTTGCTGTTGACCACCAGGCTGTTGGTCGCCTTGCCGGCCACCGTTCCGCCCAGCCGGAAGAACACGTCCTGCATGATCGTCGGGTTCTTCGAGTGGTCCGCCGAAGCGCCCTCCTCGCCGACGGTCAGCAGGCTCGGCGAGTTCTGCGTGCCCGCGTCGAACAGCACGCCCTTGATGCGCACGCCGTCGACGTCGGCGACCTCCATCGCGGTCTTGCCGGTGTCGGGCATCAGCGTCGGGTAACCGACGCCGAGCACGATCGTGTCCGGGTTGGTGATCTTGATGGTGTCGTCGAGGTGGTACACGCCCGGCGTGAAGAACAGGTTGCAGCCCGAGGCGACCGCGGCGTTGATGTCCGCGGCGGTGTCGGTCGGCTTGGCCACGTAGAACTGGCTCATCGGCACCGACTTGCCGGGGGTCTCACCGCCGGCCCAGCTCGGGCCGGTGGCGTTGGTGCGCACGTCGGGGCGGAACACCTGGAACTTGCCCGCGTCGTCGACGTAGAGGTACGGCACGTCGGCCGACACCGGCGTCGACTCCAGCGTGGTGTGCGGCGGTTCCGGGAACGCGGTGGGCGGTGCGCCCTGCACGCCCGAGAACGTCATGTTCCAGACGCCGCCGTCCCAGGCGCCCAGCTGCGAGTCGCGGGTGTACCACTGCTGCTGCGACGAGGACTCGGTGGTGCCCGAGACCTTGGTGTCGGCGAGGTAGCCGCCGCTGGCCCAGCCGTAGCTCTCCGGGTACAGGTCCAGGTCGCCCTGGATGTCCATGCGGCGCATCGGCGCCGCCTGCGACACGCCCCAGCGGTTGGCGCCGTTGGGCTTGACGGTCATGTTCTCCGCCGAGCGCCAGAAGTTCTGGGTGGCGTTGCCCTGGTCGGACTCGTTGAACGCGTCGACGGTGATGTTGCCGTTGATCTTGACGTCGCCCGGGTTCTTCCCGAGCCCGGCCACCGAGGTGTAGTAGCCGACGTTGTCGTTGACGGTGTAGTCGCCCGGCTTGAACAGGTGCGCGACCCGGTCCTCGGACATCTGGTCGGCCAGCGTGTCCTTGAGGTTGTTGAAGTCGTCGTCGAGCTGCTTCTGGATGGTCTCCGCGGGCATCGACGGGTCGAAGATCCGCACGTTCGGACCGAAGTCCGGCGTGTCGGTCCCCGCGCAGGCCTGCGGGCCGGGGGCCGGAGCTGCGGGCTTCGCGGGTTGCGCGTGGTCCGCGCCGGGCATCGCCGCCGCGGTCGGCGCGACGGCGGTCACGGCGGCGACAGCGGCCAATCCCGCGAAGAACGGGAACCGGCGTCGCCCACGCCGTTGTGAGACGGGAGTCATGTTTCAAGCACCTCCGGAAAAGGACAATGCGTGGAACGCACTGCGTGAGAGCGCTCTCAGCTCGGCACCCTAGACCGATCAAGAGCATTCCCGGAAGGCATTCGGCGGGAAAGCGCCAGCGCGCCAATCGATTCCCGTTTTCCCAGCTGGTGAGTCTGCGGTGGGCAAAGCGGATGTCGCCGAGCCGATTTCACGGATTCCGCGGCATTTCCCCTTTTTCGTTCCGCGTCCGCGCAGCGGAAAACGTGCGCCCTCGGTGGGGCGCACGTTTTTCACCCTACCTCGGTTCAATTCTCAGGTCACGAATTTCCTCCCTCCGCATCAGCGCCCGATTCGCGAACCGAGGTCGAAGCTGGGGTGCGGCGGCTGGTTGTAGGCGGTGTTCTGCCACGCGACGGCCTGCCGGTACTGGCGGTCCTCCATCAGCGACGGCAGCGACACGTCGGTGGGCTCGGTCGTGCTGAACACCCGCAGCGCGCTGCTGTCGGTTGTGCGGTAGACGACCTCCTCGCGCCAGTCGCCCATCAGGTCGGCCGACAGCGCGGGGTTGGCCTTGGTGCCGTTGTTGGACGCCACGCCCTCGAAGTCCTGGATCCGCCGCTGCCCGTCGGGGGAGTACTCGTCGACGTGGGTGTCGTCGAGCAGCTCGCGACCGGTGTCGCCGTCCCACCACACCAGGAAGTTGATCGACTCCGGTCGGGCGCCGATCTCGTTGCCCGCGCTGTCGCGCAGCTGCGGTTCGGCGGACGACCAGTACTCCGCGCCCGGGTTGTCCGGCCAGATGTCGCCGGCCACGCCGCGGCCGTTGTCGCCGGCAGGAGCCGTCTGCCAGAGGACTTCACCGGTCGCGGCGTCGGCCAGCCACGACCCCGGCTGCGTCTCGTCCTCGTCGACCTTGAAGACCTCCTGGCCGGGCCGGGTGGGGTCGAAGTCGCTGACGTGCAACGCGTCTCCGTGTCCGAAACCGGTGTTCCACAGCGGTTTCCCGGTGTCGTCGAGTGCCATCGCCCGTAGACGACCTCGTCGTTGCCGTCACCGTCCACATCGGCCACCGACAGGTTGTGGTTGCCCTGACCGGCGTACTGCTCACCCGCGGTGTCGCTGTCGAAGGTCCACAGCGGCGTGAGCCGGCCGCCGCTGAAGTCCCAGGCGGTGATCACGGTGCGGGTGTAGTAGCCGCGGGCCTCGATCAGCGCGGGCTTCCCGCCGATCTGGGCGGTGGCGGCCAGGAACCGGTCGGAGCGGTTGCCGGTGCTGTCGCCCCAGGAGTTCGGGTCGCCGCGCTGCGGGATGTAGTCGGTGGTGTGCAGCGCCGCGCCGGTCGTGCCGTCGAAGACCGTCAGGAACTCCGGGCCTTCGAGCACGTAGCCGTTCTCGTCGCGGAAGTCGGCTCGGGCGTCGCCGATCGGGTTTCCGGCGCCGTCGACCGTGCCGTCGGCGGTCTTCATCGCCACCTCGGCCTTGCCGTCACCGTCGTAGTCGTAGACCTGGAACTGCGTGTAGTGCGCGCCCGCGCGGATGTTGCGGCCGAGGTCGATGCGCCACAACCGGGTCCCGTCGGCCCGGTAGGCGTCGATGATCGCGTTGCCGGTGTGTCCGGCCTGCGAGTTGTCCTTGGCGTTGGAGGGGTCCCACTTCACGACGTACTCGTACTGGCCGTCGCCGTCGAGGTCACCGACGCTGACGTCGTTGGCGCTGTAGGTGAAGGCCTCGCCGGACGGCGTGGTGCCGCCTTCGGGCACCTGCAGCGGGATGTCGAGGTGGTCGGCGAAGGTCCGCGCCGGAGCAGCGCCCCTCGCGGCGGTCCCGGCCGGGACCACCGAGTACCGGGCCTGCGGGGGCGCTCCGGCGTCGAAGAAGTTCGTGCCGCGCGAGGTGGTGATCCGGGTGCCGTCGCGGTAGACGTCGAAGCCCGTGCCCGCCGGGTCGGTGCCGAACCTGCGCCAGGACACGAAGTTCCCGCCGTCCTCGCTGATCGCGACCGCGGCCCGGTCGGGTGCCACCGGTGCGGCCGACACCGGCCCGGCCCACGTCACCGGCAGCAGCGCGGCGGCGAGAACGGGCAACATGGTTCGGGGCAGTTGCTTCCGGCGCCTGAAATCCATCGTGGACCTTCCGATCGTCTCAGGGGTGCCGCACGCACCCCGGGTTGATGGAGCCGTCCTGCGCCAGGGCGAAAGACCGCGGGATTCGTCGGGTCGAGAACCGCGGTCCTCGGCCTCCGGGAGCTGTGCGGTAAACGCTTTCCCCAGGCTCGGGAAGCATAGGGAAAGGGCTTTCAGAAGTGCAAGGGGGCGTTCCGGTTCACCACGTGCCGTCGAGGGCGCGGAAGGCGAAGTGCAGGTCGTAGCTCAGCGACGGCGAGTGCAGCAGGGAGCGTTCCAGCAGTTGCTCGGCGCGGATGAGCCGTTTGCGCAGCGCGGCGCTGGAAATGCCGAGGGCCTCGGCGGCGGGGGTCGATCGGGCGTCGGCGAGCAACCAGGTCCGAACGGTCTCCAGAAGTTGCGGCGAATCCCGCAGCGGGGCCAGCAGCTGTACGGCCCAGCGGCGCACCTCCTCGCGGCGCAGCAGGTCGTCGAGATCACCCGCGGACCGCGGCCGGGACTCCGAGGCCCGCAGCCGCAGCGCGAGTTCCAGGCAGGCCTGGTCGGGCAGCCGGCGCAGATCGCGACCCAGCAGCGAACCGATCTTGTGCAACCGCGCGCTGAGCGTGTTGCGGTGGATCTTGAGGTGCCGGGACGCCTGCTGGTGGAACATCAGCCACGACACCAGCGTGCCCCTCAGGTCCTCGCGAGTCGGGTCCTGCGGGCGATCGGGCTCGAACTCCTCCAGCCCCGCGAGCACCCGGCGCGCCCAGTCGTGCCCGTGCCCGCCGATCTCGGCGGCGAGGTCGTGGCTGCGGCGGAACGTCGCGAAGCGCTCGGCGTTGCCGCGCGCGTGCGCCAGCGCGTGGAACGCCTGCTGGTACCCGGTGGGGAAGTCCCGCAGCGGCACGGAGGTGCTGACGCCCACGCTGATCCGGCCGGTGGTGGCGTTCGCGGTCGCCACCAGTTCCCGCAGGCACGCCTGCTCCTCCTGATAGCTCATCGGCGCCACGGCCGGGATGAGGTGCCCGCTGTAGACCGGGCACTTGATCATCCACGCCCGGCCGCCGGTGATGCGGATCAGCGCTTCGGCGACGGCGTCGCGCTCGCCCTTCTCGATGGCGCCGACCTCGATGACCCACACCCGCATCGGGTCCGGCAGCGGGTCGTCCAGCGCCGCGGCCGCGCGGTGCGCGGCGGTGAGACCGCCGTCCATCAGCAGGTGCAGCACCGCCTCGCGGACCTGGTCGTTGGCCTCGTCGATGCGCCGCCAGCGGTCCTGCGCCTGCTGGGCCTGCCAGGCCAGGGTCAGCACGCGCAGGGAGTCGGTGCGCCTCGGCTCGGCGGTGAACCGGTCGATCGCGGTGCCCGCCAGCACGAGCGTCGGCGCGTCGGGCTCGGCCGAGATGGCGAACGCGGCGAGCTGGTCGCGGCCCTCGCGCGCGACGGCGGAGCGGGTTCCCTCGCGCTGGAGGCGGCGCACCGCCGCGGTGAGCGAGGCAGGCGGGTGACCGGGGGCGATGGGCCTGCCCGCCTGGTCGAACAGGGCCGCGTGGCCGTCCACCTCCGCGGCGAAGCGGTCGAGCAGCCGTCGCAGGCCGCCCGGTTCGGCGGCGTCGCGCTGCATCTGGCGGAGCCGCTGCAGGCAGTCCCGCTCGTCGCCGGGTGACGGCACCACGAGAACCCCCGGAAATCACACGATCGGGTGAGAATCCTACGGGGTGGCCTCGGTGACGCAGCATCCCGTTCCCGGATTTCGGCGCCGACTGTGCAAGGCGGAACTGGAACGCCCGCGACCGGCGCCTCTAACCTGATCCCGTCGCCGCGGAAGTGGACGGACGGGTGCGCGGATCACGCGCGAGGGAGTCAGCCCGGGGTCCCGCCGAACGGCCGTCGGTTGACGCCGCGCCACGTCACCCTGGGGGTCGGTGTTCGCGAGCAGCCAACACCACGCTGAGGCGAGGAGGAGAGGGAAGCCTCCTCGCCTCAGCGCTTTCCGCTAGAACTCCGCGATCAGCAGGTCAGCCCGGGTGCGGGTGGGAGTGATGCGCGCGGCGTTGCGCATGTCGCTGCGGTGGACCCACTCCTCGGCCTCGGCGCGGGTCTTGCCGTGGTGGACGTGGCGCTCGACCAGGCGGGAGACGAGCTCCTCGTCGGACTGGTCGAGGAACCAGGTCTCGTCGATCAGGGGCCGGACCTGCGACCAGGGGTGTTCGTCCAGGAGCAGGTAGTTGCCCTCGGTGATGACCAGCGGGACGTCGGGATCGACCGGGATGGCGCCCGCGAAGGACTCCTCGACCTCGCGGTGGAACCTGGGCGCGTACACCGTCTCGCCGCCCTCGCGGATGCGGCGCAGCAGGGCGACGTACCCGGCCGCGTCGAAGGTGTCCGGAGCGCCCTTGCGGTCCCGCCTGCCCAGGCGGCGCAGCTCCTCCTCGGCCAGGTGGAAACCGTCCATCGGCACCACGACGGCCGCCGATCCCAGTTCACCGACCAGCTTCTCGGCCAGCGTTCCCTTCCCGGAGCCCGGGCCGCCGGCGATGCCGAGGACCCGGCGCTCGCCGGTCGAGGCCAGCGCGCGGGCCCGGTCGATCAGGCCGGGCAGGTCGCCGTGGTGCCGGGGGCTCATGCCTGGTTCCCCTTGCGCAGCGAGCTCTCGATGTCCTCCAGCGTGCGGTTCTTGGTCTCCGGCAGGTTCCGCCACAGGTAGGCCAGACCGAGGATGCCGAGCACGCCGTAGATCCAGAACAACCCGGTCGGGGTCAGCGCGTTGATCAGCGTCAGCACCGAGATGGAGATCAGGAAGTCCAGGCCCCAGTGCGTCACCGTGCCGACGCCGGCGGCCTTGCCGCGCACCGCGGTCGGGAACACCTCGCTGTTGATCAGCCAGATCGCCAGGCCCAGGCTCGCCGCGAACGCCGCCTCGTAGAGCATCAGACCACCGGTGAGCAGCAGCCCCAGCCCGTGCACGCTGGGCAGCAGGTACAGCGCGCCGAGCCCGAACAGCACCAGGATGACCACGCTGGTGCCGCCGAGCAGCAGCGGGCGGCGGCCGACCTTGTCGATGAACAGCAGCGCGATCATCGTGAAGATCATGTTCGCCGCGCCGATGCCGACCGAGGACAGGATCGCCGCGGAGTCGCCCATCCCGGCCTGCTTGAGGATCGTGGGCGCGTAGTAGATGACGGCGTTGACGCCGACCAGCTGGTTGGTGGCCGCCACCGCGAAGCCGAGCAGCACCGCCGGGCGCAGCTTGGGGCTGAGCAGGTCGCGGTAGCTGAACTTGCTCTCCTCGCGCATCGCCTCGGACATCTCGGCCAGCGAGGCCTCGGCGTCGGCGGGCGAGTGGGTGCGCAGCAGGGCCCGCCGCGCGTCCTCGGCGCGGCCGCGCGCGAGCAGCCAGCGCGGGCTCTCGGCCAGCGTGAACAGCCCGACCAGCATGATCACCGACGGCACCAGGGCCAGCCCGACCATCCAGCGCCAGCCGCCGCTCTCGGCGAAGGCGTAGCCGACCAGGTAGGAGGCGAAGATGCCGATGGTGATCATGAGCTGGTTCATCGACACCAGTCGGCCGCGCAGCGTCGGCGGCGCGATCTCGGCGATGTAGGTGGGCACGACCAGCGACGACCCGCCGATGGCCAGGCCGAGCAGGACCCGCGCCACGACCAGGACCGTGGTGTCCGGTGCGAGCGCGGACAGCAGCGCGCCCGCCGAGAACACGGCGGACAGGGCGATCAGCGTGACCTTGCGGCCGATGCGGTCGACGACCGGACCGGCGCCGATCGAGCCGGCGATCGCGCCGAGCAGCAGGGACGCGACCACGAACTGCTGCATGCCGTCGGAGAGCGCGAACTCCGGGGCGATGTAGAGCAGCGCGGCCGAGATCACGCCGGTGTCGTAGCCGAACAGGAGACCGCCGAGCGCGGCGATGGTCGACGCGCCGAGCACGGCTCCGCGCCGGCCGCGAGGTGCCGCGGATGTCTCCGGGCCCGTTGCTGTGGTCATGGGTGTTGCCCTCCCCGGACCCGCTGCGATGCGGGTCGACGTGCGCGCCGCAGCGCGGACTCCGCTTTGAGTGATCGGCACTGTAGATCCGAGTTAAGCGCTTGCGCAAGCGGTTGCCAGGTATGCTTCGCGTCACCCGATCGAGCCCGAGGGAGTGCTTGTCGATGGCGAACATGGCCGACGTCGCACGCGTCGCGGGAGTGTCCACCGCGACGGTCTCGCACGTCATCAACGGCACCCGGGCGGTGCGCGAGGAAACCCGGCTGGCCGTCGAGGCCGCCATCGCCGAGACCGGGTACAGCCCGAACACGCTGGCGCGCTCGCTGGCCACCGGCGGCACCCGCTCGCTGGCCGTGGTCATGTCGGCGATCTCCAACCCCTACTTCGGCCAGGTGCTGCAGGGCATCGAGTCCGAGGCCGTCCGGCAGGGCTACACGCTGCTGCTGGCCGACCCGCGCGACGATCCCGAGCACGAGCTGACCGTGGTGCGCAGCATGCGCGAGCGGCAGGTCGACGGGGTGATCCTCGCGCCCTCGGCGGAACCGGAGCGGGCGCTGAAGTACCTGGACTCGCAGCGGGTTCCGGTGGTGCTGGCCGACCGGCTCGGCGACGAGCGCTACGACCAGGTCGGGCCGGACAACGCCGAGCCCACCGCGCGGCTCGTCGACCACCTCGCCGAGCTGGGCCACACCCGGATCGCGATGGTCTCCGGCCTCAGCGGGCTGACCACCACCGACGAGCGGCTGTCGGGGTACCGGGACGGCCTGGCGCGCAACGGGATCGGCTTCGACGACGAGCTGGTGGTGGAGGGCGCCTCGGCCAGCGACCGCGCGGCGCGGGTCACCGCCGGGCTGCTGGCCCGGCAGGACGCACCGACGGCGGTCATCGCGGCCAACAACAGCATGACCATCGGCGCCATGCAGGCCATCAGCGAAGCCGGCCTGCGGGTGCCCGAGGACGTGGCGCTGGTCGGGTTCGACGATTTCCCGTGGGCCGATTGGTTCTCGCCCCGGCTGACCGTCATCGCCCAGCCCAGTGCCGAGATCGGCACCACCGCGGCCCGATTGTTGTTGCGCCGAATAGCCGATCCCGATTCATCGCCGCAAACGCACAGGTTGGGGTCGAATCTGGTCCACAGGAATTCCTGCGGATGCGGCTGAGGCGATTCCCGCGCGCCGGGGTGGGACATTCCTCATCCCATCGTCACATCGCAATTCGTCGGGGCGAAGCGATCTGCGGGAGCGCTCTCACGTTGTGGAGTTGGAGGTGTCCCGGGACCGGGGTTCCATCGTCGTTTTGAGGTTGCGCAGCGCGTGGTGCAGCCGGGACTTCACCGTTCCCGGTGGGATGCCCAGCGAGCTGGCGGCCTTGGTCGCGGTGCTGTCGGCGAAGTAGACCTCGTAGAGCACCGACCGGTTCGCGGGCACGAGCTTGCTGACCATCGTGGCCACCACGACCCGGTTGACCACCGCGTCGGCGTGGTCGGCGTCGTAGTCCGAGGACGAGCTGCCCGCCGACTCGTCGACCTCGGTGGGGCGCGCGCGGCGCGCGCGGATGCGGTCGATGGCGATGTTGTGCGCGACCCTGGTCAGCCAGCCCCAGACCGAACCGTGTTCGGGCGTCAGCGAATCCGCGTGCTGCCAGGCGCGGAGCATGGTCTCCTGCACGACGTCCTCGGCGTGGTGCGGGTCGGCGAGGATTCTGTTCACGTACGACAGCAGCCGCAAGTAGTAGTCGTCGTAGAGCGACTTCAAAGTCGTGTCAGTGTGCCGAACTCGGTGCTCACCGCCTCTGCTCGTCGAGGTGGCGTGTGCCCGTTCGAATGCGATCGCGGATCGCGGATCTCCGACTAGCGTCATGTGGCTTCTTCATTCGGTTGTCTGCCCCGTCGGTGAATCGTTCACAAAGCTGCGGGAGCGATCGGAAACGGGGATTCCGGATGGCAGCGACGAGCTTGCCCGTTAACTCGAACGGGGGTAATCCGGGAGCTCACGTAGATTTTCTGCGGGTCGATCGGGGGTCGCTCAGATGAGCAATTCGATGGGCGATTTTTCGGGTTTCATCCCCATGCGCCGAACCAACCAGTCGGTCCGAAGAATAAAGGTGATGTGAACGAACGATGACGGCCTCGTGATGGGTGACGTAGCGTCAGAATTGCGCGCTGCCGCATCGCGTTGAGTGCGGCCCCGGTTCGGCTCAACGGGTGGGAGCGGCGGCGGAACCGCGACGTCCGTCCTGGTCCCGGCCGCCGCGGCCCCGGCCTCACGCGGATCTCGAGCCGCTGCGCACTTCGTCGCCGTCGTGGCGCGTGGCCTCGACCGCGATCTCCACCCGGGACCGGACTCCCAGCTTGGCCAGGATGTGCGAGACGTGGACCTCGACCGTGCGGCGCGAGGAGAACAGCGCCGCCGCGATGTCCGGGTTGGCCAGCCCATCGGCCACCAGCCGGGCGATCTGCCGCTCGGTCGGCGTCAACGACTCCCAGCCGTTGGTGGCCCTGCGCCGCCGTCCCCGGGCGTGCCGGACCCCGTGCGGACGCATCCGGGCGTCCGCGCGCCGCTGGTCCCAGGTGGCGCCGAGCGCCTGGTAGATCTTCACCGCCCTGCCGTAGGTGGTGCGCGCCTGCGCGTGCTCCCCGCGCTCGGCCAGCACCACCGCGGTGTCCTCCAGCACCCGCGCGCACCGGGGCGGCTGGTTGGTCTTGCTGTAGAGCTCGATCGCGGCCCGCAACGTGGTCGGATCCCGCTCCAGCAGCCCGCGGCAGTGCTGCGAAGCGGCCACGATGCTGGGCACCGCGCCGACGGCCGCGTCCTCGGCGCACGCATCGGTGGCGCGACCGGCGATCTCGGTCTCGCCGGACTCCATCGCCAGCCGAACCAGGTGCGGCAGCCACAGGTAGCGGGTGCCGAACCGCTTGCCCTCGGTCAACGCCTCCGACAGCAACCGCACCGCCCGCTCGGGCTCCTCGTCGGCCTCCGCGCACATCGCCCCCGCCAGCAGCAGGAACTCGGCCGAGGAGCGCGCGGCGGGGTTCTCGTCGCAGCCGGCCGCCTGCAAGCTGCGGCGCAGCGCCACCTGGTCGTCGCGGTGGCCGGCCAGCAGGGCCGAAAGCCCGTGCAACCAGCGGCGTCCCGCCTCGTCGAGCCGGTCGGCGAGCTCGGTGGCCGCCTCCAGCTCAGCGGTCGCGTCGTCCCAGCGACCGATCGTGTAGTAGTGGTTGGCCGCCGACAGCCGCACCGCGGCCAGCCGGGACGGGGTCGCGGAGCACTCCGCGATCGCGAGCATCTCGTGCAGCGCGCCCTCGGCCTCCTCGGACTGGCCGAGCCCGAACAGCAGCACCATCCGGTTGCCCAGCACGGTCAGCCGCAGGTCGGTGTTCTCCGGCGCGTCGCCCAGCGCGGCACCGGCCTGCTCGTAGCAGACCACCGCCCCGGCCAGGTCGCAGCGACGCGCCAGCGCGGCGCCGCGCACGTGCAGGGCCAGGCCGAGCGCGAAGCCGTCGCGCGCCGGCCGGGCCTCGGCCAACGCGCGCTCCACGGCCGCGTCGGCGGCCTCGAAGTGACCGCGCGAGAGCATCACCTGGCCGAGCACCGCGTGCATCCGCGCCAGCCACGGGCGGTCGAAACCCGGTGTCCGCAACGCCTTCTCGACCACCTCGGTGGCCAGGTCGTCGAGCCCCAGCACGGCCAGCGACCACGCCAGGTACCAGCTGAGCTCGGCCGCGCAGGAGGGATCGCGGGTGTCCTCCAGCGCGCGTTCGCTGAGCTCGCGCGCCTGCTCCGGGCGTCCCAGCTGCACCATCGCCAGAACCCTTGCGGTGCGCAGCGATTCGCGGCGCGGGTCGTGGGTGGACAGCAGCGGGATCGCGCTGCCGAGCAGTTCCTCGGCGCAGCCGGGCGCGCGGTGGGCCAGCATCCGGCTGCTGTCGACCAGCCAGTCCAGGCCCCAGTCGTCGATCTCGGCGTCCTCGACGGAGATCGAGGCCAGCAGCTGCTCGCCGATGCGCTCCACCGGGGCGCCGGAGGACGCCAGCGCGCGGGCGGCCTGGTGGTGCAGCGCCAGCCGCAGCGCCGTCGGTGTGGTCTCGTGCAGGGCCTGGCGGATCAGCCCGTGCTGGAAGGTCAGCCGCGAACCCGACTCCACCAGCAGACCCGCCGCCAGCGCTTCCTCCACGCAGCCCACCAGCGCCACCACCGGGCGCTCGGAGACGGTGCGCAGGTCGGTCACCGAGAAGGTGGGGCCGAGCAGCGCGGCCATCCGCAGCAGGCCGATGGTGTCGCTGCCGACGAAACCCAGCCGGGAGGCGATCGCCTCGGCCAGCGAGCGCGGCAGCGCCCCGTCGGTGATGTCCGGGGTGAGCTCGGAGCGCGCGGCGTCGGCGTCGAGGTGGTTCTCGCGGCTGAGCGCCAGCACCATCTCCCGCACGTAGCGCGGGTTCCCGGCGGCGCGGCCCAGCATCGACAGCAGCGCGGGACCGACCTCGGCGGACCCGGTGAGGTGCGCGGCCAGGTCCGCCGTGGCGACCTCGTCCAGCGGCGTCACCGGGATCCGCACCGCCGCCCGGTCCTCGCCGCGCACCACGCCCAGCTCGGTGCGCCCGCCCGACGGGCGCACCGCGGCCACCAGCAGCAGCGGCAGGCGTTGGGTCAACCGGCTCAACCGGTGCCAGACCAGCAGGCTGGCCTCATCGGCCCACTGCACGTCGTCCACGGCCAGCACGAGGGAGCCCGCCGCGCACAGCTTCTCGGCGAGCACGAGGAGCTGCTCGGCGACCGCCGGGACCGGGTCGTCGCCGGCTTGGCGAAGCCGCTCGTGGATCGCCAGGACCTCGGGATCACCGGACTCGGGGTGCGCCGCGAGGCAGTCCAGCAGCACCCGCAGCGGGAAGCGCTGGGAGAGCTGGTCGGCCGTGGCGTGGTGCACCGCGCAGCCGAGCCGTTCGGCCTCGCCGATCAGGGCCCTCAGCAGCGCCGTCTTGCCGATGCCGGGTTCGCCCTCGAGCCACAGCACGGTGCCGCGCCCGGTGACGACCTCGCCGACGAGCCCGCGCAGCTGGGCCAGCTCCGCATCCCGCCCGAAGAGCTCCGGTCCCATCAACGCGCCCCAACCTCATCCCGAAAGAGCCGGGGCTCGATCATTTTCAGCTGCATGGCGCCTAGCCCTCGTTCCGGGGGACGTCGTGCCAGGCCGAGCGCCAGCCTCGCCTGCGGGCGCGGGGGAGGAGGACCGCGCCGAGCCCGGCGACGGCCACCAGCAGGCCGACGCCGCCGGTGACCAGCAGCGCCACCAGGCGCGGGAGCGGGTCGGCGAACGGCACCGGCGGCAGGTGGACCGGTGGGGCCGCGGCCGCCATCGGCTTCTCGCCGGACTCGGCGGGCAGCACCGAGGTCACCGCGGCGACCGGGTTGACCACGCCGTGACCGTGCTGCGGGTCCGGCAGCTCGGCCGGTGGGTGGTCCGCGGTGTCCTGCAGCCGGTTTCGCACCTGGGCGGCCGACAGCTCCGGGTGGTAGGCGCGCACCAGGGCAGCCGTGCCCGCCACGAACGCCACCCCGATGCCGCCGCCCGAAGCGACCAGCTGCCCGTTGCCGCGCGGGGCGATGCCCACCACCTCGTTGCCCGGCGCCACGAGCGCGGGCGGCCCGGCGGCGTGCTGGATCGGCTCGCCCTCCCCGGTGATGCCGGTGACCGGCAACGCCTCCGGGAACGCGGCGGGGTAGGGGATCGCGTCCTGGCCCACGTCCACATCGGACGGTGCGATGACCAGCGCGTCCTTGCTCAGCGCGTAGGACACCGCCGCGCGCAGCCCGCTGTCGGCCGCGGCCGTGCCGACCGACACCGCGATCACCTTCGCGCCGCCGTCGGCCGCCGAGCGGATCGCCGAGGCCAGCTTGCCCGCGTCGACCTCCTTGGGATCGTTGGTGATGCGGATCGGCAGGATCCGGGCGCCCGGCGCGACACCGGTGAACCCGGTGCCCGCCGCCGGGCGGGCCGCGATGACCCCGGCCATGAAGGTGTCCCGTCCCGCGCAGTCGTCGTCGCCCGCGCCGCCGCTGAGGCTCTGCCCGGGCAGCACCGCCCCGGACAACGCCGGGGCGGCGGCGCTGACGCCCGTGCCGATCACCGCGACCGTCACCGACTCACCGCTGGTCAGGTCCCACACCAGGCTCGGCGCGAGGCGCTGCAGGGCCCAACCCGCCTGCGGCACCACGTGGTTCGCCGGCTGCGCGCACTGCTGCTGCGCCGCGGCCGGCAGCGGCGCCGCACCGAGCAGCGCCGCCGCGACCAGGGCTGCCGCCACCGCCCTCACCGGTCGGCTCCCGCCGGACGCGGCTCCAGCCAGCCCGCCTGCATCAGCGTCGCGCTGCGGCGGGTCACCAGGTGCGCCCGGCCCGCCGGCAGCACCTGCGCGCGCATGCCGTTGAGCAGCGGCATCTCCGTGGGCGGGCAGGAGAACGCCAGGTCCGGCGTGTTGGACTCCTGCATGCGCCGCACCACCGAGTCCATCGACAGCCGGGAGGATCCGGCGGCGCTGCGGGTGAGGATCACGTGCAGACCGATGTCGGCGGCCTGCGGCAGCAGGTCCAGCAGCGAGTCCAGCGGGCCGCCCATCGTGCTGGCCAGCAGGTCGTAGTCGTCGACGAGGACGAACACCTCCGGGCCCGACCACCAGTCGCGGCGCTGCAGCTGCTGCGGCGTGATGTCCGCGCCAGGCAGGCGTTCCCGCAGCTCGTCGGCGGCGGTGCCGACGATGTCCTTCGCCGCGGTCGCCGAGAACGCGAAACCCCGCCGGTAGGCGTCGGGAACGGCGTCCAGCAGGACGCGGCGGGAGTCGACCAGGATCAGCTCGGCCTCCCCCGGCGCGTAGGTCTTCGGGATCGCGTCGGCGATCAGCCGCAGCAGCGCGGTCTTGCCGCTGCCGGTGTCGCCGAGCACCGTCAGGTGCGGCTGGCTGGAGAAGTCATGCCACACCGGCTGCAGGTCCGCCTCGCCCCAGCCCAGCGCGACCCGCAGCTTGCCCTGCGGCTCGGGCAGCCGCTCAGCGGGCAGCACCGACGGCAGCATCCGGACCCCGGCGGCGTCCTCGCCGTCCCAGTCGTCGGCCACCGCCTCGGCCAGCATCCGGGCGCCCTTGGCCAGGTCGTCGACCCGGCGCAGGCCGTCCAGCCGCGGCACGGCGGACATGAAGTGCAGCTTGTCCATCGTCAGACCGCGGCCCGGCTGACGCGGAACGCCGGCCGCCGCGCGCATGTCGATGACCGAGTCGATCGAGTCGCCCAGCCGCAGCTCCAGCCGGGTGCCCAGCTGGTCGCGCAGCTGGCTGTGGATGTCGGCCCAGCGGCTGGTGGTCAGCACCAGGTGGATGCCGTAGGTCAGGCCGCGCGAGGCCAGCGAGCGGATCGTCTGGTCGTGCTGCTCGAAGTCGCTGCGCAGCGTGCCCCAGTTGTCCACCACCAGGAACACGTCGCCGAAGGAGTCCTCCGGGATCTCGCCCTTGCGGCGCAGCTCCCGGTACTCGGACATGTTCTCCACGCCGTGCGCGGCGAAGATCTCCTCGCGCTTGGCCAGCACGCCCTGCACCTCGGCCACGGTGCGGCTGACCCGCTCCTTGTCCATGCGCCCGGCGATGCCGCCGACGTGCGGCAGCTCGCCGAGGGTCTGCAGCGTGCCGCCACCGAAGTCCAGGCAGTAGAACTGCACCTCGGCCGGGGTGTGGGTGAGCGCGAGACCGGCGATGAGCGTGCGCAGCATGGTCGACTTGCCCGCCTGCGGGCCACCGGCGATGCCGACGTGCCCGCCGACCCCGGACAGGTCCACCATGTACAGCTCGCGGGCCTGGTCGAAGGGCTTGTCGATGACGCCCACCGGCACCTGCAGCTTGCCGCGGCCCGGCCAGCTGATCGGCGTCAGGCCGTGGTCGGCGTCGGGCACCAGCGGTGGCAGCAGCTCGTCCAGCGTCGGCGGCTCGTCCAGCGGCGGCAGCCACACCTGGTGCGCCGGCGGGCCCTGGCCCTTGAGGCGGCTGACAGCGACCTGCAGCAAAGTCTCGGTCGCCCCCTCTTCCTCGGTCTCCGGTTCGGGTTCCGGGACCTGCTCGGCGGGCGCGTCCGGCAGCCGTGCCGCGCCGAAAGCCACCACCTGGCGGCTGATCTCGGCCTTGCGCTGCTCGGCGGTGCGCCGCTTGAACGGCGCCGAGACGTAGGCGGCCTTGAACCGCGACAGCGTCGCCACGTCCGAGCGCAGGTAGCCGTTGCCCGGGGCGCTCGGCAGCTGGTAGGCGTCGGGAACACCGATCACCGAGCGGCTCTCCATCGCCGAGAAGGTGCGCAGGCCGATCCGGTAGGACAGGTGGCTCTCCAGCTTGTGCATCCGGCCGTCGTCGATGCGCTGCGAAGCCAGCAGCAGGTGCACGCCCAGCGACCGGCCCAGCCGACCGATCATCACGAACAGCTCCGCGAAGTCCGGGTGCGAGGCCAGCAGCTCGCTGAACTCGTCGACCACCAGGAACAGGCTCGGCATCGGGGCCAGCTGGGCGCCGTGGGCGCGGGCCTTCTCGTACTCCAGCAGCGAGCTGTAGTTGCCCGCCGAGCGCAGCAGCTCCTGGCGGCGCACCATCTCGCCCTGCAGCGCGTCCTGCATGCGGGTCACCAGCGGCGCCTCGTCGGCCAGGTTGGTGATCACCGCCGAGGTGTGCGGGAGCTCGTCCAGGCCGAGGAACGTCGCGCCGCCCTTGAAGTCGACCAGCACGAAGTTCAGGACCTCGGAGGAGTGCGTGATGGCCATCGCGACCACCAGCGTGCGCAGCAGCTCCGACTTGCCCGAACCGGTCGCGCCGATCAGCAGGCCGTGCGGCCCCATGCCGCCCTGCGCCGATTCCTTGATGTCGAGCTCGATCTTGGTGCCGTTCTCGGCGATGCCGATCGGCACCCGCAGCCGGTCCTGCTGCGAGGTTCGGGCCCAGGTGCGGGCGGCGTCGAGCTGGTCCATCTCGCCGACTTCCAGCAGCGCGCCCAGGTCGAAGTCGGTGACCATCGGCTCGACGATGTCGGTGGTGGCGCTGAGCCGGAACGGGGCCAGCGTGCGCGCCAGCGAGGTGACCTGCGACAGGCTCAGCGAATCGGGGGTGCCCAGCTCGGTGCGCACCTCGGCGCCGGAGCGGTTCAGGCGGATCATCTCGATCTGCTCGTCGGAGAGCTCCAGCCGCAGCGTGGTGCGCTGGGCGGGACCGGACATGTCCAGGTTGAGCACGGTGGCGTTGCGGTAACCGGCACCGGCCAGGCGGGACTCGGCCGGGGTTCCGACGCCGTCGAGGACGACCACCACGTAGGGCTCGTCGCGGGTCGGGCTCGCGCCCGCCTCGAACCGTCCCCGGTCGTTGAGGTCCGGCCCGACCAGGGCTTCCAGCTCGGCGAGCGTGCTGGTCAGCATCCGCACGTGCCCGGCGCCGTCCTGCTGGCTGGTGTGCTGGGCGTGCGGCAACCACTTCACCCAGTCCCACTCCGGCGCCCGGTCCGGGCTGGCGCACACGGCGATCTTGAGGTCGTCGGGGGAGTGGAAGGTCACCAGCTGCGCCAGCACCGCGCGCAGCAAACCGCGCGTCGCACCGGCGTCACCGCGCATCTGCACCTGCGAAAACCCGCGCAGGAACAGGGCCGTCGGCAGATCGTCCACAGTGGTGTAGGCCTTGATGAACCGGCGCAGCGCCCGTGCGGACAGCGGTTCGAGGTCCTCGACCGGCTTGGACTGCACCGGCGTCATCTTCATCGCCAGCCGCTGCGCCGAGCGGCCGATGCGCACCTCGGCGAAGTCGGCGTGCGACAGGCGGCGCTCCCACAGCCGCCCGCTCATCGCCACCGACCACAGGCCCGACGGGTCAGGATGCCGCCACGACAACGCCTTTCGCTGGTCCAGCGCGACCTGGCGCACCTGCTTGCGCATCTGTCCCAGGTAGCGCAGGTAGTCGCGGCGCTCGCCCTTGAGGCGGCGCTTGCGCTCGCCGATGTTGCGACCCATCTGGCCGAAACCCATCGCCAGCATGGACACGGCCATCAGCGCCACCACGATGAGCCCGATGCCGCCGAAACCGCCCGAACCGCCGCGGCCCATGAACATCAGCATCATGGCGCCGGAACCCAGCGCCATCGGCAGGTACATCAACAGACCGCCGAAGCCGCCACTGACCTGCTCGGGTATGACGGGCGGCTCCTGCAAGGACAGTTCCCCATCGGGCATCGTGGGGGGCTTCTGCCTGGCCGGTCGCCGAAACGGCGTCACACTCAATGCGATCAGATCCTTTCTGCTACCCCTCATCCCTCTACACGGCTGACGGCCTCCGATCGGGTCAAACCGGAACCGCGAACCCGGAGCAACGAATTCATCACCCGAAATCCCGGTCGGCGTCCGAAACCCCGATGCGCGCGTTGGTCCGGGAGAGTTCGGCTGATCTGGGGGAGGTGGCGAACGCGGGGAGTGAGGACCGCTGGTGCACGGGCGTGTCGCAGCGATGAGGTGATTCGTCAGAACGGTTGAACTGTTCGTGGGCCGGGCACCGTGTGGTGGGTATGACGGGAACGACGGCTCAGCCTGCGGTCGCCGCAGGCGAGGTGTGTCGACTGACGATCCAGGGCCCCAGCTCGCGCGTCGAGCTCGCGGTGCCCGCACACATTCCGCTCGCGGACCTGCTGCCCACCTTCCTCGACCACCTCGGTGGCGGGCTCGGTAACGCGGGACTGGAGCACGACGGTTGGGTCCTGCAGCGGCTCGGTGAGCCCGCGCTGCAGGAGGATCTCGGCACCGCCGCACTGGGCCTCTACGACGGCGACATCCTCCACCTCCGGCCCCGCAACGACCAGTTGCCGCCGGCCGACTTCGACGACCTCGCCGACGGCGTGGCGACCGGGATCCGCAACCAGCGCAAGGACCTGTGGCGGCCGGAGAACACCCGTCGAGCGTTCCTCGCGCTGCTCGGCGCCTCCCTCGCGCTCGGACTGGTGCTGCTGCCCAGCATCGGTGCCGGGCAGTGGGTGGCGATCACCGCGGGCAGCGTCGCGCTGATCCTGCTCGCCGGAGCCTCGCTGTCCTCCCGGGCGCTTGGCGACCGCGCCGCGGCCGAAGTGCTGTTCACCGGCAGCGCCGCGTTCGCCGCCGCAGCCGGATGGGCGCTGCCGATGATCGGTCGGCCCGTCATCGCGATGAACACCCAGCTCGTCGCGCCCTGCCTGACCGCCGCCGCCGTGTGCACCAGCGCCATCGTGCTCGGCCGGTTCCTGGTCGGCGGCGGATTCGGAGCCGGGTACCTCGCGGCGGTGCTGGCCACCGGCCTGACGGCCCTCGTCGGGCTGCTCAACACCTTCGACATGCTCTCCGCCGGTGGCGCGGCGGCCGTCGTGCTGGCCGTGACGCTGCTGGTCGGGACCCGGGTTCCGCGCATCGCCGCGTGGCTGGCGGGGCTGAAGGTGCCGCCGCTGCCGACCTCGGCCGAGCAGTTCCAGGAAGGCATCGACCCCGAACCCGGCCGCGAGCTCATGGACCGCACCGCCGCGGCCGACTTCAACCTCACCGCGCTGTGCGCTGGGCTCGGCGTCGTCATCGCCGGCTGCCTCGGCATCCTCGCGTTCACCCCCGGCTGGGCCTCGCCGACGCTGGCCGCGATCGCCTCGTTCCTGCTCCTGCTGCACTCCCGCGAGTTCGTCAGCTCCCGCCAGCGCGTGGCCGTCATGGTGCCCGGCTTCGTCGGGCTCGCCGCGGTGATCACCGCCCTGTGCCTGCTGATCCCCGGACCCGGGCGGATCGCCGTCATCGGCGGGCTGGTGCTCGTCGCCGGGCTGCTGCTCGCCGGAGCCCGCAGGCTGCCCGGTCGCCGCATGCTGCCGCACTGGGGCCGTGCCGGCGACTGGGCGCACACCACCCTCGCCATCGCGATCATCCCGATGACCCTCGCCGCCCTGAACCTCTACGCAGTCGTGAGGGCCTCATGGTCGTGACGTCGAACCGCCCGAGGGGAGGTCGTCGTGCACTCGCGGAGTGATCAGGTCCAGGCGCACTCGTTCATGACCGCGCGAGTCGTCTCCGCCCTGGTGCAGGGCGAACCCGACGCGCCGGACCCGCCGCTGCGGCGGACCCCGCTGGGCTACGTGATCGGCCTGATGCTGTCGATGCTCATCGTCGCCGGCTTCGCCGTCGCCGGTGTCCTCGGCTTCGGCGGCGCCACAGACTGGTCCCGGCCCGGCAAGCTCATCGTCGAGAAGGAAACCGGGAGCCAGTACGTGCTGGCTACCGACGGCACGCTGCGCCCGGTGCTCAACTACGCGTCGGCACGGCTGCTCGGGGCGAGCGAGGTCGCCGAGGTGCCCCGCTCCACGCTGAGCGTAGTCCCCCGCGGCACTCCCATCGGCATCATCGGCGCCCCCGACGGGATCCCGGCAGGCGGCGCGGGAGGTGCGGGCCAGGCGTGGCTGGTCTGCGCCACCACCACCCGCGACGCCGCCGGGGCCCCGCACCCCACGGTCGCGCTGCACGTCGGCGACGCCGCAGACGCCCAACCCGCGCAGCAGGACCAGGCCGTGCTGGTGCGATCCACCAGCGGCGACCAGTACCTGGTGTGGCGGGACAAGCGGATGAAGCTCAGCGCCCCGTGGGTCGCCGCCGTGCTCGGCTACGACGTCTCCACAGCGCTGCCCGTGCGCGACGCCTTCATCAACGCCGTGCCGGCCGGTCCCGACCTCGGGCCGCTGCAGCTGCCCGGTGCAGGACAGCCCGGTCCGCCGCTCGGCGGCCAGCCCACCCGCATCGGCCAGGTGTTCTCGGTCAGCGTCGTCGGCCGGCCGCAGACGCTGCACATGCTCACCACCGGCGGTCTGATGCCGGTCAACGGCACCACCGCGGCGCTGGCGATGGGCGACCCGGCAGGCGGCGGGCAGCCGAGCCCCCGCGCCCTCTCACCCGCGGCGATGGCCTCGGCGGGGCAAGTGCCCTCGTCCCCGCTGATGTCGCAGCTGCCGGACGAGCCACCGGCGCTGCTGCCCACCGCCGGCCCGGGCGCGCCCTGCGCGAAGGTCGAACCCGGACCGCGCGGCGCCAGGTCGACGCTGGCCATCGGGCCCGCTGCGGGCGGAGTCGTGGTCGGCGGACCCGGCATCGAGAGCGACGAGTTCACCGCCGATCGCATCGACGTCCAACCCGGCGCAGGCGTGCTCGCCCGCACGCTGCCGGCGCCCGGCGTGCCAGGCGCCGGCCTCTACCTGGTGACCGACTCGGGCGCCAAGTACCCGGTGCCCGGTCAGAGCGCGGCCGAAGCCCTCGGGTATCGGCTGACCGACGCGGTTCCGGTTCCAGCGCACCTGCTCTCGCTGCTGCCGACCGGACCGGTCCTCGCACCGGAGCGAGCCGCAGGTGGTGGTGCGCAAGCAGCACCATGACATGCCGACCGCCCCGGTCGGCCGCACTACGCAAGTCGAATCCCGCACATCGCAAGGAGAAACCGATGACCGCACCAGGTGCTCAGTACGGCCTCAACGACTCTCAGCTGCAGCAGATCATCGAGGCGACCAACCAGTCGCTGTCCCAGATGCGCCAGCTCAACAACCAGGTCCAGGCGCAGGCGTCCTCGCTGGGCCAGGCCAACGTGTCCGACTCCGGCCGCATGCTGGTCGACAAGTTCGGCGTCTGGGCAGGCGACTTCTCGCGCATCGAGAACGAGCTCAACCAGCTCAACCAGCGCGTGATGGACGTCCGCAACGCCTCCCTGCAGGCGGCCCAGCAGGCAGCGGACTCCGCTTCGGGCGCCAACCTCTGATCGTCTGATCCACCAGTGCTCGCGGGGTACGGCGAGCAATCCTCTTACGCAGAACGGAGATTGAGATGACGCAGTTCAGCGTGCAGCACGGGGCCTACGAAGAAGTCAACATGGGGCTGCAGCAGGCCGTTCGTCAGATGGGCAACATCCTCGACGAGCTCAACGGCTTCCTGAAGAACATGGGCGAGGCCACCCAGGGCAAGGCCGCGCCGCTGTGGGCCGAGAAGCAGCAGAAGTGGAACCAGGCCTACACCGAGATGAACACCCGCCTCAGCAGCGGCCACACCTCCTCGAACAACGCCGCCCAGGCGTTCCAGGACGGTGACAACCGCAGCGCCCAGATCATGGCCTGATCCGGGCCCGTTCTCGGGAACGGCTCGCTGAGTTCCCGTCCTGAGAACCCCGCAGGTGGTTGAAGTTCGGGTGCGGGCCGCAACGCGCAGCGGCCCGCACCCGAATCCCCGTTCCCCCGTGAAGAAGGAGAGCTCGTGGCCGACGAGACGAAGACCAAGTTCGACAGCGGTCAGTACGAGAAGCTGATCAAGGACGTCGACACCCGGGAAGGTGAGCTCCGCAAGCAGTTCCTGGGCGCCAGCTCCGGGATCCGCCTCGCCGCCGACCTCGGCGAGCGGGTCCACGCCGGGAACCCGGAGTGGCCGGCGATCCAGTCGCTCAACGAATCCCTCGGCGCGCTCGGCAAGTCCGCCGAGACGATGAACGAGAAGACCAGCAAGGACTGGCGCAAGTTCACCGACGCCCTCAACGACGCCAAGCGCGTCTTCGAGGACACCGACGACCTCGCCACCTACTCGGCGACCGAGTTCGTCCAGGACTACCCGGACCTCTCCGGCACGCAGACCCCGGCCGCCTGAGTCGGTCCATCCCCTCGTTGATCGACCTCAGCTGACGGCATCAGCCCAGGAGCAGGAGAAAGCCCATGCCCGAGAACGCGGACCTGTCAGGCCCCAGCAGCGACTGGACGTTCTTCCAGGCGCTCAGCGCGTTGACCGGAAAAGGGCCGGACCTGAAGTCCAAGGCCGAAGGCGTCAAGTGGTTCGAGGTCGCAGGCGGCGGCGACGGTGGAGCCGGCGGCAAGGACGCCGACTTCACCGGCGACAAGCTCAAGGAAGACCTCACCAACCGGGTCGCCCCCACCGAAGACCTCACCTACACCGCTTTCGACCGGGTCTACTACCGGGTCAACCGCAACACCGCCGCCGCCGACGCGTGGACCCAGGCGATCAACGACGCCGGCGTCATCGTCGGCGAGATGCTGTCGGGCAAGAGCGGCACCCTGGACCTGCCGACCCTGCGCCAGGCCCAGGACCTCGTCGGCAAGTACGAGGTGTGGTTGGAGGGGACGGGCAAGGACTTCCGCTCCTGGGCCAAGTCGCTGGACTCCGAGGAATCCGGGTTCAGCGGCAAGGCCGCCTCCGTCATCCAGGGCCGCATGGACCAGAACGCCGACAAGCTCGAAGGCATGCACGAGCAGCTCACCATCGACCGCGGCGTCGCGGTCTCGGTGGCGCTGAAGAACCTCGGTGACAAGATCGAAGCGGCGATCAAGGGCCTCGCCGAGGCGTTCTACGACTTCCGCAACCGCGCCCTCTACCTGCCCAACAACAAGCGGGTGGACTACGAGAACCAGCTCTACGACTTCCTGACCAACGGGGTCGGCCTCGTCCAGGGCGCGCCCAACTACCAGCTCGACGGCAAGAGCACTTCCGAAGCCCAGGAGTACATCAACACCTCGCTGGCCAGCTTCAAGGAAGGCAACCTGGTCACCGCCGGTCCGTGGGACAAGATGAACACGGAGATCACCAACGCCGCGCTCACCGAGCTCAAGGCGCTGGACACCGCGGCGGCAGCAGCGCTCAAGCCCCTCGAGGAAGAGCTCAAGTACACGCAGTCGGCGATCAAGGAGCTCACCGAGCCGGAGGCCAGCGCCCCGCACACCCCGCCGACAACCCCGCCTCCCGGCGGTGGCACGAACCTGCCACCGCCCCCGGGCGGCAACACCAACATCCCGCCGCCCCCCGGCGGGAACACCGACGTGCCCCCGCCCGGTGGCAACGCCAACGTCCCGCCACCCGGCGGCGACGGTCTCGGCGGCGCCGGTGGCGGCCCGGAGGGCCTGGGCGGCGGTGAACCCGCCAACGGCGGCGCCGGTGGTCTCGGCGGCGGTGACGGGCTCGGCGGGGGAGCCGACGGCCTCGGGGGCCCCGGCGGTGGTGATCCGGCCAACGGTGGCGTCGGCGGCCTGGGCGGTGGCGACGGACTCGGTGCCGGTGGCCCCGGTGGTGGCGACGGCCTGGGCGGACTCGGCGGCGATCCCGCCAACGGTGGCGCCGGTGGTCTCGGCGGTGGCGACGGGCTCGGCGGTGACTCCGGTCTCGGAACCGGGGACAACGGCGCCAACGGTGGCGCGCCCCCACCGGTCGTCGGCCCCGGCGGCCTCGGCCTGGGCGGCGGCACCGGCGGAGGAACGGGCAACAAGCCCGGCACCACCGCCAACGGCGACCCGGCCAACGGTGGTGCGGGCGGCTTCGGCGACTTCGGCCAGAACGACGACCCCGCCAACGGCGGTGCGGGCGGACTCGGCGACGGCACCCAGCAACCCGGTCTGGTCGACAGCGGCCTGACCGAGAGCTCCTTCGACCCCGCCAACGGCGGCGCCGGCGGATTCGGCGACGCGGCGGGCCAGCAGGACCAGGACCGACCCGGCGGCATGGCCGGTGTGCCCCTGGACTCCCACGGCAACCCGATCCCCGGCGCAGGTGAAGGCCTCGGCGATCCGGCGAACGGGGGTGTTGGTGGTTTCGGTGACACCGGTTTGCCGGGTGGTGCGGACTCTGGCCTGGGTGCTGGGCAGGGGCTGGGTGATCCGGCCAATGGTGGTGCTGGTGGTTTCGGTACCGGTGGCAACGACGGCCTGGGTGCTGGTGCGGGGCTGGGTGATCCGGCCAACGGCGGTGCCGGCGGCCTCGGTGACCTGCCCGGTGCCGATGGCGGCCTCGGCTCCGGTGCGGGCCTCGGCGATCCCGCCAACGGTGGCGCAGGCGGCTTCGGCGACCTGCCCGGCGGCCAGGGCGGATTCGATCCGGGCGGCCTCGGATCCGGCGCCGGTGAGGGCTTGGGCGACCCGGCCAACGGGGGCCTGGGCGGCTTCGACCCCGGTGGCCTCGGCTCGGACTCGGGTGCCGATCTCGGTTCCGGGGCGGGCCTCGGCGACGCCGCCAACGGCGGTGCCGGTGGATTCGGCGACGGCGCAGGCGGTCTCGGTTCCGGTGGCTTCGACGGCGTGTCCGACCCGGCCGACAGCGTCTCCGACGGGTTCGGCGCACCGGACGGTTCGGCCGACGGCCTCGGCGGTTCCGGCACCGGTCCGGAGCAGCAGCGCGGTGGTGCGGGCGGCGGCACGACCGGCTTCGGCATGGGTCCAGGTGCGGGTTCGGGCCTCGGCGGCTCGCAATCCTCGCCGCTGCCACCGGGGATGACGCAGCTCAACGGCCCGTCCACGCAGCAGGGGATGGGCGGCATGCCGTTCATGCCGCCGATGATGGGCGGCATGGGCGGCCAGCAGGACGACAAGAACGAACGCGAGCGGCAGACCTGGCTGTCCGAGGACGAAGACGTCTGGGGCACCAACGCCGACGCGGGCATGGGCGTCATCGGTCTGCCCGACGAAGCGGACTTCGACGTCGACGAGCAGGTCGCCGCAGGCCCGGTGCGACCGCCGCGCCAGCCGCAGCAGCCGACCCCAGCAGAGCAGGAGCAGACCACCCAGGCGACGACGTCAGGGCAGGGCTGAGCCAGTCCGACCAGGCAGGTACCGGGAAGGAGGGAGTGACCGGCGATGTCATCTCCCCTGTTCAACCAGATGGAAAACGCACTGGCAGACCTCCGGGAGCAGCAGGAGCGCATCCGGCAGGCGCAGGAGCGGGCCGAGCAGGAGACCACGACGGTCTCCAGCAAGGACCGCTCGATATCCGCGACGGTGGACCACCGGCAGCGGCTCACCGGTCTGAAGTTCTCCGGCACCCGGTACCGCACGATGGCGCCTGCCGAACTGGCCAGCAAGATCGTCGAGCTGGTTCGGCAGGCCCAGGACGAGGCCAACCAGAAGTCCATCGCCGCCTACAGCGCGATGGCGCCCGCGGGCTTCGGCTCGGCGCTGACCGAGATGGTCAACGGCGAGTTCGACCTGGACGAGATGTTCGACGAGGCGGTGCGCGAAGCCGACAGCATGGCCGACGCCGCCGACGACGGTGAGGGGGCCGATCGTGGCAAGTGAGGACAACGACCTGGTCGCCGCGGACATCGAGGCGCTCAAGCGGGGAGGTGTCGACCTGACCCGCATCGCCGAGACCGCGAACTCCATCTACGCCGACCTCGCCCACGACTGCAACGCCTTCGCCATCGAAGGTGACGACGACATCGCCAAGACGCTGCGCACGAAGTACGAGCCCGGGGAGAAGGACGGGCTGGAGTTCCTGCGCATGCTCGGCCTGAGCATCGGCACCGACGGCGAGAAGGTCGTCGACGTCGGCAAGACCTTCGACGACATGAACGAGACCGCGACCAGCGAGGTGAGCCAGAGCGGCAGGAAGTCATGAGCGCGGGCTCGGCGTGGCCTGCGGTCGCGCCGAGCCCAGTGGCGCGTGGACGAGGGGCTGAGGGCTGACTATGGCGATCATGGTTCCGGAAGAGGTCGGAAACCTCTTCATGGTCCTGACCGGTGAGAAGTGGCCGCAGATCAACGAAGATCAACTTCGGAAGTTGTCGGAGTCGTGGCGCAACACCGCCAACAGGCTGCGGGGTGAGCTGACCCCCGAACTCGCCCAGGCCATCAAGCTCATCCGCTCGGAGTTCTACGGCAAGGCGGCGATGCGCTTCGCCGACCGCATGGCGCCGTACGTCGAGAGCAACGGCTACATCGAAACCGCCGCCACCGGCTACGAGCAGATCGCCGGCTTCCTCAAGCAGCTCTCGGTGCAGACCGAGTACGTCAAGCTCGTCAGCCTGCTGTCGTTGATCGAACTGCTCGCCGAAATCGCCTGGGCCATCGCGATGGCCGGTCCCACCTTCGGCGCCAGCATGGCGTGGCTGGCCGGCCGCTACGCCATCGTCCGGTTCCTGCTGAAGAACATCTGGGGCCGGCTGCTCATGCGCGTCATCCAGGCGCAGATCTTCGGCATCGCCTTCCAGGTCGCCATCGATGCCGCCGCCCAGGGCATCCAGATGGCCAGGGGTACCCGCGACGACTGGGACGAGGACGCCACCAAGCAGGCCGCCGCCGTGGGCGCGGTCGGCGGCGCGCTGGCCCTGCCGTTCGCCGCGCTCGGTGGAGCGATGGGCAACATGCTGGCGAAAGGCCTGGTCAAGGGGATCGGCGACCAGGTCGACAACGACATCCTCAAGGCCGCCGCGGAGGCCGCTGCCAAGAACTTCGCCGACGACTTCCCGAAGGCGCCCTCGCTGGCCAAGTTCGCCACCCAGGTCTCCAACCACATGAACACCCACGTCGCTCGCGATCTCGGCGCCCACACGCCCGGCAACTACGCGGGCATGACGCTCAAGGGCATGTGGGCCGAGAAGTTCGGCCGCGGGCTGGCCGACGCGGTCGAGGAGGGCCTGCACGAGTTCTTCACCGAGGGCCTCTACAGCGCGATGACGGGCAAGGGCTTCCAGGCCAACCCGTACTCCTTCACGGCGGGCATGTCCGCCGATCTGGCGGGGAGCCTGGGCAGCGTCATCGGCGCCGGCATGTACGGCAACCTCACCCCGGGCAGCGGCGAGAACCCGTTCCTGGCCGCGCAGCGCGAGGGCGATGGCGGTGACTCCGACACCTCGCCGCTGCTCGACGGCGACGGAGACCTCGACACCTCGGGCATCGACGGCGACGCGGAAGGCATCTCCGGCGACGGCGTGGTCGCCGGAGCCGCTGGGGGGCTCGGGGGAGCCAGCGGCTCCGGGAACACCGGCGGCGGTGACCGCGGCGTGGGCGGGGCGGCGAACCCGAGCTCGCTGGGGCAGTCCCAGAGCCAGGTCCCCGGGCAGTCGAACCGTGCCTCCGGCGGATCGGGCAACAAGTTCGAGGCTGGTCCGGCGGCGCAGTCCGGCAACGGCTCGATCACCGAGTCGCAGACCCAGGTCCCCTCGCAGCCCGGCTCCGAGACCGGGTCCGAGAACGGTGGACCTGCGGAGACCGTCAGCGTCGGTGCCGGAGGTGGCCAGGGCTCGGTGGGCACCGGCGGTCCGGAGGTCGCCTCGGGGCAGGGGTCGTCGTCGAACGGTGATGCATCACCGGGTCTCTCGCCGTCGAACTCCTCCGAACCGGACATCTCGCCAGGGGTGCCGACCGCAGGTCAGCAGAGCCCGATTTCGTCCACATCGGACTCGATGATCGGGCAAGGCGATCCGCAGTCCCCGACCGGCCAGGTGTTCGGCGGGCAATCGTCCTCGCCGGAGGTCGGTGCGCAGGCGCCGGTGGGCGCCGGTGGGCAGCAGACCAGCCCGAGCGTTCCCGGGGACGTTGCTTCTCCCGCAGCGCAGGACGCTGGCACGAATCCGGCGCAGCCCCTCCCGCAGAACAACGCGCCGCAGCAGGACCCTGCGGCTCCGCAGCAGTCCACATCGGACGCCGATGTGATCGCGAGCACCACGCCGGACACGGCGGCGCAGCAGTTCGGTCAGGACGGCGCCGGGACGCAGCAGTCGAGCACGACCGTCGGTTCCGGCGCGCAGGTGAACCAGCCCGGTCAGGTGGAGTCCGGTCCGACGCAGCAGGCACCGCAGTCGCAGGCCGATCCCGGCCAGGTCCAGCAGGACCCGGCGGACGACGCGAGCTCGGGCACCTCCGACTCGCAGGCCCAGCAGCGCGACCAGTCGCAGCGGGGCGAGACCGAGCAGTCGGCCCAGTCGACCGGCACCGGCGCTCCGCCCGTCCAGCAGCCGGTCAACGGCATGCCCAGCACGGGGCAGACCGGGCCGGAGCCGACCAGCTCGACCTCGCAGGCCTCGACGACTTCGGCCGCGCAGCAGTCGCAGAACCAGTCGCCGTCGAACTCGAACCCGTCGAACACGCGCGGTGGCACGACGAACGGCGGTGCGAGCAGCACTGCCTCGCCATCGGCCGCCGAGGTCACCGCGACCTCGCAGACAGCGGTCCCGGAAATCCCCGGAACCCCGACGCCCGAGAACTCCGACGCCACGGTCGCGGTCGATTCCAGCGGCAACGCCGTCGACACCTCGCAATCCCGGCCGGACGGAGCTGTGGACGCCCAGCGGTCCCAGGACCAGGACGCCGCGCAGCACCAGCAGTCCACTCAGGACCAGGGCCAGGCGCAGGACTCCAACGACCAGCGTCCGGTGCAGGACTCCAACGACCGGAGCACGAGCCAGCAGGACCAGGACCGGACGGACACCGACACCGCCGCGAACGACGACATCTTCGCGGCGCTGGACCAGGATGCGCCCCTCGACCTGACGCTGACCGACCCGTCGCAGGTCACCTCCCCGCCGGTGCTGCCGGAGACGGCCCGCGCCGCGGACTCCTTCGCCGCCGACATGACCGCGCAGGTGGAGGAGACGCCGCGCCCGGCGGAGCTCACCCGCGACGGCATCATCTCCGGCAACTCCCGGCTGCTGCCCAGCGACGGCGTCTGGTCGCCGGGCCGCGACGCGCCGCTGGCCGCCAACATCGCCTCCAAGATCGACGTCGACCCGACGGTGCAGGCCGGACTCCGGCAGCAGTTCCAGCACCTGGTGAACACCCGAGGTGAACTCGGGCTGCTGCAGATCCTCGCCAGCGGTCGCAGCTTCCAGGTGCCCACCCGCGACGGTGCGCAGAGCGTGCACGTGCGGATGGATCCCGGCACCGTCGCCCCGGTCGCCGCCTCCGAAACCGAGGTGCACAACACCCCGTCGCAGAGCAGCAAGCACGAGGGCGCCAGCCGGTCAATCTCCAACCACGCCGTGTCCCGCAAGCTCCGGCAGAACGTCGTCGTCGGCTGGGTCGACTCGGCGATCGAGGTCGCCGCGACCTCGCTGAACCTGCGCGTCATGCCGTTCCTCGGTTGGGGCGAGAGCCGCACCAGCAGCGTCTCGGACAAGACCGGCAACACCCGCGAGCGCACCGCGAAGCTCGGCGGCCACCACAAGGCCTTCGACGTCAACTTCGAGGTCCAGTGGGAGTCCGACGGCAACAGGGGCAGCTCCCGCTTCGACCCCACGGTCCGGCTCGCCTACCCGGAGACGGTGCTGGAGAAGCCCCGTCCGGCACCCGCACCGGCCGGCACGAACCCGACCACGACGGCACCAGCCGTGCAGGCCAGCCAGAACGATCAGCAGACGTCGACCCACCCGCAGGACCAGGACAGCACGACGCAGAACACGCCGGCCCCGCGTGCACCGGTCCCGGTCCCGGCCGAGGTCCAGCAGCTGATCGCCAACCTCGACGGCTACGCCGGCATCGGCCGGCTCAACCGCAACGTCATGTCCAACCTGCCGGACTGGGCGAAGAAGGACACCACGCTCAGCGGTGGGATCGCTGACAAGGTCGACTCCTCGCAGTTCGTCGAGGAGACCTCCGAGGGCCTGGTCAACGGCATCGACATCAGCCAGCGCACCACCTACCCCAAGTGGTTGCGGATGCCGGGCAAGAACTGGTCGAAGCACCCGCAGGTCAAGGTGAAGGTCGAACCGCAGGTGCGCGGGTTCGAGAAGGTCGGCGACCCGCAGCCGATCCGCACCGGCGAGATCCTGCGCAACACCAAGGACACCGGAGTCTCCAACAGCATCGGATCCCGGGCTATCGGCGGAATCCGGCTCCGCGGCCTGTTCACCTCCGGCGAGGCCAAGATCGACGGGAACATCAGCCCGCTGCAGGTCGGCCCGATCGGGGTCCTCTCGCTGACCTCCAGCCGCAAGGAGTCCCAGACCGGCCGGGAAGCGGGCACCAACAAGGACAAGTCGCTGGAATCCGACGGCGCGCAGCGCTACCGGATCGACCTGTCGTTGGCCGCCGAGATCACCTCCCGGCCCGGTGGCAAGGCTGAATCCGACCCGGTCGCGGTGACGCCCACCGACGGCGCCACCTACGTGTGGGTGCGCAACGAGGACGTCCCCGAGTTCGAGCAGGTCCTCAACGACGCGCTCAACCCCGGCGGCACGCCGGCCACCGCGACCCCGACCGCCGTGCCCGACGCCGAACAGCGCGAACGCATCCGCACCGTGATCGACGGCGAGGGCATGTTCAAGAACGTCGTGCGAGTCCGCGGCACTGAACAGCTGCGCGACCAGGCGCGACAGCACATCCAGCAGCGGCTCACCGCGCTCGGCGCCGATCCGGGCACCGTCGACTGGAACCAGGTCAACCGCGACCTCAGTGGGCTCGGCCCCTACAAGGTGATGACCAAGTTCGACGACCTCACCGGCGACGGCAAGCCGGTGACCGTCGACGTCACCGCGGGCGGGCGCAAGTTCAGCTTCGAGCTCACCGGCGGCCTCGGCGAGGTGACGGGACGCCGCACGCTCGACAACGACGTGAAGTTCAGCGCGACCCGCAAACGCGGCAGCGGCTGGAAGACCGGCTTCAAGACCAGCCTCGGAGTCGGTGCACTGCTCGCGGTGATGGCCCGCACCACGATCCGGCCCTCCGGTTACGGCGCCAACAGCTACGTCGGCGGAATCGGCGGTCTCGGCGGGAGCTGGACCCGCGGAAAGTCCAGCGGCCACGGCGACAGCCTCGAATCCGAGCAGCGCATCAAGTACGAGGGCAAGGCCGACCGCATCACCCGCGACATCGCATGGGACCTCAAGGCCACCGACACCTCGGCGCGGAACCCGTTCAGCCGCAAGACACCCGCCACCACGATGCAGGTGCTCGGCCAGGCGGATTACCGGGTGGCCAGCTTCATGCTCGACGCCGACGCGGGCTGGCACCCGGGAGACCCGGAGCCGACCGCCGGGCGCGGTCTCGACGACGGCAACCGCGTCGACATGAACAACACCGCCGTGATCTCGGTCGTCGACCTCTACGACAAGGCCAACCAGGCCTTCCACGAGATGCAGCGCGACGCCGCGCGCAGCGCCAAGGAAGGCAAGTTCGAGCGGTTCCGCCGCTGGATCGCGCACGGCGGCAGCACCGACCCCCGGCACAGCGACCCCGCGCACCTGCTCGACGTGGACCCGCAGTGGTGGAAGACGCGGCTCCCCGGCATGTTCCACACCCCGCAGGTGCGTGACGAGGGCCCGCACGCCGGTTGGTTCTTCGACCGCGTTCAGCGCGGCGCCTTCGAGATGCGGGTGCACAACGAGCGGCCGCTCGGCCCGGTGCCCGGCAACTCGACGTGGGAGACCACCAACAAGACGGGCATGTCGGTCTCCGACGGCACCAGCAGGGGCACCGAGGGCGAGATCGGACTCAACTTCTGGGGCTCGATGGCCGACGCCGGCGCGGGCGTGTCCATGTCGACCGGGCACGGCAACGACGACTCGCTGAGCGGTTCGACCAAGGCGTCCTCGCAGGTCAAGGCGCCGATGCAGCTCTACACCGGTGACCTGGTGCTCAAGGTCCGGGCCGACGCCTGGCAGCAGCTGTTCGGCCAGCCCAACCACCGCTGGGACGCGATCAGCCCCTACCCGACCGGGGCGCAGAGCGACAGCGTGGAGATCGTCGTCCCCGACGGGCTGCTCTACGCCAAGCCGCAGAACCCGGTGACCACGCACCCCGACGCCCGGCTCACCGAGGACCTGCCGCTGCTGCGCGACCTCGGCAAGGGCCTCGACCGCTCGGTCGTCGTCTCCGGGTTCACCCGCGACGCGCCGGACGCCACCGCGCAGAACCAGGACACCACCCACGACCAGGACGGCCAGGCGCAGCAGCGGGAAACGCCGGAGCGCCTGTCGGACGACGCGATCCGGGCGCTCTACCACGCCGCGCCCGAGCTCTTCCCGGGCTGGACCCCGGGTTCCGGGCGCCCGGCACCGCTGTTCGACGCCACCAACGCGCTGCGCGCGCTGGACAACCCCGCCGACGTCCGCGAGATGCTCAACGGCGGCTGGCAGCGCACCATGTTCCGGTCGCGGTGGTTCGGCTCGCACTACTACACCTTCACCGCGACCGCCGAGCAGCAACCGGGCGCCGAGATCATCGACCGGGGCGATGCCGAGACCGGTGGCTACGTGGAAACCCTCGGCGTGCGCGGGCGAGGGGAGGACTCCTCGCGCGGCGTGGCCACCGCGTTGTCGCTCACCGCGTGGCCGATCGTGCCGACCACCGAAGCGGGCGGCACCGCTGCCCCCATGCCGGTCGCCGGTTGGTCGGCCGAGAGCAGCGCGGAGCAGGCCAACGAGGTCGACACCTTCCGCCAGGACCGCTCCGACACCGGCAACCACGTGGGCGTCCGGGCACCCGTGGAGGTCAACTTCACGGTGCACAAGTTCCGCGTCCCGCCGCTGCTGCTGTCGACCTTCACCGAAGGCGCGGTCGGCTCCAGCGCCTACCGGAACCCCGAGCTGCGCGAGGTCACGCTGCCACCGCAGCTGTCCCAGACGCGGGGCGAGGTCGACCTGAACCTCCCCGAGTTCCTGCTCGACCAGCCCGCGAACCACACGCCCGCCGGTACCGGGCGCGACATCACCGGCGCGGCCCGGCAGACCCCGTCGTTCCAGCTGGCCAAGAGCACCCGGGACCCGCAGCTGACCCAGCAGACCGTCGACGCCATCGTCGACGCGCGCGGTCACAAGGACCTGGTGAACCGCTGGTTCGGAGCGGGGACGCCCAACCGCGGCAAGATCGACGCGTTGTTCTCGCCGGACATGATCGTGCCGAACATCGGCGCGGACCGGCAGCTGCTCAGCGACGACGGACACACCAGCACCTTCCGGGTGCACGACCGGTTCCTGGCCGTGGACTACGAGGTGCAGGTCAAGGCCCGGCTGACCGACCCGCGGTTCATGCACTCCTGGACCGAGGCGCAGCACGAGGAGAAGCACGGGCAGGAGTCCGGGCAGACCTCCAGCGAAGCCAACACCCGAGGTGCCGATGCCGGATTCGGCATGATGGCCATCCACAACGCGAACTGGAGCAACGCCGAGAACTCGGCCTCGCGGGCCGTCTCCGACTCCGACACCTCGACCGCCGCGCTGGAGCAGAGCCACAACACCCGCACCCGGCAGCAGGAGTGGCGCCGCTACACCGCGATACCGCACTACGACGTGGTGATCCGCTCCAAGCCGCACTTCTCGCCGTTCTGGTCCGAGCACCGCCGCGAAGGCGCCAACGGGTTCACCGGCACAACGGTGGAGTTCGACGTCCGCGACGGCGAGCACGCCCCGTTCGAAACCCCACCGCTGACCGCACCCGCGACCACCCCTAACTCCGACCAGGCACCCGCACCCCAGGACGTGGCCGATCGGGAACCGGCGGGCACGGCGCAGGATCCCGAGCAGGCGGCCCAGCAGGTCCAGGTTCTCGAGGACCAACTGGCCGAGCTGAACTCGCAGCACGGCAAGCTGATCAACCGGCTCAACGGCATCGCCGACGCAGTTCGCGCCATGTCCGAATTGCACCTCGACGGTGGTCCGCGGCCGGACGCGCGACAGGTCGAGATCATCCACCGCGCCGCCGCTGAAGTCACCGCACCCGACGTGGAGAAGCTCGACCAGGTCGGGCGGCAGATCGCCGAGAACGAGCTGGCGCTGCACGACCTCCGGCGCGAGAACACCGACCTCGCGCCCAGTGCTCCGCCGAACGCGGTGCAGGACAACGGCATCCGCCCGGACGAGACCAGGACCGATGGACGCGGCAGGCACTTCGACCGCTCTGGGAACCTGCTCGAGCAGGGGCAGGACGGCCAGTGGCGCAAGCAGAAGTACTTCGCCCTGCCCTGGCTGGACGACCACACGATGGTGCTGGGCGTCACGCCCGAGACCAACCCCTACACCGGCCAGCCCAACCGCATGGCCGGATTCCCGGCTGCCCCCGGCGGCAACGCCCAGCAGCGGCACATCACCGACGACGGTGACGTCGTCGGCGGCGCGCTGTCGGACCAGATCAGCTCCGACCTGCACGGGAACTACCGGCTCAGCGGGCACGACGGACCGGCCCGCTCCGCTCCGGGCAGCGGGAACTCCAAGAGCGACGCGCACTTCGTCCCGGCCGCCCTGGAACGCACCGGGCAACCGCGCCAGCCCACCGCCAACACGCAGGAGACCGGGCGCAGCGTCGAGATCGACGTCCGCTCCCTCGGGGTGACGCAGCAGAACACCGACCGCGAGATCCTCGCCGCGGTGGCCTACTCGACCGGCATCGACGACTTCGGTTCGCGGCGCGCCGAGGAGTTCTTCGCCGATCCCGCCAGCGCACAGATCGCCGAATCCATTCGCGACCGGTTGCCCGCGGTCCCGCCTGCTCCCGCCCAGCAGCCGGTGGCCGAGCACCCCCTGGACGCCGATGAACCGCTGCCGAAGTTCGAGGTCGAGGCCGAGCGGTGGAAGCCGCTGGACAACGCCTTCGTCTTCGACAACAGCGGCGCGCAGCCGACGATCCAGCGCGGCCCGGAGAGCGGCATCCGGCAGGAGATCCGCTACACGCTCACCCCGGAGCCCGGCCGCTGGAACTTCGAGACGAAGCTGCACCTGCGGCCTGCTGAGGGCGTCACCCAGGCCGACCTCGCCAACGTGCGCGCCAACACCGCCGCCGGCATCGAGCAGCTGGTCAACCGGCAGGCGCACGTGCTGCCCGGCCCCGACGTGGAGGCGCGCGCCAACGTCGTCTTCGTCGACGACCCGGCCGACTCCCACAGCACCATCGACGTCGTCCCGGGTGTGCCCGACGACCGGAAGAACCCGATGGACCAGCACCGCTGGGCCGCCGCAGCGAGCCCGTCGGACTTCACCCACGAGGTGATGCACTTCTTCGGGGTGCGCGATGCTTATCCGCATCCGCGGCAGCTGCTGGACACCGCGGACAGCCCGGTGCCCGGTGACTTGATGGACGTGCGCCAGCCCGGCACCGACTACCGGGTCCTCGACCGGCACATGCGGCAGATCATGGACGTCGCCTCGCCGCACCTGCCCGGATCGCTGGTGACCGACGGCGTGATCCCCTCGGCGTCGGGCACCACGTTCGACTCGCAGCGCGAGACAAACTCGTCCGACGTCTCGCCGGCGGTCCCGCCCAGCGACCGCCCTCGACGGCACCACGGCGGGCATCACGACCCCTACGGAGGGCGGTCGCAGCAGTCCCGGTCGTCGCACGGGCCGCGCTCGCACCACTCGTCGTCGTACACGACCCCGTCGTCCTCAACGGCGGTCCCGTCCTCGCAGCCGGCCGGTCCGGTGCGGTTGGACAACCCGCAGTTGCGGGCGAATCCGCCGCGCCCGCAGTGGATGTACCGGGGCGACACCCGGCCGCCTGCGGAGATCTTCCGCGACGGCATGACTTCCTGGGGTCGGGACTACGACCTGGTCAGCCACGTGCACGGTGGCGATGCTGCCCGCAACTCCGGTTACGTGTCCGTGACCCCGAGCGCGACGGCCGCGCACCAGTTCGTGGTGCCCGACGGCGGTGAGCCGGTCCGGCACCACGGTCGTTGGTACGTGCCGATGTCGGGGCAGATCTACCAGATCGAGTCGTCCGGCAACATGATCCACATGGCCTCGCAGAACCTGCCTCGGGATCTGCTGGACCGCATGCAGTACCAGACCGAGTGGGATTCCGTCCGCCACGTCGACCCGCGCAACATCCACTCGGCGATGACCGTCAGCGGCCGCTTCCACCAGGGGCCGGACGGGCGGCGCACGATCCTGCCAGGCACGACCCCTCAGCTGACCAATGTGGAGAACCGCGGCTACGTACCTGGTTTCCGGGGTTACGACCCGCACGCGGATCCGCGCAGCGGGTTCAGCCGCAACACCGATCTCGGACTCGCACCTCCACGGCCCAGCCGGTCGTCGCACGAGTCGATCCGGTCGGTGCCGGCCTCCTCGACGTACGCGACGTCGTCGTCCTACTACCCGGTGACGAGCTCGTCGTCGTCCCGGTATTACCCGACGTCGAGCGACAGGTACTACTACGACCGGCGACCGGGACTTCCGCCAGGCCAGGCCGATTCACCGGGAGCAGCCCCCGCACCCGGTGGCCAGAGCAGCCCCGGCTCGGTTCGGGTGCCCGGTTCGATCGCCGACAGCCCCCGGATCCAGGCCCCGGCCGGGCCGGTCAGCACCGAGACCGTGGCGGCGCAGATCGACCCCGGCGCGAACCGCGTCGTGCTGGTTCCCTCCCCGGAGCCCGGTGGGCGCGGCGTCGAGTTCGCCGACAGCGGTACCCGGGTCGCCAGGGACCTCGGCAAGGAGGTCGTGGCGCTGGTCGACAACGGCCGGGGCAAGCTCCAGTGGCGCAGCTTCCAGCCCGACGGATCACGGCCGCGCGTCGTCCGCGACGACAACCCGGTCACCGCCGACAGCGCCACCCCGGAAACCGCGCCCCCGGCCGCGGAGCCGCGGCCCAGCCCGCAGCAAGCCCCGACCTTCACCGTCGAATCCGAGCGGTGGAAGCCGCTGGACAACGCGTTCGTCCTGGACAGCGAGGGCGGTCGCCAGACGATCCAGCGCGGTCCGGAGAGCGGTATCCGGCAGGAGATCCGCTACACGCTCACCCCGGAGCCGGGGCGCTGGAACTTCGAGACGAAGCTGCTCCTGCGCGCCGCGGACGGGGTCAACCTGGCGGACCTCGCGACCGTGCGCGCCAACACCGCCGCTGGCATCGAGCGGCTGCTCAACCAACCGGAGAACGTGCTGCCCGGCCCCGACGTCCGAGCGCACGGCAAGGTCACCTTCGTCGACGACCCGGCCGACGCGGACGGCATCGTCGACGTGGTCCCGGGTGTGCCCGACGACCGGAAGAACCCGATGGACCAGCACCGCTGGGCCGCGGGAGCGAGCCCGTCGGACTTCACCCACGAGGTGATGCACTTCTTCGGGGTGCGGGACGCCTACCCGCATCCGCGGCAGTTGCTGGACACCGCGGACAGCCCGGTGCCCGGTGACCTGATGGACGTGCACCAGCCCGGTGGCGACTACCGCATCCTCGACCGGCACATGCGGCAGATCATGGAGATCGCCTCGCCGCACCTGCCCGGATCACTGGCCACCGACGGGGTCATCCCGCCCGTACCCAGCAGCACGCCCAGCACCCAGCGCGGGACCAACCCGTCCGACGTCTCGCCCGGTGTTTCACCGGACGACCGCTACCGCTACTCGCACGAGTCCTCCCGGTCGCACCGCTCGCATCATTCGTCGTCGAGTCGGCACGCGCCGTCGTACTCGACGTACGTGGCCGCACCGTCGTATTCGAGCGGTTCGTCCCGGGCGGTTCCGGCGCAGCCGGCCGGTCTGGTGCGGTTGGACAACCCGCAGTTGCGCTCGAACCCGCCGCGCCCGCAGTGGATGTACCGAGGCGACACGCGCCCGCCGGAAGTGATCTTCCGCGACGGGATGACGGCCTGGGGAACCAACTACAACTTGGTCAGTCACGTGCACGGTGGTGATGCGGCGCGGAATTCGGGGTACGTGTCGGTGACGCCGAGTTCGGCGGCGGCGCACCAGTTCGTGGTGCCCGACGGCGGTGAGCCGGTCCGGCACCACGGTCGTTGGTACGTGCCGATGTCGGGGCAGATCTACCAGATCGAGTCGTCCGGCAACATGATCCACATGGCGTCGCAGAACCTGCCGCGAGACCTGCTGGACCGCATGCAGTACCAGTCGGAATGGGACTCGGTTCGGCACGTTGACCGGCGCAACATCCACTCGGCGATGACCGTGAGCGGCCATTTTCACCAAGGGCCGGACGGGCGTCGGACGATCCTGCCGGGAACGACCCCTCGGTTGTCCAATGTGGAGAACAGAGATTTCGTCCCGGGTTATCGCGGCTACGACCCGCACGCCGACCCCGGTAGTGGTTTCACCCGGGACACCGATCTCGGTCTCGGTCGGTCTTCGAGGCGGCGCCGCTCCCCGTCCTACGACGAAGACGACTACGACGACCACCCGCCTTCGTCGTCCTACCGCCGACGGTGAAACCCGCTCGGCGACGGCTCATCAACAGTTGAACCCCTCCGCGCTCGCCATCCGTGAAAGAAGCGGGGCCAGAGGGAGGAGGCAGGCAGCACATGGGCGCGTTGGTCGTAGAACGAACGGGTGCAGGCGTGGTCGTGCGCGCGGAGGACGCGCGTGCGCCGATGGCGCCGCCGTTCACCCTGGCGGACGGGCGCACGCAGGTCTACGTCGATGAGACCGCGCTGTCCGTCTTCGACCAGCTCGAACCCGAGGTGCTGGCGCGGCTGCGCGCCGAACTGCGTCCCGAAGGCGTCGGCCTACCCGCGATCAGGTTGCTCTCGCCCCGGGCGGGCCTCGCCGCCCCGAACGGTTCCCGGCCGCTGGCCCTGAGGCTGTCCGAGGCGCTCGACGTCGAGGTCCTCGCCCCCGACGGAGAACTCGTCATGCTTCCCGGCGGCGAGCTCTTCTCCGCCGGTGAGCAGACCGGCTGGGTCGGCTTCCGGCCCGGATCGTCGAAGCTGCACGACGGACCCCGCTATCCCGTCCCGGAGTGGCAGGACGGGCTGTCCGCCAGCCTGCGAACCCGGCCGATCGACCCGCGCATCAGCATCACACCCATCCCAGCTGGCGTCTGGGTGCGCGCCGCCGGGCAGCCGCCCAGACCACACGGAGACATCGGTTTCCGGGTTCCGCTGTCCCGCAACCGGCTGGCGATCGTCGTCGGAGCGCCCGGCGAACCACTGCCCGCCGCTGAAGCGCTCGCCGCCTTCGTCGGTGGCCTGCCCACCCCGCTGCGCGAGACGTTCGGCCTGATCGGGTACGGGCCCGAACCGGTGAGCGTGCGGCCCATCGCGCAACAGCTCGCCGAACTGATCGGGCAAGCGGTGCACGGCTGCCACGCCGTGCCCCAGTACCTGCCGGAAGGTGGGCAGACGTGGCTGGTCCACGACGCCTCGGGTGAACCCACCTGGCTGCCGTTCGTGCTGGAGAGCACCTACCAGCCCGGAGCCCCGCCGATCCCGCGCAACTGGCTGCCACCGGTGTCCGGGCTCACCGGCGCCGGCGCCGGCACCTTCTGGTTGCAGGACGGTTGGCTCGTCGACGTCCTGGCCGCCGGACTGCTCGTCCGTCCGGTTCGCGTGCCGGTCGACCCGGTCGCCTCGCGACTGCCGATCTCACCGGATGCGGTCAACCTCGTGGTCAGCTCGGCCGGTGGTCCGCCGCCCGAGCGCGTCCTCCTCGCGGTGGAACGCCTCGCCAACGACCTGCCCGCCGCCGCCCGCGAACGCCTCCGGCTGATCGCGACGCCGCACACCGGACCGGACCACCTGGGGCGTCTCGCCGCGTCGCTGCAGGTGGACGTGCACGTGCTCGGAACCGCAGGACCTGGACCGGCCATCTCGGTCACCCCGAACGCGCCGCTGCGCTCGCACCCCTGGGAATCCGGTGCCGGTGCGCTGCCGGCCGGCGTCACGGGACATCCGGTCGCGTGGGTCCCCGCTCCTCCGAGCGGCGTTTCGTCAGCACCCCGCCGCGCCGACCCGACCGCAGCGCAGGTCACGTCGCAGCTGCCGATGGCGTCGGCGCTACCCGTCTCCCCTGATCCCGGTGTTCCGGCGGTTGAGCCGGAGGCCGCGCACTCCGCCGAGTCACCGCAACCGCTACGTCACCAGTCGACCGAACCGCTGCGCATCGTCTTCCCGGTGACCGTCGACGCCGAAGGCCGGATGCGGCCCGTCGGTGACGGATGGCGTCCCGGTGAACCGGGCGCAGCGGCGCCGGCGGTACCAGCCGTTCCGGAGGTTGCGGCTGCGGACGTGACCGCCGGTCCTCCGGCGCCCACCTCGCTGGGACCGGCCACGCCGCTCCCGAAGTTGTCACAACCGCAGTCGGCGGAACTTCCGGTGGTGGCGCCGACCCCGGTAGCAGAACGGGTCGAGCCGGTGGCGCTGCCGCACGTTGCGTCCGCCGCCGAGGCGGGAGTTCCAGCAGCGTCGCAGAACCCCGCAACACCGGAAAAGCCGCACCAGGAAACGAAACCGGCGAGCCCGAGCCCCGTCGCGGTGCCCGTCACGGCGACGTCCGTGCAGATCCCGGTCGTTGCCTCCAGCACGCCGCTGCCGCCGATGAAGCCCGAGGAACCCGAGCCCGTTTCCGAACCGGCCGAGGAAGACGCGGCCCCAGAGCACCCGGAACCGACGCCTCCGAAGCTGACGTCCCCGAAACCCGCGCCCCCGGCACCCGTTGCGTCCGCCGCAGGACCACCACCGGCACCGGTCGCACCACTCGCGTCGATCGCACCGGCGGGAACACCTGCCGCACTACCCGTGACCCCGCCGGTGGCGCCCGCAGCGCAACCAGCCGCCCACGGCCCAGCACCGGTCGCGCCTGCCGCGGCCGCGAACCGGACGTCCTCCCCGGCACCAGCGGTTACCGCGCCGGTCGCACCGCCGGTTCACGCACCGGCCCCGCTGCCTGCTGCGGTCACCGCGGTGGCCACCGAGCCGAAGGCACCTGAGGTGCCGCACGTGGTGCCCAGCACGACCGGCGCGTCGGGAGCCGACGCAGTGAAAACCGGATCGTCCCAGGGCGAAACGGCTCCCGCCGCGGAATCTCAGCCCGCCGTGGCGCAGACGACGGCGGTCAACCTCGCCGAGCTCGACGTGGCCGTGGAACAGGTCGTCTCGACAGAAGCGGATTCCTTCCAGCAGGACACCGCCGCGATGGAAGACGCGGCCGCAACGGAAACGAGCGACGCAGCAGGCGTCGAGGTAGGCGCCGACGAGCAAGCCGACACCGAGCAGGCCGAGAGCGACGACCAGGTCGCCGCGGCCGTGCTGAAGCCCTTGCTGCTGATGGACCACTCCAGCACCGAGGCGGACCGCCAGCAGTTCAAGAAATCGCTGGGCTGGAAGTACGACGCGGCCACGCGCTCGGTGACGAGGCTGCTCGCAGAGCGGCCTGGACTGCGCGGCGGTATGCCGGTCGATGACGCGATGCTCACCGAACTCGCGGCCGTGCACGTGTTCGCCACCTCCGACCAGCGGGAACTCGTCGATGCGATCCGCACCGGCAACGCCGCCGCGCACTACCCGTTCATCTCCTGCCTGGCGGGCGGCCTGCGTCGGTTGCCCTCGTTGCAGGGCATGGTCGTGCGCGGTGGCCCTGGTGAGGCCGAGACCGTCGCGGATTACGTCGTCGGCAGCGAACTGGTCGAGCCCGCCCCGATGCTCGGCGTCTCCGACGAGTCCGCCGAGGTGCCCGGAGCGGTCGAACTGCTGATCTGGTCGGTGACGGCGCGACGCCTCGGCGGGCTCGCCGCCGACGAGAACTCCGCCGACGTGGTGTTCCCGCCCGCGACGTCCTACCGGGTGCTGGCCGTGGAAGCCGATGCGGGACGGGTCCTGCTCACCGAGGTCGGCAAGAAGCAGCGTTCCGAGGAGGCACGTCAGAAGCACGACGCGCGCGTGCTGGAACGGCTGACCGAGGCCGCCAAGAGCCGTGATGAGCGGACCGCTGCCGAGACCACCGCACCCGATCACGAGCGGTACTCGGTGCTGCTCGGTGAGCCGGCGAACCCGTTCGCCGAAGCCGCGGGGATCGAGAGGTGAGCCCGGAACCACCCGAGATGCACCGGCTGCTGCTGCAGCTCGCGGGACGCCTCCCGGACGGCGAACTCGCCGTGCTGCGCACCTGCCTGGCCGATGACGAGCTCGACGAGATCGCCGACTCGCTCATCGCCGTGGTCGGCCGAGGACTGGCGCTGACCGAGCCCGAGATCGAACTGCTCACCGCTCTGGCGCGAGCGAACGCCATCGATCCCGCTGCGCTGGTCGAGGCACCGCGAGCCGCCGAACCGCCACCGTGGCGGTTCAGCGAACGAGCGCCGGACGCCGCGGACGCGGCCGCGGTGCGCTCCGCCGAGCGGGTCGGGGGAGTGCGGGCGCTGTGGCGGAGCGGCCGGGTGTCGGCGGAGAGCACCGAACCGGTCTACCTCGTCGAGTCCGAAGAGGACGCCGACCTCATCGAGCTCACGGCCGAGATCCAGCACGGCATCACCGAAGCCGGCGCGGAACCGCGAGTCGAGGTCTTCCGCGCCGGTGCCACTCCGACCACCTACCACGAGGCCGCGCTGGCGACTGCCGCATTGGTCTGGGACCCGGCACCGCCCGCCCGGCTGGCGCGCGTCTTCGACGGAGCCGACACCATCGGCAATCCGTTCTTCCGGCCCGACCACCCGCGCGCCGAAGCCGAGCAGCGGCGGCGCTTGCTCGACTACCTCGGTTCGGCGCCGATCGCGCTGGCCACCGAGCGCGTCATGCCCGACGTGATCGACCCGAACCGCACCCTGCCGCTGAACTTCCGCTCGGACGGCACCTGGATCTGGAACGACGCGGTCTGCTACTACCTCGACCGCTACCACCTGGCACCAGATCCCGACCTGGTCGCGCACGTGATCATCGCGTCTCCGGAACCTCCCGAACTCGGCAGGCTGGGCCTGCACCGCGCGATCGGCGTGCTCACCGCGCCGTCGAAACCAGAACCGGCAGAAGAACAACTGGGGCGAGAATGACCAACACCCGATCGATGCTGTCGGTCTCCGCGACGGCCCCGGACTCGTTCCGCACCATCGGCGATGCGATCGCCGCGGCCACCACCGGCGACGTGATCTCCATCCAGCCCGGGACCTACGCCGAGTCGGTGGTGCTCAGCCGCGATGTCACGCTGTCGGCAGCGGGTGCGGCAGGGGGCGTGCGCATCGAGTCCACCGGTGATCCGGCGATCGTGATGGCCGCCGAGACCGCTGTCCTGTCCGGCCTGGTCCTCGTCCACAGCGGGGCGGAAACCTCGGCGATCGACGTCTCCACCGGGCGCCTGCGGCTGGAGGAATGCCGGGTCGAGGCCTCCTCCGCAGCCGCGCTCTACGCGCACGGCCAAGCGGAGGCGAGCGCCAACGGAACCGAGTTCACCAACCCCGCGGGCGCGGGCGTGATCGCCATCGACGGCGCCGAGGGGCACTTCGGCAACTGCACGATCAGCGACGTCAAGGCCGCTGCGGTGGTGATCCGCACCGACGCCGATCCGCAGTTCGTCGGCTGCACCATCGCTGATGCCGAAGGCAGCGCCGTGCTGGCCGCCGAACGGGCCCGGGGCGCGATGCGCGATTCGCGGATCGTCCGCTCCGGCAACCCCGCCGTGGTGGTCGAGGGCAACAGCTCCTTCCGGCTCAGCGGCACGAGCATCGTCGAGACCTCGGGCGTCGGCCTGCTGATCGCCTCCCGGTCGACACCGCTCATCGAGGACTGCACCATCACCTCACCCGCAGCGCAGGGCGTGGTCCTGGTGCAGCAGGGCGAGCCCGAGATCCACCGGCTGCGCATCGAGAAACCAGCCGGGTACGGCGTGCACGTGCTCGAAGGCTCCAAGGGCGAGTTCAGCGAGTGCACCGTCCTGGACTCCCGTGACGCCGGTGTGTGGATCGCCGGTGCCTCGCCGTCCTTCTCCGGCCTCGACGTGACGGGCGCGGGTGCGGCCGGTGTGGTCGTGACGGAGAACGGTTCCGGGACCTTCCGGGAGCTGACGCTGCGGCACCCGGCCGGTGCCGGCATCGAGGTGCGCGGATCGAAGGCGACCGTTTCAGGCGGAGCCATCGCCGAGGCGGCGAGCGATGCGGTGCTGCTGGCCGAGAAGGCAGGCATCGAGATCGAGGACGTCGCCATCACCGCAGCCGGGGGAGTCGGCGTCCGCACCACCGAGCAGAGCTCGGCGGAGCTGCGCGGCGTGACCGTCGCGGGCAGCGGCGGGACGGCGGTGCTGGTCTCCGACGGCCAGTCGGTGCTGCGGGGCTGCGACCTCTCAGACGCCGGTGAGCACGGCGTGAAGGCCTCCGGAACCTCCTCGGTGGCCCTGGAACAGACCCGCATCCGCGGCTGCGAGGGCAACGGCCTCGAGTGGGCCGCGGGTTCCTCCGGTGTGCTCGACCGGTGCGAGATCTCCGGCAACGCCGCCGACGGCATCGTCGTCGGTTCCACCGAGTCGATCAGCGTCCGCGACACCGTCACCAAGGACAACGGTGGCGCCGGTGTGCGGCTGCAGGTCCGCCGCGACAACGTGCGGCTCAGCGGCATCACCAGCGCCCAGAACGGCGACCCGGAGAGCGATTCGGGTGAAGCGGCGCCCGAGCCGGACGACACGCAGCGGTTCGGCAGTTCCCGCAGCGCGGGCGAGGCCCCGTCGAGCGACTCCGGCCGCGAACCCGCCGCACTCGTCCAGGCCGAGCGGAGCTCCGAAGGCAGGCTGGGCGAGCTCCTCAGCGAACTCGACTCGCTGGTCGGCCTGACCGACGTCAAGCGCGAGGTAGAGGTCCTGACCCGTCTGGAACAGATGGCGGAGAAGCGCGCGGCGGTCGGCCTGCCGATGCCGCCGATGAGCAGGCACCTGGTGTTCGCGGGCTCGCCCGGTACCGGTAAGACGACGGTCGCCCGGCTCTACGGCCAGATCCTCAAGGAGCTCGGCGTGCTGCGCACCGGCCAGCTGGTAGAGGTGGGGCGCGCGGACCTGGTGGCCAGCGTCGTCGGAGGCACCGCGCTGAAGACGACCGAGTGCTTCGAGAAGGCGCTCGGCGGCGTGCTGTTCATCGACGAGGCCTACGCCCTCTCCGGAGGGGGTGGCGGTGGCGCCGACTTCGGGCAGGAAGCGGTGGACACGCTGGTCAAGCTCATGGAGGACCACCGCGAGGACGTGGTCGTGATCGTGGCCGGCTACACCGTGGAGATGCGGAAGTTCCTGGCCACCAACCCGGGCCTGGGATCCCGGTTCTCGCGGACGATCGAGTTCGCCGACTACAGCAACGACGAGCTGGTCACCATCGTCGAGGGCATGTGCCGCGCCAACGACTACCGGTTGGAGTTCGAGACCCGCGAGGCGGTGTTCGGCCACTTCGCGAAGTACCCGAGGGACGAGGCGTTCGGCAACGGCCGCACCGCGCGCAAGGTGTTCGAGGAGATGATCGGCCGGCAGGCATACCGCCTCGCCGACGACCCCGAGCTGAATCCGGTGGCCATGACCCGGCTGCTGCCGGAGGACATCGGCGCGCTGCCGGGCAGCGGCGTGGGGGCGGGTGCGGCCAACGCCGACACGGCCAAGGTGGAGAGCCTGCTCAACAAGCTGCACCACATGGTCGGCCTGGCCGACGTCAAGTCGGAGGTCGGCAACATGGTCGACCTGCTTGCCTCGGCCAAGCAGCGCCAGGCCGCCGGGCTCCCGGTTCCGTCGCTGAGCAGGCACCTGATCTTCGGCGGACCGCCCGGTACCGGTAAGACCACGATCGCCCGCCTCTACGGCGAGATCCTCGCCGCGCTGGGCATCCTGCAGCGCGGGCAGGTCGTCGAGGTCGGGCGTGGTGACCTGGTCGGCGAGTACGTCGGCCACACCGCGCACCGCACCACCGAGGCGTTCGACCGGGCGCGGGGCGGCGTGCTGTTCATCGACGAGGCCTACACGTTGTCCTCGCAGCGCGGCTCCAGCTCGGACTTCGGCCAGGAAGCCATCGACACCCTGGTCAAGCTGATGGAGGACCACCGCGACGAGGTCGTGGTGGTGGCCGCGGGTTACGAAGGGCAGATGGAGGAGTTCCTGGCGGCGAACCCGGGACTGTCCTCGCGCTTCTCGCAGCGGGTGCGCTTCGCCGACTACAGCAACGACGAACTGGTCACCATCGTCACCCAGCACGCCGCCGCGGCCGGCTACGAGTGCACCGGGCCGACGGTCGCGGCGCTGCGGGCGCACTTCGTGGCGACACCGCGAGGCCCGTCCTTCGGCAACGGCCGCTACGCCCGCCAGGTCATGGACGCGGCGGTCACCCGCCACGCCAAGCGACTGCGGCGCACGGCCTCCCCGACCCTGGAAGACCTCTGCCTGCTCCTGCCCGACGACGTCCTAGCCGCAGGCGAAGTGGCCAGCGGCTGAGGTCCGGCGCAAGGTCCGGAAATGGAGTGGACGGGTCGGCTAGCGTCGATGACGTGCTGGTGGAGCTCGCGGAACGGCACGGTCTCCGGGTGCGCGTCCTGGAGATCGACGAGACCGGGTGGGACTTCCGGGTCGGTCACGCCGTCGATGCCGACGGGACGCGCTGGGTGCTGCGCGCACCACGGCGACGCGAGGTCAGCGAGCTGATCGAGGGCGAGCGCCGCTTGCTGGAGCACCTGCGTCCGCGGCTGGCCGTGGACGTGCCCGACTGGGAGATCTGCACACCGGAGCTCATCGCCTACCGCAGGCTCGCGGGGCGGCCGCTGGGGCCGGAACACCCGAAAACCTTGGAATACCAGTGGTGGCGGGAACCGGCCGAGGAGTTCTTCACCGACCTGGGCGCGGTGATCGCAGAACTGCACCGCACCCAGGTCGGTGAGGCCGCAGGACTGGGCATACCCGTCTCAGGACATCGGGACCTCCGGGAGGAGGCCCACGATCACCTGAGGCTGGCGGAGGACATGCTGGAGGTGCCCGAGAAGAAGGCGGCGCGCTGGCGATCCTGGATCCACGACGATGCGTACTGGTCAGGGGCCGCGGATCTGCGCCTGGTCCACGCGGACCTGCACCCAGGGCATGCTCTGGTGGACGAAACCGGTCGTCTGACAGGTGTTCTGGACTGGACGGACGCCGCGGTCGACGACCCTGCGCTGGATTTCGTGGCCGCGCACAACGCGTTCGGCGAGCGCGGCCTGTCTCGGCTGCTCGCGGGGTATGCGCAGGCCGGTGGGAGCGTGCGAGCTGAATTCGTGTCGCATGTTCGGTTCCTCTCGGAGTTTCGCTTCTCGGTGTCGTTGGGCGTGTACGCGGTCGAATCGGGACGAGGTGGATTCCTGGAGATCGCGCAGCAGCGCCTTCTCGGGTGAGCGCCTGTGTTTTCCCACTCTGCAGTTGTCAAACAGCAAGTCGCCGAACGAAAATCCGCTCGTCGAACTGGTGTTTCAAGCGTGACCCGCCGCGTTCGAAAACGCTAGCGAATCGCCATCGCTAGATGGTGTGGACGAATCGGTCACGCTCCGAAACCGATTGACGTGGAAAGCGTTTCATCACTCGTCCGTGGAGTGACGCACCTCGGGTCGCTGCTGGTCACACGACGGGGATCGGGATCTCGAAGTGCACGGCCGGGCTGTGCGCCGGATCGGTGCGGCCGTCGTGGATCTCCTTGGCGATGCTGCGCCAGAACGGCTCCGCGCCGTCGACGGAGGCGTTGGTGTGCAGGTAGATCGTCTCGTAGCCGGGGGTGAGTGCGACGAACCTGCAGGCCATGTCGACCAGCTCCCGGGCCAGCCCGTGGCGCCGGTGCTCGCGGCGGACGTAGACGCGGAAGATCTGCGCGGTGGTGCCCGACGGGTAGCGCTCGGCGAGCCACGGGGCGTGCGGCGGGCTCTGCGGGCCGTCGGAGCGGACGGCGGTGGTCGCGACGACCTCGTCGTCCAGCGCGGCGACGAACAGTGCCTGCCTGGAGTTGTCGAAGTAGGCGGTGTCCATGTCGATGACGTCGCCGTGCCAGCGGGCGTTGTAGCCGTGGCCGAACTCCAGGTAGAACGTGTCGAGCATGACCGACCTCGCGCCGGCGGCGTCCGCCCGGGTGGCCTCGCGGACCACGTAGCGACCGGCCTGTCGTTCCTCGAGCTGGACCACGGCGACCTCCCTCATCGGAAATAGACTTTGAAAATCATATTCAATTAGCGGTTGGCCATGTCTCCCGGCCTGCGAGATCCGCCGTGAGCAGGGACGGGTGGTCTCGTGCTGCGGCGGTGAGGACGTCGGCAGTGAGCCCGCGCTCGACCACGCGGCCGTCGTCGAGCACCACCACCCGGTGCGCGAGACCCGCGACACCGGTCACGTCATGGGTGATGACCAGCAGGGCGCAGCCGGTGTTGTGCTACAGCTTGGCCAGCACGTCCAGCAGGTCCGCGCGTCGCCTCGCGTCCAGGCCGGAGGTGATCTCGTCGCAGATCAGCACGCCTGGCTCGGCCAGCACCGCGCGCACCAGGGCGGCGCGCTGCGGCTCCCCGCCGGACAGGCCCGCAGGGGCCCGCATCGCGGCCGACTCGCCGAGCCCCAGCTGCGCCAGCTCCTACGGCATCTACCTCGGCGCGGCCTACGCCGCGCAGCTCCCGGACCGGGTCGGGCGGATGGTGCTCGACAGCGTGGTGAGCCCGGACCGCTGGCACGACTTCGACGTGCGGCAGGCCTTCGGGGTGCTCGACCAGCGCGACGTCCTCTTCGAATGGATCGCCGCCCACCCGGAGTTCGGCCTCGGCGACACGAAGCAGCAGGTGGGGGAACGGTATTCGGCTGCGCGCGCCGGACTGACCGGCGAATTCGGGCCCGCGGAGTTCGACAACCTCGTCTACGAGACCCTCTCGCGCACCGAGCGCTGGGAGCCCTTCGCCCGCGACCTCGCCGCGCGCCTGCACCACGGAACACCGCTGAGCCCTGCCCTTCCCGAACCTGACCCGGAATCGCGCAACTACGAGGCCGCCCTGCGCACCGTCAAGTGCGCCGACAGCAGACGTCCCACCGAGAGCGAGGTCATCGGCTCCACCCGGGCGTTGCGCGCGGCCGACCCCGAACCGGTCCTCACCGGACTCGAAGCCGCCACCTGCGCGTACTGGCCGAAGCCCGGTGAGACGGCGCGGTTCGGCCACCCGGCGATGCCGCCGGTCCTGCTCACCCAGGCCGTCCACGACCCGACCACTCCGCTCGACGGCGCCCGACGGATGCAGGCCAGGTTGCCCGGCGCGCGGATGGTGACCCTGCACGACTCCTACTCGCACGGCGCGTTCGCCAGCCAGCGCAACGCCTGCGTGGACGACGCGGCCGCGGAATACCTGCTCACCGGGTCGCTTCCGACGCGCGACGTGGATTGTCGGGGACCGGGCCTACCGTGAACCCACCCGAACCGGACGTGCGCTCACCCCGGCTGTGACAGGCTCCCGGTGCGGGTTGCGCACCGGGACTGGAGGAGCCGATGAGCCGAGCGGACATCATGGACATGGCCGTCGCCGAACGCACCGACCTCGCCGATTACCTCGCCACGCTCACCCGCGAGCAGTGGGAGGAGCCGAGCCTGTGCGCGGGCTGGCGGGTGCGCGACGTGGTCGCCCACGCGATCAGCTACGACGACCTGACCTGGTCCGGGGTGCTCAAGAGGGCCGCCAGAGCGGGTTTCAAGCCGGGCGCGATCAACGATCTCGGCGTTGCCGAGTCCCGCGCCCGCAGCACCGACGAGCTGCTCGGACGGCTGCGCGCCCACCTCAAGCCCACCGGCCCGATCACCGTCATGGGCGGCATGATCGTCCTGACCGATGCCCTGATCCACCACCAGGACATCCGCCGCCCGCTCGGGCACCCGCGCGAGGTCCCGCCGGAACGCCTCGGCGCGGTGCTCGACCTGGCGTTCAATGCCCCACCCGTCGGAGCGAAGAAGCGCGGGGCCGGACTCCGGCTGGTGGCCACTGACCTGGACTGGAGCCGGGGCGAAGGCCCAGAGGTGCGAGGGCCGGCCGAAGCGCTGCTGATGACGCTGGCCGGCCGCTCAGCAGCCTTCATCGAACTGGAAGGCGAAGGCAAGACCACCCTCGCTGCCAGGCTCTAACCCCGCAGCGGCGGGATCGTGGGGACCTCGGAGGCGTTGGCGATGGCTTCCGGGGTGAGGCGGAACTGCTCGGGGTAGTGCTCGCGAGTGGTGCGGCGGGCCGGTTCGGTGGTGCGCCACATGTACAGGCAGCGCGGGCACTGCCGCACTTCCCAGACGCCCGGCACCGGTGAGGTCGTCACGGTGCGGATCTCCGGGTCGGCGCAGCGGGGGCAGATCGTCTGCATCGGTTTTCCTTTCTGCGCAGGATGTTTCAGCGGCCGGCGAGCAGGGAGCGCAGGCGGTCGGCCCACTCGGCGGTCTCGGGGAGGTCCTTGGTCGGGGTGCCGAAGTTGCCGCGCACGTCGGGCTTCACCGGAGTCGTCGCATCGATGATCATCTTGCTGGTCACCCCGGCCGGCTGCGAGGCCGGAGCCAGCTCCACCACCGACAGGTTCGGGATGACCACCACGTCGTCGGCGGGGTTGACCTTGGCCGACTGCGCCCACATGACCTGCGGCAGGTCGAACGGGTCCACGTCCTCGTCGACCAGGATCACCTGGCTGACGTAGCCCAGTCCGTGCGGTGTGGTCATCGCCCGCATGCCCACCGCCTTGGCGAAACCGCCGTAGCGCTTGGCCGTCGAGATGATCACCAGCAGTCCGTGGGTGTACATCGCGTTGACGGCCTGGACCTCCGGGAACTCCGCGCGCAGCTGCTTGAGCAGCGGGACGCAGGTGTTCGGCCCCACCAGGTAGTCGCACTCGGTCCAGGGCATGCCCAGGTACAGCGACTCGAAGATGGGGTTGGTGCGGTAGGAGATCCGCTCGATGCGCACCACCGGCATCCGCCTGCCGCCCGAGTAGTGCCCGGTGAACTCGCCGAACGGACCCTCGATCTGGCGCACCCGCGACTCGATGAAGCCCTCGATGACGACCTCCGAACCCCACGGCACGTCGAAACCGGTCAGCGGCGCGGTCGCGATGGGCATCGGCTCGCCGCGCAGCGCGCCGGCCATCTCGTACTCGGACTGGTCGTAGGCCATCGGCATGCCCGCCACGATCGGCACCACCGGGTCGTTGCCGAGGGTGATCGCCACCGGCAGGTCCTCGTCGAGCTCCTCGGCCTTGCGCAGGTGCTGGGCGATGTCGTGCATCGGCACCGGCTGCAGCGCCAGGCGGTCCTGGCCGATCACCTCGATCCGGTAGATGCCGAGGTTCTGCTTGTCGAGGTTCTCCGGCTCGTCCGGGTCGCGGGAGACCACGGCCGCCTTGTCCAGGTAGAAGCCGCCGTCACCGTCGTTGAGCCGGAACAGCGGCAGCACGTCGAACAGGTTCACGTCCTGGCCCGAGACGCTGTTCTCCCGCCACGGCGCGTCCTCCCGCCGGACCGGGGCGACCGGGAAGTCGTCCCAGCGGCGCGCGAACTCCTCGACCTGCTCGCGGGTGGAGGTCTCCTTCGGCAGGCCCAGCGCCATCGCGTGGTTGCGCCAGGAACCGTGCACGTTCATCGCGATCCGGACGTCGGTGAACCCGGTGACGTTGTCGAACCACAGCGCCGGGGCGCCCTCGCCGATGCGGCCCGCGGCGTTGGCGGCCGCCGCGAGATCCGGCTCCGGGGACACCTCCTCGCCGATCCGCAGCAGCTGCCCTTCCTTCTCCAGGGCGTCCAGGAACGACCGCAGGTCGTCGTAGGCCATCAGAACTTCTCCTTCGTGGAACTCAGGAAACCTTGAGCTTGGCGGCGCGCAGGCCTTCCCAGCGCTGCGCGGCGGGGGCGGGCAGGTCGAGCTGGTCGAGCACGCGAGCGGTGATGTGCTCGACGAAGTCGTCGATGGAGGTCGGGTTGTTGTAGAAGGCGGGCATCGGCGGCACGATCCGCACGCCCATCCGCGACAGGGCGAGCATGTTCTCCAGGTGGATCTCGCTCAGCGGCGTCTCGCGCGGCACGATCACCAGCGGACGGCGCTCCTTGATCGTCACGTCCGCCGCGCGCGCCACCAGCCCGTCGGCGTAGCCGGCGCGGATGCCGGCGAGGGTCTTCATCGAGCACGGCACGATCACCATGCCGTCGGTTCGGTAGGAGCCCGACGAAATGCTCGCCCCCTGGTCATCGGGGTTGTAGACGACGTCGGCGAGCTTGCCGATCTCCCTGACGCCCAGCCCGGTCTCCAGCTCCACGGTGGCCCGCGCCCAACGGCTCAGCACCAGGTGGGTTTCCACCTCGGGCAGCTCGCGCAGCTGTTCCAGCAGTCGCACACCGAGCGGCGCCCCGGTCGCTCCGGTCATCCCCACGACGAGTCGCACGCTTCTCCTTTTCGGTCATCTTGCGCGGATGACTCCACGCTAAGCGCCGACAACGCAGGTGAAGGGGTATGCTGACGACAAGCGATGGGAAGAATCGGACAGCCTGCTGATGACCGAGATCACCGACGTCGCCTACCGGCCCGGCTTGAACGCCCCGATCGGCATGGACGTCATCGACTTCGCCGAGCTGCGCTCGCGCGCCAGGAATCGTCAGATCGACCTGGCGGGGCCGCAGCGCCCGGACTTCCACCACCTGATCCACGTCCACGCCGACGCCGACGCGCTGCCGCACACCGTCGACTTCACCGAGCACGTCATCCCACCCGGCGGCTGGCTGTGGGTGCGGCCCGGCCAGGTGCACCAGTACGGCGCGCTGACGCGCTCGCGCGGCACCATCGTCATCTGGAGCCCCGGCTTCGTCACCATCGACCCACCACCGCCGGAAACCCCGGTGCTGCCAGGAGAACCGGTGCGCAACGCGGTCGACCTGGCGCTTCGGCACCTGATCTCCGACTACGCGGACCTGGGCTCGATGACGCTGGAAGCGCACAACAGGTCGCTGCGCATGCTGCTGGAGGTGCTGCTGCTGCGGCTGGCCCACGCCCGCTCGACGCCCCCGGCGTCCAACCCGGCGAACGGGCCGTTCGAGCGCTTCCGCGCCGCGGTGGAACGCGACTTCACCCGCACCCACCGCGTCGCCGACTACGCCGCCGACCTCGGCTACAGCACCCGGACCCTCACCCGCGCGACGCTGTCCGCCACCGGCCGCACGGCCAAGTCCTACCTGGACGCCCGCATCGTCCTGGAGACCAAGCGCATGCTGGTGCACAGCGACCGGGCCTCAGCCGACATCGCCCGCCACCTCGGGTTCAGCACACCGGGGGACTTCAACAAGTTCTTCCGCAAGCACGACGGCAGAACACCCCTGACCTTCAGGTCCCAAGCCCGAGGAACCCCGGCCTGACCGCGACTACGCGGCTTCGGCCAGTTCCGCGAGGAACCGCGCGACGTCCGAACTTCCGCTGACCGCGCGGCCGTGGTCGAAGCGGAAGACCGGGGGCATCTCGACGCCCAGCGAGCGGACCCGGTCGAGCTCGGCGCGCAGGGAATCGGCCCCACCGGTCGGTGGGGCGACGCCGACGTCGTCGGCCAGGGCCTCGAGGGTGTGCGGGTCGGCGATGTTGAGCCCGTCGGTGAAGTAGGCGCGGAAGAGGCGCTCGGCCATCTCCTCACCCCTGTCCTGCTCGGACGCGGCGGCGAGCAGGCGGTGCGCGTCGAAGGTGTTGGTGAAGATCGCACGCCGCAGGTCCACCCGCAGACCGTCCTCCGCGCCGAACGTCGACTCCGCGATCTCGCGCGCGACCGCTGCTCCGCGCTCGCGCTCGTGCACCTCGAACAACGGCTCGCCTCCCGGTGATGCCTGCGGTCGCAGCTGGAACGGCGCGAAGCGCACCACCACCTCACCACCGGTTCGCCGGTGCTCCTCGACGGCGCGCAGGAATCGCGTGAACCCCAGGTAGGAGTGCACGCACACGAAATCGAGCACGACCTCCACGTGCCGGCGCATCACCACGCCACCTCGCCGTGGCGGGAGTGGAAGCCGCCGGTGGGGCCGTCGGGGCCGATGGTGGCCATCCGCACGATGATCTCCGCGCCTTCGGCGACGGTCTGCACACCTCGGTGGCCGTTGAAATCGGTGGCGGTGAAACCGGGGCACGCGGAGTTGACCCGCATCGCGGGGAACGCCTGGGCGTACTGCGCGGTGATCATGTTCAGCGCGGCCTTCGCCGAGGAGTAGACCGGCACCGGGATCCAGTGCGGATCATCCGCGGTGGGGTCGGGTTTCGCCGCGGCGGCGATCGATCCGAGGCGGCTGCTGACGTTGACCACCACCGGGTTCCGGCTCGACTCCAGCAGCGGCAGGAACGCGTTGAGCACCCGCACCGGGCCGAAGAGGTTGATCTCGTAGGCGGCGAGCAGGTCCTCGGGGGAGGCCTCACCCGGTGGCAGCACCGACCCGGGAACGCCCGCGTTGTTGACCAGCACGTCCAACTCGTCGAGGCTCTCGGCCGCCGCGCGCACCGAGTTCTCACTGGTCACGTCGATGGTCAGCGGAACCGCTCCGATCGCGGCCGCCGCCTCCGCGCCGCGCTGCGGGTCGCGCGCCCCGAGCAGCACGGTGTGCCCGATCTCGACCAGTCTCCGGGCGGTTTCCAGGCCCAGGCCGCGGTTGGCCCCGGTGATGAGCGTCGTCGTCATGCCTCCACCCTGCGCCGCCGGGCCGGTCGGACCCGATGCAGCGCGCTTCCTGGGACTGCCGGTACCACCCGCGCCGGTCGGGAGCAGGCGATACTGGAGCGATGACCGAACAACCCGGTGAGCTCGGCGCGACGCTGCGAGGCTGGCGGGACCGGCTCGTCCCGGCCGGTGCGGGACTCCCGGCCGGGCTCGGACGCCGGGCCAAGGGGCTCCGGCGCGAGGAGCTCGCCCTGCTCGCCGGCATCTCGGTTGACTACGTCGTCCGCCTCGAACAGGGACGTGCCAACCCGTCGGCGCAGGTCATCGGCGCACTGGCCAGAGCGCTGCGGTTAACCGGGGCCGAACGCGACCACCTGTTCGTGCTCGCCGGGCAGCCCGTTCCCACCAGCGGGCGCAGCGCACCGCACCTGACCCCGAGCTTGCAGCGGCTGCTCGACCAGTTGCGCGGCGTCCCCGTCGGCGTGTTCGACGCGGGATGGACCCTCACCGCCTGGAACCCGCTGTACGCGGCGCTGTTCGGCGATCCGTCCGCGTCGCCGGTGCGGGAGCGCAACGTCGTGTGGGCCCACCACGCGGGTCTGCCGACGCGGGTGCGCCCGACACCAGAGTTGACCACCATGTTCGAGGAGAGGACCGCAGCCGACCTGCGCAGCGCGGCGGCCCGCTTCCCGGCTGATGTCGAACTGCGGAAGCTGATCGAGGACCTGCGCGGGTTCCCGCGCTTCGCCGAGCTGTGGAACTCGCGCGAGGTCGGCGAGCACGTGTCCCACTCCAAGATCGTCGACCACCCGGAGCTCGGCCCGATCCCGGTGGACTGCGACGTGCTGGAGGTGCCCGCGAGCGATCTGCGGCTGACCGCCTACACGGTCCCGGACGGCGAGGCGGCGAACCGGCTGCGGCTGCTCGACGTGCTGGGCGTCCAGACGCTCACCTGAGGCAGGAGCTGTCGGAAGCCGCCCGGTCGGGATGGGTGAGCACGAGCCCGTGAGCGGTCGGCTCGAGGTCGGTGCCGATCGGGTAGAGGGTGCCTCCGAGGGCCTCGGCTCGCCGGTGCCAGCGCTGGTTGCGGCGCAGCCGATCCGGCAGCCAGAACGGGTCGGTCTGGCCCGCCGCGTCGGAGAGCACGTCGAACAGCCACACCAGGTCGTCGTCCGGGACCCGCAGGCGGGGGCGGGTGAACGACGAGCGGCGGTGCGGGAACAGCAGGCCGATGCTCGTCTCGCTGAGGTCGCGCTCGGTGATCTCCGGCATGGTGGCGGCCAGGAACTCGTCCAGCGCGCGGTCCGGCAGGAAGTAGTCCGCCCACACCTTGTGCACCCGGTTCCACCCGGCCGTCACGAACGGCTCGTAGCGGCGGTCGGTGCTGATCGCGAACTCCCAGTAGGACACGTCCCAGGTCTGCGGCACCACCCCGAGGCCGCGCAGCAGGTGCGCGTCGTCCGGCGGCCGGTCCGGGTGGTGGTAGGCGGTGAAGCGCAGCCGGTAGCGGTCGCGCCGCGGGGGGAACCAGCGGATCAGCACGTCGTCGACCTCGTCGCGCCGGACCAGCACGCGGGCCACGTCCACGGCCTCCTGCAGCGACGGGAAGTCCGCGTCGTAGACCCGGGCCACCGGTGGGACCGGGGTCAGCGCCAGCCGGGCGCGGGTGATGATCCCCGCGCCGCCGAGCCCGCCCAGCGCGGCCCGGAACAGCTGACCTCCGCTCTCCGGGGCGCACCAGTGCACGGCACCGTCCGGGGTGACCACCTCGACCGCCAGCACCCGGTCAATGATCGCTCCCTCGCCGTGCACGCTGGAAATCCCGCCGACGCTGAGCACTCCACCCGTGCTCAGCTGCAGGTACCCGGTCGGGCCCGAGGCCAACCGGAGCCCGCGCAACCAGGCCTGCCAGACGACGTCGCGCAGCAGGACCCCGGCCTCGACGTCGGCGAAGTCGTCGGTGACGGCGTGGATGAGGTCGAGGCCGCGCATGTCGACCTGGATCCCGCCGGTCGGGCACAGCGCCTGGCCGCCGGTGGTGTGCAGGGTGCCGTGCGCGCGCAGCGGGACGCCGTTGCGCGCGCACCAGGCGGCGGTGAGGGCCACGTCGGCGGTCGAGCGCGGGTGCAGGATCGCGGCGGGCCTGCGGTCGACGACGTTGCCCAGGTCCGAGGCGTGCAGCTCGTCCCCGTCGGTGACCAGAACACCGCGTCCGGGCAGTTCGGGGAAGGTGGAGAGATCCGGCGTGCCCGAATCCATTTCCGATCGCTCCCCCCGTGGACGAAGTCGGCTGGTCCAAATCGGAGTCCATCGTGCGGAACTGGGCTTTCCCCGTGCTTTCTCGCCTGGTGGGGGTCGGTGCCGAGCCGTGCGGTGACGGCTTCCAGACATTCACCTGTTCGTCCTGGTTTCGGGCCTGCCGACGGAGGAGGATGCCGCTGACGTCTCCCCGGCTCGTCGGGGCAGTGGGACCGGGGACAAGCAGCGGAAGGAAAACGGTGTGAAGACAGCTCGGTTCGGCCGTCTGACGGCGCTGGGGACAGCCGTGCTGGCCGTGGCCGCGGTGGTGGCGGTTCCGGCCGCGTCGGCCGCCCCGGAAACCACGCAGGTCCGGCTGATCACGTTCAACGACCTGCACGGCAACCTCGAACCCCCGGCCGGCTCGTCCGGCCGCGTCACCCTGCCCGACGGCAGCGCGGTCGAGGCGGGCGGCGCGCAGTTCCTGGCCACCCACGTGGCGCGGCTGCGCGGCGAGGTCGAGAACTCGTTGGTGCTCTCGGCCGGTGACAACGTCGGAGCCTCCCCGGTCAACAGCGCCCTGTTCCACGACGAACCCACCGTCGAGTTCCTCAACCAGGTCGGCGTGTCGGCCTCGGTGGTCGGAAACCACGAGTTCGACGAGGGATTCGCCGAGCTCGAGCGGATGTCCGATGGCGGGTGCCACCCCGTCGACGGCTGCCAGTTCCGGGAGACGTTCCCCGGAGCGGACTTCGAGCAGCTGGGCGCCAACGTCACCCACGAGGACGGGCGTCCCGCGCTCAAGCCCTTCGACGTGCAGAACGTCAACGGCACCCGCATCGGCATCATCGGCGCAACGCTGGAGGACCTGCCGTCGGTGGTCGCGCCCGGAGCCATCGAAGGGCTGAAGTTCGGCGACGAGGTCGAGGCCATCAACCGCACCTCCCAGGCGCTCGACGCGATCGGCGTGAAGGCGCAGGTCGTGCTGCTGCACCAGGGCGACGGCACCGACGGCGGCGGTCCCGACGACTGCAAGCTGACCCCGGGCCCGGCCGCCGAGATCGCCAAGGCGTCTTCGCCGAACGTCGACCTGATCTTCAGCGGTCACAGCCACTCGCAGTACAACTGCACGATCAACGACCCGGCGGGCAACCCGCGCCAGCTCCTGCAGGGGGCTTCCTACGGCCGGCTGCTGTCGGTCGCCGACCTGGAGGTGGACCGCCGCACCCAGGACGTCGTGCGCGCGGGGATCAAGGCGCGCAACGAGATCGTGACCCGCGACGTGCCCGCCGACCCGGCGGCCCAGGCGCTGATCGACGAAGCCGCGACCAAGGCCGCCCCGATCGCCAACCGCCCGGTCGGCAGCATCACCGGCGACCTGCCCCGCGCCGGGGCGCCCTCCGGCGAGTCACCGCTGGGCGACGTCATCGCCGACGCGCAGTTCGAGGCCACCGCCGCGAACTCGCCGCAGGTCGCCATCACCAACCCCGGCGGCCTCCGCGCCGACCTGCTCTTCCCCGGTTCACCGGCCGGTGAGGGCGACGGCGTGGTGACCTACGGCGAGGCGTTCGCGGTCCAGCCCTTCGGCAACATCATGCAGACCATGACGCTCTCCGGAGCCCAGCTCAAGGCCGTCCTGGAGCAGCAGTGGACGCCGGAGGAGACCAACGTGCTGCAGGTCTCGGCGGGTCTGCACTACAGCTACTCGGCGAGCGCGCCGATCGGCTCGAAGGTCACCGAGATCAGCATCAACGGCCAGCCGGTCGACCCCAACGCGCCCTACCGGATCTCGGTGAACAACTTCCTCGCCGGAGGCGGCGACGGCTTCACCGAGTTCACCAAGGGCACTGACATCGTCGGAGGCCCGGTCGACCTCGACGCCTTCCTCGCCCACCTCAACGCCCACCCCGGCATCGCCCCACCCCCGGCAGACCGGATCACCGCCCTCCCGTAACCCGCAGCAGATCACCACGACGGAACCCCGCCGGTCCCCGAACCCCGATGACGCCGGTAATCCGGCACCGGATTACCGGCGTAATCAGGGACCCGATTGCGGCGGTTTTCCGGGTGGTGGCGCAATACCCCGGTAATCAGGTCCGCGATTACCGGGGTATTCCGTTGTCGCACGGGGTGGTCGCCGCGGCCGAGGGGTTGATCGCCGCGGTTCGCGCGGTGGGGTCAGCCTTGGGTGGCGAGGGAGCGGAGGAAGAAGGCGAGGTTGGCGGGGCGTTCAGCGAGGCGGCGCATGAAGTAGCCGTACCACTCGTCGCCGTAGGCGGCGTAGACGCGGAGCTTGCCGCCCTCGGCGGCGATGCGCCGCTGCTCGTCCGGGCGGATGCCGTAGAGCATCTGGTACTCGAAGTCCGCCTCCGCCCGGCCGAAGCGGGCCGCCAGGTCACCGGCGATGGCGACCATGCGCGGGTCGTGCGTGGCGACCATCGGGTAGCCCTCGCCGCGCATCAGCACCTTCAGGCACCGCACGTAGGAGCGGTCCACTTCGGACTTGTCCTGGAAGGCCACCGATTCCGGCTCGGCGTAGGCGCCCTTGCACAACCGGACCCGCGAACCGGCCGTGGCCAGGTCCCGGCAGTCCTGCTCGGTGCGCCGCAGGTAGGCCTGCAGCACCGCGCCCACCCACGGGAAGTCCACGCGCAGATCGCGCAGGATCCCCAGGGTCGAGTCCGTGGTGGTGTGGTCCTCCATGTCCAAGGTGACCGTGGTGCCGACCGCGCTCGCGGCCTCGCAGATCAGCCGGGCGTTGTCCAGCGCGATCTTCTCACCGTCCTTGGACAGGAACTGGCCCACCGCGGACAGCTTCACCGACACCTCGGCCCGGTCGGCCAGTCCCTGCTCGGCCAGCACGCCGAGCACCCGCCGGTAGTCGCGGACGGTGGCGTCGGCCTGGCTCGCGTCGAGGGTGTCCTCGCCGAGCCGGTCCAGCGTCACGAACAGGCCCTGTTCGCTCAGCTCCCGGGTCGCGCGGACGGCGTCCTCGGGCGATGTGCCGGGCACGAAACGCCGCACCACGGGCTTGGTCAACGGGTTGGCCTCCACGAGCCGCCGCACCGAAGGCGAGCGACCGGCGGCCAGCAAAGCACTGCGCAACACCGAAATCTCCCCACGCTCAAGCTGATTCATCCAACCGAGGGCGCCCCGACCGGGCCGGGGCGCCCCGTCACGCTCATCCCATGTGGGGGTAGGTGTGGCCGGTAGGTGCGTCCCAGGTCTCCTTGATGGCCCGGGGGCTGGTCCAGCGCTGGATGTTGAGCAGCGAACCGGCCTTGTCGTTGGTGCCCGAGGCGCGGCTGCCGCCGAAGGGCTGGCGGGAGACGATGGAGCCGGTGGGCTTGTCGTTGACGTAGAAGTTGCCGGCCGCGCCGCGCAGCTTGCGGTGCGCCTCGTCGATGGCGGAGCGGTCGGTGGCGAAGACCGCGCCGGTCAGCGCGTAGGGGCTGGAGGAGTCCACGACGTCGAGGATCTGGGAGTACTGGGGGTCGTCGTAGACGTGCACCGCGATGATCGGCCCGAAGTACTCGGTGGTGAACACCTCGTCGGTGGGGTCGGTGCCCACCAGGACGGTGGGCTCGACGAAGTAGCCGGTCGAGTCGTCGTAGCCGCCGCCGGCGAGGACCTCGATGGTGTCGGTGGCCTGGGCGCGGTCGAGTGCGGCTTTGTGCTTGGCGAACGCGCGGGCGTCGATGACCGCGCCACCGAAGTAGGAGAAGTCGGTGACGTCGCCGAAGCGGATGGTGCGGGTCAGGTCGGCGAGTTCCTCGCGCAGTCCGCTCTCCCAGATCGAGCGCGGCACGTAGGCGCGGGAGGCCGCCGAGCACTTCTGGCCCTGGAACTCGAAGGCGCCGCGGGCGAAGGCGGTGGCCAGGGGTGCGGGGTCGGCGGAGGGGTGCACGACGATGAAGTCCTTGCCGCCGGTCTCGCCCACGATGCGCGGGTAGCTGCGGTAGGAGTCCAGGTTCTCGCCGATGGTGCGCCAGAGCTTCTTGAAGGTGGCGGTGGAGCCGGTGAAGTGCAGGCCCGCGAAGCCCGGGTCGGTCAGGGCGACGTCGCTGACGGCGTGTCCGTCACCGGTGACCAGGTTGATCACGCCCGGGGGCAGCCCGGCGGCTTCGAACAGCCGCATGGTGAAGTGCGCGGCGAACTGCTGCGACGGGGTCGGCTTCCACACCACGGTGTTGCCCATCAGCGCGGGCGCGGTGGGCAAGTTGCCGGCGATGGCGGTGAAGTTGAACGGGGTGATGGCGGTGACGAACCCGTCCAGCGGGCGGTAGTCCATCCGGTTCCACTCGCCGGGCACCGAGCGGGGCTGCTCGGCGATGATCTGGCGGGCGTAGTGGACGTTGAACCGCAGGAAGTCGATGAACTCGCAGGCGGCGTCGATCTCGGCCTGCTGCACCGACTTGGACTGGCCGAGGATGGTGGCGGCGTTGATGGTGTCGCGCCAGGGGCCGGCCAGCAGGTCGGCGGCGCGCAGGATGACCGCGGCCCGCTCGTCGAAGGGGGTCGCGGCCCAGTCCGCGGCGGCGTGCTTGGCGGCGGCCACCGCGTCGGCGACGTCGCTTCCGGTGGCTTGCGCGGCGGTGCCGAGCACGTGGGCGTGGTCATGCGGCTGCACCACGTCGAAGGGGTCGCCGCCGGCCATGCGCTGCCGGCCGCCGATGGTCTGGGTGAGCTCGATGCGCTCGGACTCCAGCTCGGCCACGCGCTTTTGCAGCGACTCACGTTCCGGCGATCCGGGCGCGTAGCCCTTGACCGGCTCGTTGTAGGGCACCGGCACCGAGGTGATCGCGTCCATGCCTGTTCCGCCTCCTTGAGACGCCGAGAGTGTGTTGATTGGAGGTTAGGGTTTGTCCGACGACTGGAGCTTGTCCAGTTGGCTACCGTTGAAGTGTCCGGTTTGTGGAGTTGGACAAATGCCGCGTGATGTCGATTCGGTCGGAGTGGCTGGGGTGGGGGTGCCGCTGCGGCAGCTGCTGGCCGCGGTCGGCGACCCCCTGGTGGACGTGCTCGCCGCGCCACGAGGCCTGGACGTCGAGGTGTGCGATGTGGTCATTGTCGACCCGGAGGAGGAGTCCGGCAGCGGTCGCGATGGCGACTTCGTGCTGGTCATCGGCGCACGTGGCCGGGCAGCGGCGCCGCTGGTGCGTGCCGCCGCGCGCGACGGCGCCCCGGTCGTGGCGGTCAAGGTCGGCTCGGAGCCGGAGGCCCGCGCGCTGCGCGACACCGCGATCGCGGGCGGCGTCGCCCTGCTGGGCGTGCGGCCGGAGGTTCGCTGGGAGCGACTGGAGGCCTACGCGCACACCGCGATCGACAACGTCCGGCTGACCAGCGACGCCGATGTCGGCGAGGCGCTGGGCGACCTGTTCTCGCTGGCCCAGACGGTCGCGGCGATGACCGACGGCATCGTCAGCATCGAGGACACCGCGAGCCGGGTGCTGGCCTACTCGCGCTCCGACGACGAGGTCGACGAGCTGCGACGGCTGTCGATCCTGGGCCGCCAAGGCCCCGAGCCGTACCTGGCGATGCTCCGCGAGTGGGGCGTCTACCAGCGTCTTCGCGCCGGTGAGGACGTGGTGCGCATCGACGATCGACCGGACCTGGGCATCCGGCGGCGGATGGCGGTGGGCATCCACGCGGGCAGCCAGCCGCTCGGCTCGATCTGGGTGCAGGAAGGGCGACGACCGCTGTCGGAGCGCTCCGAGCGCGCGCTGCTGGGTGCCGCCCGGCTTGCCGCGCTGCAGCTGATCCGGCAGCGCTCGGAGGCCACCGCCGGACCGCGGTTGCGGGAGAACCTGCTGGCCGGACTGCTGGAGGGGCGCGTCGACGCGCGTTCGGTGGCCGACAACATCGGCGCCGACGCGGATCGGCCCGCCGTGGTCGCGGTGTTCACGCTGCGGCCGGCGGGCAGCGTGGACCGCTCCGAGCTGGAGCTGCAGCGCGCCGAGATGACCGGGCTGATCTCGGTGCACGCCTCCGCCTATCGGCGCAGCGCGCTGGTCACGACCCTCGGATCGCGGGTGTACGTGCTGCTGCCGGAGTTGCCGGAGCGCTCCGCCGCGCAGTCGGCGCTGTCGCTGACCCGCGAGATCGTCACCGCCGCCAAGCAGCACCTGACCTCGCGCGTTCAGGCCGGTGTCGGCTCGGCCGTGCCGACCCTCGACGAGGTCGCCGAGTCCCGGGCGGAGGCCGACCGGGTGCTGGACGCGCTGGTCCACGACATCGACGCCGAGGTCGCGACGATCTCCGACGTCCGGGCGCAGGTGGTGATCAGCGAGATCCTCACCGTCCTGCAGGGCAACGAGCGCTACCGCGACGCCCGGCTCACCGCGCTGCACGACCACGACGCCGAGCACGCCGCGGACCTGGCGCGCAGCCTGCTGGCCTACCTGGACCACTTCGGTGACGTCAAAGCCGCCAGCTCAGCGCTGCACGTCCACCCCAACACGCTGCGCTACCGCGTCCGGCGCGCCACGGACCTCACCGGCATCGACCTGGCGGACCCGACGGAACGCCTCAACACCCACCTCCAACTCCTGCTCACCAAGCGCACCCGACACCGCCCGACCTGACCAGGAACACCCGCCAAGCCGGCGCCCTTCGAATTTCGCGCGAAGTTCGACGCGGAAACCCCGGAGTCGAATTTCGCGCGAAATTCGAAACCCCCACGTCAGAACGGGGGCTCTGGAGCGCGCTGGCCCGCGTCGCCACTCGGCCGGGTGAAGGATTCGAATTTCGCGCGAAATTTGGGGCGGGACTTCTGGCCTCGAACTTCGCGCGAAATTCGACAGGCGGGTCAGAGCTTGCGGAGGCGGACCCTGTTGATGGAGTGGTCGATGTCCTTGCGGAGGACCAAGGTGGCGCGGGGGCGGGTGGGCAGGATGTTGTCCACCAGGTTGGGTTCGTTGATGGTGCGCCAGAGGTGGTCGGCCTCGGCGCGGGCCTCGTCGTCGGAGAGCTCGGCGAAGTGGTGGAAGTGCGACTCCGGATCGGCGAAGGCCGTGCTGCGCAACGCCAGGAACCGGTCGGTGTACCAGCGGGCGATGTGCTCGGTGCGGGCGTCGACGTAGACCGAGAAGTCGAACAGGTCCGAGACGGTGAGGCTCGGCCCGGACTGCAGGACGTTGAGGCCTTCGACGATGAGGATGTCGGGCTGGCGCACCACGTGCTGCTCACCGGGCAGGATGTCGTAGGCGACGTGCGAGTACACCGGCGCGGCGACCTCGGGAGCCCCGGACTTGACCTCGGTGACGAAGCGCAGCAACGCGCGCCGGTCGTAGCTCTCCGGGAACCCCTTGCGGTGCATCAGCCCGCGCCGCACCAGCTCCGCCTTGGGGTAGAGGAAACCGTCGGTGGTCACCAGGTCCACGCGCGGGTGATCGGGCCAGCGGGCGAGCAGGGTGCGCAGGATGCGGGCGGTGGTGGACTTGCCAACCGCGACGCTGCCCGCGAGGCCGATGACGAAGGGCACCTTGGTGCCGGGGGCGTCATCACCGAGGAACGTGGTGGTGCTCTCGTGCAGCCGCTGCCTGGCGGCCACCTGCAAGCTGATCAGCCGCGACAGCGGCAGGTACACGTCGGCGACCTCGTCGAGGTCGACCGGCTCACCGAGGCCGCGCAGCGCGACCAGTTCGTCTTCGCTCAGCGGGAGGGGGAGCGAATCGCGCAGTTCCCGCCATTGCGCGCGGTTCAGCTCCACGTACGGGCTCAGTTCGCGAACGCGCGTCACAAGCACCCCTCAGCATCGAGGCCCGGTAATACTCCCGGCAGCACCGGAAAGCCCCGGTGGCGCCCGGGAAAACCCTAGGCGTACGGCACCGGGTAACGCTGTGATCCAGTGCACGCTGAGACGCAGTAGACACGACTCAACCGATCAACACCGGACCGGCGCAATTCGCGCACCGGTCCGGTGCCGGCGATCAGGAGTTGAGCTTGGACTTGCGGTAGCCGTAGACGAAGTAGACGACCAGGCCGATGAGGAACCAGAGGGCGAACCGGCCCCAGGTCAACGGCTCCAGGAACGTCACCAGCCAGATCGAGAAGCCGATGCCGATGAGCGGCACGACCGGCATGCCCGGGGTCTTGAACTCGCGCGGCAGGTCGGGTCGCTTGTAGCGGAGCACGATCACCGCGGCGCACACGATCACGAACGCCAGCAGGATGCCGATGTTGGTCAGCTCCGCGGCTTCACCGATGGGCAGCAGACCGGCGATGACCGCCGAGGCGATGCCGATCAGCCAGGTGAAGCGGGTGGGCACCTTGCGCACCGGGTGGGTCTTGCCGAACCACGCGGGCAGCAGGCCGTCGCGGCTCATCGAGTAGCCCACGCGCGTCACGCCGAGCATGAAGGTGAACATCACGGTGAGGATGCCGAGGATCGCGCCGACGGCGATGATCGCGCCGAGCATCGGCAGGCCGACGTCGGCGAAGGCCGAGGCGAACGCGCTCTCGGACTTGATCTGCTGGAACGGGATCATGCCGGTCAGCACCAGGCAGGCCAGCACGTACAGCACCATCGAGATGCCCAGCGAGTACAGGATCGCCTTGGGCATGTGCTTCTGCGCCTCTTTGGACTCCTCGGCGGCCGTGCTCATGGCGTCGTAGCCGAAGACCGCGAAAAACACCGTGGCGGCACCGGTGATCGCGCCGCTGGCGCCGAAGGGCAGGAACGGCGTGTAGTTGCCGGTGTTGATGTAGAAGGCGCCGACCCCGATCACCAGCAGCACCACGGCGACCTTCAGGTAGACCAGGAAGGTCTCGAACCGCGCGGCCGACTTCATGCCCAGGTTCAGCATGAACGCGATGAACAGGCACAGCACCACGGCGAAGAGGTTGACCTTGTAGCTGCCGGGCGCGACACCGGCCTCCTCGGTCCCGGGTGCTCCGAGCATCCACACCGGCAGGTCGATCCCGGCGTAGTTGAGCAACTCGTTGAAGTAGCCGGAGATGCTGATCGCGACGACCGCGACGATCGCGGTGTACTCCAGCAGCAGGTCCCAGCCGATCAGCCAGCCCACCACTTCACCGAGCACGGCGTAGCCGTAGGTGTAGGCGGAACCGGCCTTGGGGATCATGCCCGCGAACTCGGCGTAGGAGAACGCGGCGGCGGCACTGGCGACGCCGGCGATGAGGAACGAGATCAGCACCGCCGGTCCGGCCTTCTCGTTGGCGACCGCGCCGGCCAGCGAGAAGATCCCGGCGCCGATGATGCCGCCGACGCCGATGGCGGTGAGCTGCCACAGGCCCAGGGATTTGCTCAGGCCCGTTTCCTCGCCGTCCGAGGTGATGGTCTCGATCGGCTTGCGGCGAAACATTCCCCGCCCGGGTTGCAGGCTAGGTGCTGACACATCGACTCCATTGTTCGAAATCACAGGTTGCGGCGAAACGTACGCCGCAGGATCGAGTGTCGCGCTGTGCTCTCGAACGACAGTTCAGGCCTCGCGTTGTCCGATGGCACAACCACCCACCGCGCCTGCCCCCACGGGCAGGGGCGAGAACCGCGGTGGCGAATCCTGCGGTTTCGCCCCGACGGAGCGTGAGGGGGTCAGGGACGGGGGAGGGGCTGGGCCGGGGGATGGTGAGGTCGGTGCGCACGGGCCGTGACTGCGGGGGCGTCCGATCGTTAGTGTTCTCACCCGGAGCGTCGAAATGTCGGCCCCAAAGGAAGTGGGAGAGCGATGTCCAGTTATCGCACCGTCGTCGTGGGAACGGACGGCTCCGCGCCTTCGCTGCGCGCGGTCAGCCGGGCCGCCGAGGTCGCCAGCACCTCGTCGGCGCGGCTGGTGATCGTCTGCGCCTACTACCCGACCGACCCGAAGGAGCTGGAACGCGCCGCCGACGAGCTCGGCGACGAGGCCTTCCAGGTCATGGGCTCGGCCCCGGCCAACGACACGGTGCAGACCGCCTCGGACACCGCTCGCCAGGCCGGTGCCGCCGAGGTCGAGACCGTCGCCTCGGTGGGTGAGCCGGTCTCGGTGCTGGTGGACGCGGCCGACAAGCACAGCGCCGACCTGCTGGTGGTCGGCAGCCGCGGGCTCAACACCCTCAAGGGGCGCATCCTCGGCTCGGTGCCTTCCGAAGTGTCCCGCCGAGCTGATTGCGACGTGCTCGTTGTCCGAACATCGCGATGACCGCATCCGGCGGATCGAGGAGATCCTCCTCGGTTCGCCGCCGCTCTACACCAAGGACGAGGTCGCCGAGGCCGCCGGTGTTCCGCTTCAGCGCGCCGAGCAGCTGTGGCAGGCGATGGGCTTCGCCCACGTCGACCCCGATCAGGTGATCTTCACCGATGCCGACGTCGCGGCCCTGCGCGCCCTGGTGTCGCTGGTGTCGGCCGACGTCATCCCCGACGAGCTCGAATCCGCCGTGGCCCGCTCGCTCGCGCAAACCATGTCGCGGCTGGCCGAGTGGCAGACGGGCCTGTTCAAGTCGTTGCTGGGGGAGAAGTTCTCCACCGACGTGGACACCACCTCCGAGGTGGCGGCGGCGATCGTGCCGGTCATGGAGAAGATGCAGGACTACGTGTGGCGGCGGCACCTGGCCGCCACGGTGTCCCGCGAGCTCGACGAGCGCGATCCCGGCATCGACGAGCGCGTGCAGGTCGTGGGGTTCGCCGACCTGGTCGGTTACACCCGGCTGATCCGCGACTTCACCGAGCTGGAGCTGACCCGGCTGATCGACGGCTTCGAGTCGCTGGCCGGTGGCGTGGTGGCGCAGAACCGCGGCCGGGTCATCAAGACCGTCGGCGACGAGGTGCTGTTCGTAGCCGACAGCCCCGAGGAGGGCGCGGAGATCGCGCTGACCCTCAACGAGGAGATCGACAAGAACGACCTGCTGCCGCCGCTGCGTATCGGGCTGGCGCGGGGGCCGGTGCTGGCCCGCTTCGGCGACGTCTACGGCTCGACGGTGAACATCGCCAGCCGCTTGACCTCGGTGGCCCGGCCCGCCTCGGTGCTCATCGACCGCGAGCTGGCCGCCTCGCTGCGCGGCCACGAGAGCTACAAGCTCATCTCGGTGGGCCCCACGAAGGTGCAGAGCTTCCGCGGCCTGCGCGCCTGGGCCCTGCAGCGGCGCTAGGCCGCGCGACTACTCCGATCACGTCAAATGTGATCGAAATATCGCTGAACTTGCATGTATCACGCAAGCAGCGGTGGGAACGCCCCGTTCGGGTTTCCAACCTGCGGTTTTGCGATCTCCGAAGATCGCGGAACCACCCTTCGCCACCGGGTTTTGGGCTGTTCGTCGGCTTGCGGGCGGTTTCCGGTGGCCGGTTAAAGGGGGTGCTTGCGTCCGGATCCGGCATTACGGTCGAGGTATGGCGGATCGGGTAACGCCGATGATCGGCGAGCATTCCGACGACGTGGCCGAACTGGTCGCGCAGTACGCACAACTGCCGGCCGGAGCACCGGTCCGGCTCGCCAAGCCCACCTCGAACCTCTTCCGGTTCCGCGCGCCCAACGAGTCGCCGGGACTGGACGTCGGTCGCTTCACCAAGGTCTTCGACGTCGACGCCGAGGCGGCAACGGCGCAGGTCCAGGGCATGGCGACCTACGAGCAGATCGTGGACGCGCTGCTGCCCACCGGGCACATCCCGAAGGTCGTGCCGCAGCTCAAGACCATCACGCTGGGCGGCGCGGTGGCCGGGCTGGGCATCGAGTCGACGTCCTTCCGCAACGGGCTGCCGCACGAATCGGTGCGCGAGATGGAGATCCTCACCGGCGATGGTTCGGTCGTGGTGGCCCGGCCGGACAACGAGCACGCCGAGCTGTTCCGGGGGTTCCCGAACTCCTACGGCACGCTGGGCTACGCGCTGCGGCTGGAGATCGAGCTGGAGGCGGTGAAACCCTTCGTCAAGCTCCGGCACGTCCCGTTCGCCACCGCCGCCGAGTGCGCCGAGGCCATCGCCCGGATCTGCGCGGACGGTGAATTCGACGGGGAGCAGGTCGATTTCATCGACGGCACCGTGTTCACCCCGAGCGAGCACTACCTCACGCTCGGGTCCTATGTGGATTCCGCGCCCTTCACCAGCGACTACACCGGGACCCAGATCTACTACCGGTCGCTGCAGCGGCGGCGCGTCGACTACCTGAGCATCCGCGACTACCTGTGGCGCTGGGACACCGACTGGTTCTGGTGCTCGCGGGCCATCGGCGTGCAGCACCCGCTGATCCGCCGGTTCTGGCCCGCCAAGCACAAGCGCTCCGACGTCTACCGGCGGATCGTGGCCTGGGACCGGCGGCACTCGGTGACCGACCGGCTCGCCGTGCTGCAGGGCAAGGGCCTCAACGAACCGGTGATCCAGGACGTGGAGATCCCGGTCGACCGGCTGCCGGAGTTCCTGGAGTTCTTCCACCGCGACATCGGCATCTCGCCGATCTGGCTGTGCCCGGTCACGTTGCGGGACGAGCAGGGCTGGCCGCTGTACCCGATGGACGCCGACACGCTCTACGTCAACGTCGGCTTCTGGGCGACCGTGCCGCTGCGCCCGGGCGAGGCGCCGGGCAGGCACAACCGCGCCATCGAGCGCCAGGTCACCGAGCTCGACGGGCACAAGTCGCTGTACTCCAACTCCTACTTCGAGGAGGACGAGTTCTGGCGGCTGTACAACCGACCGGCCTACCAGCGGCTGAAGGACACCTACGACCCGAAGGACCGATTGCCGGGGCTGTACGAGAAGTGCGTTCGCGAGCGCTGACTCGCGGGGGAACGACACATCAAACTGGAGAGGAGAACCTCTGATGGGATGGGCAGGGGTGTTCGAGCGGATTCTCGGCGGCGACCTGTCGGTGGAGATCCGCGCTTTCGACGGCAGCCGGGCAGGCGCCGCCGGGGCCGATGTGTGCGTGGAAGTCCGCTCGCCGCTGGCGTTGTCGCACCTGGCCGCCGCGCCCGGTGAGCTGGGGCTCGGCCGCGCCTACGTCAGCGGAGCGCTCGAGGTGCACGGCGACATGTACACCGCGCTCGCGGCGTTCCCCGCGGTGACGCTCAACGACGTTCCACCGGAGCTGCGCCGCGAACTGACGTTCAAGCTCGCCGGGTACCGGTTCTGGTGGCCGGTGCGGGTGCCCGAGGTCGAGCACCGCTCGCGCGGCTGGCGGCACTCCAAGAGCCGCGACAGCCAGTCGATCTCGTACCACTACGACGTCTCCAACCGCTTCTACGAGCACGTCCTGGGCCCGTCGATGGCCTACACCTGCGCGGTCTACCCCGGGCAGGACGCCAGCCTGGAGCAGGCGCAGTTCACCAAGCACGACCTGGTCGCCCGCAAGCTCGACCTCTCCGAGGGCCAGCGGCTGCTCGACGTCGGCTGCGGCTGGGGCGGCATGGTCATGCACGCCGCCGAGCGCTACGGGGTGCGCGCGCTGGGCGTGACCCTCTCGCGGCAGCAGGCCCAGTGGGCGCAGAAGGCCATCGCCGAGCGCGGCCTGGCCGACCTCGCCGAGGTCCGCCACATGGACTACCGCGACGTGCGGGAAACCGGGTTCGACGCGGTGAGCTCCATCGGGCTGACCGAGCACATCGGCGTCAAGCAGCTGCCGCACTACTTCTCGTTCCTGCAGGACAAGCTGGTTCCCGGCGGCCGGATGCTCAACCACTGCATCACCCGCCCGCACGGCCACCAGAAGGCACGGCCGGGCAAGTTCATCGGCCGCTACGTGTTCCCCGACGGCGAGCTCGAACCGGTGGGCACCCTGGTGTCGGCGATGAACGACAACGGTTTCGAGGTGCGGCACGAGGAGAACCTGCGCGAGCACTACGCGCTGACCCTCACCCACTGGTGCGAGAACCTCGACCGCAACTGGTCGGCCGCGGTCGCCGAGGCCGGTCTCGCCCGGGCGCGCGTGTGGCGGCTGTACATGGCGGCCTGCCGGCTGGGCTTCGAACGCAACAACGTGCAGCTGCACCAGGTGCTGGGCGTGAAACTCGACGGCACTGACGCCCGGATGCCGCTGCGTCCCGCGTTCTAGCGATGAGTTCCGCTGCGTGAGCGGGTCTATCCCTTCAGTCTGGTTTCCGCGACGGAGGGATAGACCCATGTACGAGTTCAACCAGAAGATCACCCCGAACCTGTGGTTCGACACCGAGGCCGAGGACGCCGCGAAGTACTACTGCTCGATCTTCCCGGATTCGCGCATCGTGCACGTCATGCACCACGGCGAGGCCGGCCCGGGCGAGCCCGGCACGGTGCTGGTGGTGCAGTTCGAACTGTTCGGGCAGCAGTTCGTCGCCCTCAACGGGGGACCGCAGTTCAAGTTCACCGAGGCGGTTTCGCTGGAGGTCACCTGCGAGTCGCAGGAGGAGATCGACCGGCTGTGGGAGCAGCTCGGCGAGGGCGGCGAGCACGGCCCCTGCGGCTGGCTCAAGGACCGCTACGGCCTGTCCTGGCAGATCACGCCCCGCCGCCTGCTGGAGCTGATCACCTCATCGGATCCCGCGGTTTCCGACCGGGTCATGAAGGCGATGCTGAGCATGGGCAAGCTCGACATCGCCGAACTCGAGGCCGCCGCCCGGGGTTGATCACAGGTCGTCGAGGCTCAGGGGCGGGACGAGGTCCGAGGACCGGGTCCTGGTCCAGTGGGCGCCGGTCTCGCGGCGGTCCCGGCGGCTGTTGAAGCGGTAGCGGTAGAGGTCGGCCTTGACCAGCTTCGGCGGTTCGCCGGGGAACGGGTTGTGCCGGAGCAGCGCCAGGACCTGGGGCTCGTTGCGGAGCAGGGCGCGAAGGAACCTCGGCAGCCAGCCGCGGCCGTAGGAGGGGTTGATGGCGACGAACCACATCAGCCAGTCCAGCCGCAGGTGGTACGGCGCGACCTGCGGTGGTCGGCGCGCGGGATCGCCGGGCTTGGCCTTGAACTGGTACTCCCGCCACGGGCCGTCCAGGTCCTCGGCGCCCTGCACGACGACCTCGTAGCGGACCCGCGTGATGCTGCCGAACGCGCCGTAGGTGTTGCCCAGGTGCAGCCGGTTGAAGCTGCGGTTCATCACCTGTCCGCTGCCCAGCATGTTGCGCACCGGCCAGTAGGCCAGCACCACGAACAGCGCCGTCACCGCCAGCACCGGCACCGCGAACCAGCCCGGGGGATCGGGCAGCGCGGCCGGTGGTCCGCTGATCGCGGCGAACGCCAGGGTGATGGTCAGCAGGTTCAGCCACGCGAAGTTGCCGCTGAGCATCAGCCACAGCTGCGTCACGATGATGATCATCGCGGCGACGGACGCCACCGGCTGCGGGGCGAACAGCAGGAACGGCACGACCAGCTGCGTGCCGTGGTTGGCCAGCACCTCGACCTTGTGCAGCGGCCGCGGCAACCAGTGGAAGGAGCGGCTCAGCGGTCCGGGCAGCGGCTGGGTCTCGTGGTGGTAATACAGCGCGGTGAGGTCGCGCCAGCAGGAGTCGCCGCGCAGCTTGATCAGACCGGCGCCGAACTCCACCCGGAACAGCAGCCAGCACAGCAACCACAGGACCGGCGCTGGTGGGGCGATGTGCGCCGGCCCCAGGAAGATCGCCAGGAAACCGGCTTCGAGCAGCAGCGACTCCCAGCCGAAGCCGTACCAGACCTGGCCGACGTTGACGATCGACGAGTACAGCACCCACAGCAGCGCCCACAGCACCAGCCACGCCCACACCGGGGCGAAGTCGGCCACCTGAGCCAGCAGGCTCGCCGCCGCACCCGTCCAGCCCGCGCCCGCCAGCCAGCGGTCCGAGCTGCGGAAGTGGAACAGGCTCGGCGCCCGCCGGAACGGCACCCGCTCGACGAACCGGGCGACCGGGGTCAGGCCGCGTTCGCCGAGCAGACCGGGGAACTGGCGCAGGAAGCTGATGAAGCCGATCAGGTAGACCAGGGCGATCAGGTGGGTGACGGCGAACCGAGCCGCCTGGTAGTCGGGTGCGCTCATCCAGTGCCACATCGCCGCGCCTCCTTCCACGCCGCTTCGCGAGGTGTGCCGCCGACTAGAATCGCGCATCTGCGAACGCTGTGGAGGGCAAGGCTGTGCTGGACGAAGTGGTGGAGGTGCTGGCCTGCCCGCACTGCGGCCGTGACCTGGGACGAAGCGGGAACTCGCTGCGCTGCTCGTCGAACCACGTGTTCGACTTCGCGCGGCAGGGCTACGTCAGCTTGCTGTCCGGGCGCAGCAAGGTCGTCGGCGACACCGCGGAGATGGTCGCCGCCCGCGCCGAGTTCCTGGACGCCGGGCACTACGACCCGATCGCCGAGGCCGTCGCCTCGGCCGTGACCGGCGACGGCCCGGTCGTCGACATCGGCGCCGGTACCGGCTTCTACCTCGCTCGCGCGCTGGGCGACCGGATCGGTGCGGCCCTGGACGTCTCCAAGTACGCCTGCCGCCGGGCGGCCAAGGTTCACCCGCGCGTGGGTGCGGCCGTGGCCGACGCGTGGCAGCCGCTGCCGATCCGCACCGGCGCGGCCGCCACCGTCCTCAACGTCTTCGCGCCCCGCAACGCCCCGGAGATGCGCAGGATCCTGCGGCCGGGAGGTGAGCTCGTGGTCGTCATCCCCAACCCCGGGCACCTGACCGGCCTGGTCGACCACCTCGGGCTGCTCAACGTCGACGAGTCCAAACCGGAACGCCTCGCCGAGCAGCTCGCGGAGCACTTCACCCCGCTGGACCGGCGGACGGTCGAGTTCCCGCTCACCCTGACCCGCGCCGAGGCCCGCGCGGCCATCGCGATGGGCCCCAGCGCCTGGCACACCACTCCCGACGCCCTCGAAGCCGGGATCGCCGCCCTGCCGTCCCCGCTCGCCCCCACGGCCTCGGTCACGGTCGCCCGCTACCGCCGGACCCCCTGACCCCTCACCACCCGAACGGGCGACGAAATTCGAAATTCGCGCGAAATTCGAACCCGGCGGAGGGGGTTCAAATTTCGCGCGAAATTCGAATGGGGCGTGGCCCCGGTGGAGTTAGTTCGGGGTGTGGGTCTTCTGGGGGATGTTCCAGGGGTTCTCGTCCTGGAGGGCCGGCGGGAGGAGGGCCGGCGGGACGTTCTGGTAGGTGACCGGGCGGAGGAAGCGGTCCCGGGCCGCCGTGCCGACCGAGGTGAAGCGGGCGTCCGTGGTGGCCGGGTAGGGCCCGCCGTGCTGCATCGCGTGGGAGACGGCGACGCCGGTGGGCCAGCCGTTGAACAGCACGCGACCGGCGCGTTCCCGCAGGCGGGGCAGCAGGGTGGCGACGAAGTCGGTGTCGGAGTCCTCCGCGTGCACGGTGGCGGTGAGGTTGCCCTCGAACGCCTCGGCGGCGCGCCGGGCCTCGTCCTCCGAGGAGTAGGTGACCACGATGGACAGCGGGCCGAACACCTCCTCCAACAGCGAATCCCGGTGCTCCAGCAGGGTTTCCACATCGGTGGCCAGCAGCGTGGGCACCGCGCCCTGCTCGGTGTCGGAGTCGTCGGCCGCGCCCTCGGCGAGCACCCGCACCCCCGGGACCTCGGTGACCACGGCGCGGCGCCCGCAGTAGCCGTGGTGCAGCCGGTCGTTGAGCAGCCGGTGCGCGGACACCGCTGCCGACTCCTCGGCCAGCGCGCCCTCCAGGTCGTGGTCGGCGGGCAGGAACAGCAGGCCGGGCTTGGTGCACAGCTGACCGGCGTTGCCGGAGTAGGAGGTCACGTACCCCTTGGCGATCTCGGCGCCGCGCGCCGCGACCGCGCCCGGCGTGACGAACACCGGGTTGAGGCTGCCCAGCTCGCCGAAGAACGGGATCGGCTTCGGCCGCGAGTTGGCGATGTCGAACAGCGCCCGCCCGGCCGGCACCGAACCGGTGAACGCCGCCGCCTTGATCCGCTCGTCGCGCAGCGCCGCCGTGCCGGTCTCGAAGCCGAGCACGACGCTGAACGTGCCCTCCGGCGCACCCGCCGAGCGCAGCGCCTCGGCGACGATCTCGCCGGTGCGCACCGACAGCTCCGGGTGACCGGGGTGGCCCTTGAGCACCACCGGACATCCGGCGGCCAGCGCGGCGGCGGTGTCGCCACCGGCGACGGAGAAGGCGAACGGGAAGTTGCTGGCGGCGAACACCAGCACCGGGCCGACCGGCAGCAGCATCCGCCGCAGGTCCGGCTTGGGGCCCAGCGCGAAGTCCGGGTCCGCCCGGTCGAAGGTCACCTGCAGGTGCTCGCCGGTCTCGATGGTCTCGGCGAACAGGCGCAGCTGGAAGGTGGTCCGCTTGAGCTCGCCGGTCAGGCGGCCCTCGGACAGGTGCGATTCGCTGATGGCCAGCGGGATGAGCTCACCGGCCGCGGCGTCCAGCGCGTCGGCGACGGCCCGCAGCTGGCGGGCCCGCTCGGCGGGGGCCTGCTCGCCGAAGGGCTCGGCGGCGTCGGCGGCCCGCTGCAGCGCGGCGTCGAGTTCGGCTCGGGTGGTGTCCGGGATCTGCGTCGCGGTCAACGTCCCATCCTTTGCGCGATCGAGAGAAGTCCGCCACCACCGTAGTACGCCGGATGGTCGGCGCGCCGCACGGTGTTCGACATTGCGCATGGTCCGACATCACGAATCGCAACCCAGCGCCACGACGAACAGCGCCGCCTGGTCCGGGCAGGTCAGGTCGCAGTCGGTGAGCTCGGCGATGCGGCGCAGCCGGTTGAGCACCGTGTTGCGGTGGCAGTACAGCTCCGCGGCGACCGCGCCCGCCGAACCGGTGCGCAGGTAGGCCGTCGCGGTCTCCAGCAGCCGGGCGCGCTCGCCCGCTCCGATGCCGCGCATCCGGCCGAACACCGCCGCGGCCAGCGCGGTGCCCGGTTCGCCCAGCCGTCCGGCCACCACCGAGGTCCAGGCGTCGGTCAGGGTGCGCGGGCCGGCTTCGGCCGCACCGGTTCCGGCGAGTTCGGCGGCGATGCGCACCGCGCGGGGCACGCCCGCGAGCGTGCGCGCGACCGGCGCCAGCCCGCACGGCACGTCCTGCAGCCAGCGCGACGGCACGGCCGAGACCCCGGCGGGCAGCTGCGCGATGAGCACCGGCCGCCGGTCGACGTCCTGCAGGTGCACCGCGATGCCCCGGGCCGACAGGCCGTCGACGGCGTCGCGCAGCGGGCGGGTCGCCGACAGCGGCGCGGCAGCCACCGCGAAGTCCGCCTCGGTGGACACGTCCAGTGCGGTGGCGACCTGCGCGACGACCTGCGCGTCGCGCGCGTCGGTGGCCAGCAGCCGCGCGACCAGCTGGGAGCGCTCGTGCTCCTGCTCGCGCGCCACCACCGCCGCTTCGGCCAGGTAGGCGAGGTGGATGCGGGTGGTGTGGTGGTCGACCGCGGCCCACACCCGGGAGGCGCTGCGCACCAGCGAGGACATCTCGTCCTCGGACACCCGGCGGGTGAAGGCGTCCCACAGCACCCGGAAGTCGAAGCGCACCGCGTGCAGCAGCACCTCCAGCGGCACGCCCGCCTGCGCGCGGCTGCGCCCGATCCGCTCGCACAGGTCCGCCAGCCGGTCGGGCACCGCCAGCCCGCCGACCAGCCGCAGCAGCAGCTCCATGCTGCCCTCTGCGTGCTCGCGCAGCTCCGCCCACGGCACGGCGTCGCTGGCGTAGGGCTCCATCGAGCGCAGCTCGGCCAGGAACACCGCGACCAGCTCGTCGAGATCGTCCAGGCAGGAGTGCACCAGCCTGCGCAGCGGTCCGTTGGGTGTGACCGGCGCGTGAAGCGAAGTGTGCATTCGCCCAATCTAGGGCGATCAGATGGCGTGGATCCATCATTGTGCTGGGCCGGTGACCAGAGGACTGTGCTCTCATGCACTTGACGCCCCGCGAGCAGGAGCGGCTGAACCTGTTCACCGCCGCGGAGCTGGCCCGTCGCAGGCTGGCGCGCGGCGCTCTGCTCGGCGCACCCGACGCCGTGGCCTACGTGTGCGACGAGATCTGCGAACTGGCCTGGGACGGCGTGGACATCGACGAGATCGTGCGCCGCGCCGGCGAGCTGCTGCGTCCCGACCAGGTGCAACCGGGGGTGCCCGCGGCCGTCCCGGTGATCCAGGTCGAAGCGCTGTTCCCGCACGGCAGTTCGCTGGTGCACGTGCCGCAACCGTTCGGCCCGCCAGGACCGGACGCGCCCGGGTCGGTGCGCCCCGCCGACGGCGAGGTCGAGCTGGCCGCCGGTCGTGAGCGCCGGACGGCGCGGCTGCACAACACCGGTGAGCGCTCGGTGTGGATCTCCTCGCACTTCCCGCTGGACCAGCTCAACCCGGCGGTGCGCAGCGACGTCGAGCTCACCGGGTTCCGGTTGGCGATCCCGGCGGGCATGGCGGTGCAGCTGGAAGCGGGAGAGCGCAGGGAGCTCGAAGTCGTGGCGATGGGAGGCCGGCGATGACCCGCATGTCCCGCGAGCGCTACGCGGCGCTGTACGGGCCGACCACGGGCGACCTGGTGCGGTTGGCCGACACCGACCTGTGGGTGCGTGTGGAGGACGACGACTCCGAGCCCGGTGAGGAACTGCTCGGCGGCTGCGCCAAGACCACCCGCGATGGGCTGCTGGTCGCGCCGAAGGCCGGTCGGGACAGCGCGCTGGACATGGTGATCCTCGGCGTGCTGCTGCTCGATCCGGTGCTGGGCGTGCGCAAGACCAACATCGGCATCTCCGACGGCCGCGTCGTCGGCGTCGGTCGCGCGGGAAACCCGCAGGCGATGGACGACGTGGAGCTGGTCGTCGACTCGCACACCGCGATGATCACCGGCGAGGGCCTGATCGCCACGCCGGGCGTGGTCGACTCGCACGTGCACCTGTCCAGCCCCGAGGTGGTGCCCGCCGCCCTGGCGGCCGGGGTGACCTCGCTGGTGGGCATGGGCATGGGCGGTGTGTGGGACGTCGGCGCGAACCCGGCCTGCAACCTGCACTCGATGATCGAGGCGTGGCGGGACGTGCCGATCAACGTCGCGTTCCTGGCGCGCGGCTCGTCCTCGTCGAACGACCTGCTGGAGCGGGCGGTGCTCTCGGGCGCGGGCGGGTTCAAGATCCACGAGGACTGGGGTGCGACCCCGCACATCGTGGACACCTGCCTGGGCGTGGCCGAGCAGGCGGACCTGCCGGTCGCGCTGCACACCGACACGCTCAACGAATCCGGTTTCCTCGCCGACACCCTGGAGGCCACGAGGGGCCGCACGGTGCACGCCTACCACGTCGAGGGCGGTGGCGGGCATCCCGACCTGCTGGAGATCGTGGGCAGTCCGCACGTGCTGACCTCCTCGACCACCCCGACGCTGCCGCTGACCCCGGCCGCGGTGTCCGAGCTGTTCCCGATGACCATGACCGTCCACAGGGGACATTCGTCGGTGGACAGCGACAGGGGCATCGCGGGCAGCCGGGTCCGCGAGCACGGCATCGCCGCGGAGAACGCGCTGCACGACTCCGGGGCGATCAGCATCGTCAACTCCGACTCCATGGGCATGGGGCGCATCGCCGAGACCGCGCGCCGCACCTGGCAACTCGCGCACGTGCAGGCCGCGCTCGCCGGCGAGACCGGGCCCGAGCACGTCGACAACGAGCGGGTGCTGCGCTACCTCGCCAAGATCACCCTCAACCCGGCGATCGCGCACGGCATGGCCCACGAGGTCGGCTCGCTGCTGCCCGGCAGGCTCGCCGACATCGTGCTGTGGCAACCCGCCTGGTTCGGCGCGCAACCCGATCTGGTCATCAAGTCCGGTTTCGTCGCCTGGGGCGCCAGCGGGTCGGGATCCGGCTCCACCCGACTCACCCAACCGAGGGTCATGCGGCCCTTCTTCGGCGGACTCGGGGCCGCGCCCCGCAGGCTGTCCACGGTGTTCGTCGCCGACGCCGCCGACCGAGCGCGCCTGCCCAGCGGCCCGAACTACGCGCCCGTGCGCGATAGCAGGGGTCTGACCAGGGCGGACATGGTGCGCAACACCGCGACCCCGCGCGTGGAGGTTCCGCGCGAACCGGGTCCGGTGTCGGTCGACGGGGTGGAGGTCGACGTGCACCGAGCTGCCACGCTGCCGCTCACCCGGATGCACAACCTGGCTTGAGGAAGGGAAAACATCAGTGCTCGACCTGCTGCTGCGCGACGTCCGCGCCCTGACCATGACCCCGCAGCGCCCCACCGCGCACGCCATCGGCGTGCTCGGCGGGCGCATCGTCGGGGTGGACGAGGAAGTCGCCGACCTGCCCGCGCGCCGGGTGATCGACGGCGGCGGCGCGGTCGTGACGCCCGGTTTCGCCGACTCGCACAACCACATGGTCTGGTACGGGCTTTCGCTCGCCGAGCTGGACCTGTCGGGCTGCGGATCCGCCGAGGAGCTCTACGACCTCGTCGCGGCCAAGGCCGCCGAACTGCCGTCGGACGGCTGGGTGATCGGATCCGGCTACGACGACTTCGTCATCGGCGGGCACCCCGACCGCGCCAAGCTCGACCGGGCCGGTGGCGGCAGGCCCGTGTGGCTCAAGCACCGCTCCGCGCACATGTGCGTGGCCAGCACCGAAATCCTCGACAAGGCAGGCGTTCTCGACGGATCCGCCCGCGTTCCGGAAGGCGGCGTGGTCGAGCGCGACGCCGACGGCGCCCCGACCGGCCTGCTCGCCGAGCAGGCCCAGCAGCTGGTCGACGCGCTGGTCAAGCCCTACCCGGTCGAGGAGCTGGCCGCCGCGATCGCCCGCGCGGCCAAGCGCTACGCGGCCGAAGGGCTCACGCACGTCACCGAGGCCGGTGTCGGCGGCGGCTGGATCGGGCACAGCCCGGCCGAGGCCGCTGCGTACCAGCTGGCGCGGCAGCGCGGCGACCTGCCGCTGCGGGTCGAGCTGATGCCGGCCACCGAGGTGCTGCACCAGGTCGGGCCGGACGCGTTCGGCCTGGACCTGGGGCTGCGCAGCGGGTTCGGCGACGACTTCCTGCGCATCGGGCCGATGAAGATCTTCACCGACGGCGCGCTGTCCAGCCGCACCGCCGCGGTCACCGAACCCTTCCACGGGCACGGCGGTCTCGGTGTCCTCGGCGACGATCCCGACGTGCTGCACGAGCGGATCCTGACCGCGCACCGCGGCGGCTGGCGGATCGCCGCGCACGCCATCGGCGACCGCGCCATCGACCTGACGCTGGAGGCCTTCGAGGCCGCCCAGCGCGAGGTTCCGCGACCGGACGCGCGGCACCGCATCGAGCACTCGGCGATGGTGCGCCCCGACCAGCTCTCCCGGATGGCCGCGCTGGGCGTCATCCCGGTGCCGCAGTCGCGGTTCCTCTACGAGATCGGCGACACCATGATCGAGGCGGTCGGCGAGGAGCGGGAGCCCTGGCTGTACCGGCAGAAGTCCTTCGTGGACGCCGGTTTGGTGGTGCCCGGCAGCTCGGACCGCCCGTGCGTGTCCAACGGCGCGCCGCTGCTCGGGATGCGCTCGATGGTCGACCGCACCACCAAGGCCGGGCGGGTGCTCAGCCCCGACGAGCGGGTCGACGCGACCGAGGCGCTGCGCGCCTACACCACCCACGCGGCGTGGGCGGCGGGGCAGGAGAACGAGCGGGGCCGCATCGCCGCGGGCATGTTCGCCGACCTCGTGCTGCTCGACGCCGACCCGACCACCGCGCCCGCCTCGGCGATCGGCGACATCGACGTGCGCGCCACGTTCGTCGCCGGTCGAGCGGTGCACGGCGCGGAGGAGTTCGCAGAAGTCCCCACCTGATCCGGCACACCAGGGAGGCTCCGTGACCGAGACAGCGAGCACGGAACGCATCGAACCCGCAGAGGCGCGCAAGGTCGCGTTCGCCGCATTCGTCGGTACCGCGCTGGAGTGGTACGACTACTTCCTCTACGGCACGGCCGCGTCGATCGTGTTCGACCGGCTGTACTTCGCGACCGAGGACCCGGCGGTGGCCACCCTGGCCGCTTTCGCCTCGTTCGCGATCGGTTTCGTCGCCCGGCCGATCGGCGCGGTGGTCTTCGGGCACCTCGGCGACCGGATCGGGCGCAGGCGCAGCCTGCTCATCACGGTCACGATGATCAGCATCGTCACGGGCCTCATCGGTCTGCTGCCGGACTTCGTGGCGATCGGCCTGGCCGCGCCGCTGCTGCTGACCGCGCTGCGGGTGCTGCAGGGAATCGCGGTCGGCGGCGAGTGGGGCGGCGCGGTCACCCTCGCCGTGGAGCACGCGCCGCCGGAGCAGCGCGGGCGGTTCGCGGCGCTGCCGCAGATCGGTTCGCCGGTCGGCACCCTGCTGTCCTCGGGCGGGTTCTACCTGGTGGCGATGCTGCCCGACGAGTCGTTCGACTCGTGGGGCTGGCGGCTGCCGTTCCTGGCCGCGTTCCCGCTGCTGGGCGTGGCGATCTACCTGCGGCGCCGGGTCGGGGAGTCGCCGCTGTTCGAGCAGATGCTCGCCGAGCACGACCGCGCCTCGGTGCCCGCGGTGGAGCTGTTCCGCACCGCGTGGCGGCAGGTGCTGATCGGCATCGCGGCGTCGCTGATCGGCATCGGCGGCTTCTACCTGCTGACCACGTTCGTGATCAGCTACGGATCCGGGCAGCTGGGACTGCCGAAGTCGCTGATGCTGGCGGCGACGCTGGTCGCCGCCGCGTGCGAGGTGGTGACGCTGATCTTCGGCGGCAGGCTCGCGGACCGGTTCAGCCCCGGCAAGGTCTGCCTGTGGGGCGGGGTCCTGTCGGCGGTGATGGCGTTCCCGGTGTTCTGGATGATCGACACCCGCAACCCGGCGCTGGTGATCATCGCGGTGACGCTGGGCATCAACTGCCTGTCGATCCCGTACGCGGTCTCGGGTTCGCTGCTCGCCGGCCTGTTCCCGGTGCACCTGCGCTACAGCGGCGTGGCCATCTCGTCCAACCTCAGCGGCACGATCAGCGGCTTCGTCCCGCTGGCCGCCAGCGCCCTGCTCATCGCCAGCGGCGAACAGTCCTGGTCCGCAGCGACCCTCCTGCTGGTCCTGGCCCTCATCACCGCACTGGGCGGCCTCCTCGGCCACCGAGCAGCCCGGCCCTGACCGACGGTTCCGCACAGTCAGGGGTCCCCGTCGCCGACTGCGGCGATGGGGACTCCTGATTCGGGCGGCTTCTATCCGATTTTGGACTCAGCTGCGGAGCGGCGATTACCTTCTCAATCCCGAGTTGCCAGGCCACAGACGTCATGCGTCGCTTTGCCCCGAGCGCTCAGGACGCACGGAGCCGACGAACTCCTGGAAGTCGCCCACGACGGAGTTGAAGTTCTCCTCGGTGGCGGTAAGCGCCAACCTGATCACGGCCTGCTCGGCGGGCCGGAGGACGTCGGACATCAGCAGGTAGACCTGGCACTGCACGAGTTCAAGGCGGCTGTTACCGCCAGAGGTCGTCACTCACCCGATGTGCCACTTGCCGTCATCTTCCTTACCAAGGGTGACACCGGCCTCGGCTCCAGCTCCGGCCCACGCTTCCCCCGTGAGGTTCACACCGATGCCACCGACGTCCGCGCCGGCTTTGCCTGTCTCCTTCGCGCCGACGAAGGCATCCGCGGATGCGTGGACGCCATCTCGACCGGCCATTGCCTGGGCGCCAGCTTGAGCGCCGGCGAACACTTCCCCCTTGGCGTTGGCGCCAAGGGGCCCTGCGTCCACTCGACCCTCCAACGTGGCTTTCCCGCCAGCGGATGCCTCAACCCTCGCTTTAAGCCCCTCATCGGTGACAGACGCCGCTGTGGTTCCCGCGGCCTCGGCAACCAACTCCGCCTTGCCAGCGCTTCAAGAAATCGTTTCCGGCTGTTCCCTCGGCAGTCGCCTTGCCCAGCTGCGCGAATGCCTTGAGCTCGCCGAGCTTGCCGTCCGCTGGCCCTTTCGCCTCAACGCCTGCGCGGGGACCGCTTAGATCGACCTTCCCGGTCGACTTCTGATCACGAGTGGCGAGTTCGACGAGTTCATCGAGAAGGCCACGTTCCCGCGACTGTTGCCGCCCAATCTGTTCTGCGACTAGCTTCCCAAAATCCTCTAGCTGCTGGCGCGCACGCTTGAGGAGTTCGACCGCTTCCTAAAACACCCCCCGGCCTACCGGCAGCTGCGTTGGCTTGGTTCTGCGCATTGGCCTGATCAACGGCCGCGTTGTATTCGGCCACAGCTTTCGCAGTCGCTGACTCGCCTTCTTCCCACCTGGCAATGGCTTCGGCTGCCTGCCCTTGAGCCCAGCGCAGCGTCGAGGCGTACTCGGTCAACGATTTCGAGGCGGAGTCAAGCAGATCGCTGACCTTGAGCCACTTCGGTGGCTCCTTCGAGAACAGGTCCATGAACGCGTGGCTTGCCTCGCCTGTCCAGCCGACGACGTCGACGCGCTTGAGCCTGTCTCCTACAGCGCCGAACTCCTCGCTCTGCCGGCGGAGTTTTCTGACGGTGTCGTCGACGGAATCGGCCTCACCTGGAATCAAGGCCTTGGGATCACTGGTCTGGCCGAGTTCGGCCATCACTGACCTCCAGCTGTTGCGGGGCAGGACGTTGATGACGATGGCGTGGCTCGCCTAAACGGGTGTGCGGTGCCGGGTGGTCATCAGTTAAAGTGAAGTCCGTGTCGAGCCCCGAATCGGACACTGTGGGGGCTTTCGGTCACGCCGTCAGCCCCCTGAACCACTAGCCTTCCCGCCCAGCTTCTGTATGCGTGGGCGGCTGTTTGGGCATTCAATCGGGCTGGCCGTGGTGACGAGACGCCTTCTGTTCGTGTCTTGCCTCGGAGTTGCTCGATGCCTTTCGCTCTCTACTTGCTTGCCCTCGCGGTCTTCGCCATGGGCACCTCAGAGTTCATGCTCGCCGGCCTCGTGCCGGACATCGCCACCAGCCTCGACGTCTCGGTTGGAACGGCCGGACTGCTCACTTCGGCCTTCGCGGTCGGGATGATCGTCGGCGCTCCCACGATGGCTGCCTTCGCCCGCCGGTGGCCCGCACGTGCCACGCTCCTCGGTTGCGTGGTGGTCTTTGCCCTCTGCCACGTAGTCGCCGCGATCACCCCGTTCTTCTCCGTGCTTTTCGCAACCCGCGTCTTGGCTGCCGTTGCCAATGCCGGCTTTCTGGCGGTCGCCCTGAGTGCCGCGAACCGTCTTGTAGCCTCGGACCAGAAGGGACGTGCCCTGGCGGTCCTTCTATCCGGTACGACGATCGCTACCGTCGCTGGCGTCCCAGCGGGAGCGCTGCTCGGTACGGCAATGGGCTGGCGGAGCACGTTCTGGGCAGTCGCGCTGTTGTGCGTCCCCGCAGCAATCGGCATCCTCACCGGAATCCGCCCCCGCCCGGAATCAGCACCGGAAGGGCCCGGGGGTGGCCCTTCCTTGGTTTCCGAGTTGGCCCAGCTCCGAGCGCCCCGTCTGCTCATGGCAATGCTGCTCGGCGCGCTGGTCAACGGTGGCACCTTCTCCGCATTTACCTTTCTCGCACCCGTCGTGACTGGGACCGCCGGGCTGAATGAGGTGTGGGTGCCGCTGGCGCTGGTGCTGTTCGGCATTGGATCCTTCGTCGGAGTCACTGCCGCCGGGAGACTCTCCGACCAGCACCCTCGCCTGGCTCTCGGCGTGGCCGCGCCCATCCTGCTCTTGGGGTGGCTGGCTTTCGCACTACTCGCGGCACACCCCCTACCGCTTCTGATCCTGGTCTTTGTCCAGGGCGTCTTGGCGTTCGCGGTGGGAAGCACGCTGATCGCGCGGGTCCTCTATGCGGCGTCCGAAGCTCCCACCATGGGTGGTTCCTATGCAACCGCCGCGCTCAACATCGGTGCTGCCGCCGGTCCGGCAATCGGGGCTGTAGCGCTGTCGGGTTCCGCTGACCTAGGTCCTGTGTGGGTGGCAACTGTCTTGACCGGGATCGCGTTGCTCATGCTACTGCCATCGCTGGGGCTCATCGCGCCGCGGGACCGGACTGTGGAGGTCGTCCGGTGACTCACGCGAACGCTCCGCTGAGCCTCGAAGGGCGTCGCCGACTTATCAACCGATGCCGGATTCGACCGATCGCTCACGTCGCCGCGGAGATGGGCATCTCGCGCGCCTGCGCTTCAAAATGGGTCGACCGGTGGCGACGGCAGGGTGAGGCCGGACTCCTCGACCGGCCCTCGACGCCGCACCGGAGCCCCAACGCGACGCCCGCATCGGTCATCGAGCAGATCGAGACCTGGCGACGCGAGCACAAGTGGTCAGCCCAGCGCATCACCGACGAACTCGCCGGCCTGGGCCACGACGTCAACCGGCGCACCGTGACTCGGCACGTCACCCAACTCGGGCTCGGTCGCCGCCGATTCATCGACCCTGACGGCGACAACAACCGCAAACCGGGCGAGATCATCGCCCGCTGGCCCGGGCACATGGTGCACCTCGACGTGAAGAAGGTCGGCCGAATCCCCGACGGCGGCGGCTGGCGTATCCACGGCCGCGGCAGCGACCAAGCCAAAGCCGCAGACCGGGCGAAATCAGCGGGTGCGAAACGCGGTTACACCTACCTGCACTCGGCCGTCGACGGGTTCTCCCGGCTCTCCTACACCGAACCTCTCAGCGACGAGAAGGGAGCAACCGCTGCGGCCTTCCTGGCCCGAGCGAAAGTCTGGTTCGCCGCCCACGGCATCACCCACATCCATCGCATCGTCACCGACAATGGCGCGTGCTACCGCTCGGGCGACTTCGCCCGAATCGTCGGCAATCAGCCCCGACACCAGAAGACCAAGCCGTACACCCCACGCCACAACGGAAAGGTGGAGCGCTACCAGCGAATCCTCGCCGAGGAACTGCTCTACGCCCGGGACTTCACCAGCGAAGACGCCCGCTCAGCAGCAATCGCCGTCTGGAACATTCACTACAACTATCACCGACCTCACTCCGGTGCGGGCTGTCAGCCACCAGCCTCGCGCTTGCAGGAAGGCGTCGCCAACGTCCTGCCCTCATGCATCCAGCGATCGATCCGGAATGCGGCGATACATCGCCGACCGCCTTCTGCACCGCCTCCTTGGCCTGAAGATCCCGTTCGACGTAGGACCGAGCGTCTCTTTCAGCGCGTCACTCGCCGACTCGGATGTCTGCGCGAGGATTTGAGCAGATAACTCAAGGCCAGAACAGAAGTCCATCAACGCCTGCTGCAAGTCCACATGTCCGAACTCGCCTGTCGAGCTCGCAAGATCACCAAGCGTGCCGCGGACCATGTCCGCCACCGCATCGGCAATTCGTGTTGCTGCGTCCCCCAACGCAGCTGGATCGACGTCGAACTCGTCGCCCATTCGGCTCTCCTCAAAGCTCGGACTGCACGGATCATCCTTGCGTCCCAGCACGAATTCGCGACGACAGCAGGTTCGACGAAGGCTGGACGCACCCTCGGGAAGTTCAGAGCGAGCCGAACGCCACGCCCCGCCAGGTCCAGCCGACTCCGGTAACGACTTCCTGCAACGGTCCCTTCAGCTCGGCCGAGGAGAAGGTGTTCTGAGTCTCCTTGACCAGTTTCCCGTTCTCGTCCCTGGAGAAGGTAGCGCTGTACGATTTCTTATTGATCTGGCCACGTTCGTAGCGCTTTCCCACGGTCAATTGAGGAGTTTGACCAGCCCAGGTGACCAGGAACTCCTCGTCAAGAGACCGAACCTCGTTCTTGGAGGTATCGAGACGCATGAGTGTCCGGTTCGTCTTCGTGGTCTTACCGAAGTACCCGAAACAACGAGCATCGGCGATCTTCCACTCTGCGATCAAATCGACGCCCTCTGCCCGGCCGTCACGAATCACGAATGGCCGATCCGGGCTGTTCACGCTCAGCAGAGCCGCGTACACGGTCTCTGCGGGCTGAGGTGCAACACCTTCAGCAGGCCGTTTCGTTCCGGTGAAGAAGTCGAACAGGCCCATCGCATCACCTCATGGAGCAAAGCTGCTGATCGTGCCGGCGGCACAGGTTTGCTTCGGAAGCGGCTCGGTTCAGAACTGCGCCTGAGTCACAGTTGTCCCAGGCTCGGCTGCTCATCCGCAGTGAAGGCTATCAGGCACGCCCTCACCCAGGGGCGGTGTTGAACACGCCAAATCGGGTTCCGTTGCAAATGCCGACGGAACCCGACTGGTCAGGTTCGACGTTCGAAAGAGTCCGCACTGATGCTTCACGGTTCTCCGCCCGGCGAGCTTTCCCGGCGGGTCGTGTGACGAGAAACGTCCCTGCGCAACGGTTGCGCAGGGACGTTCCTGAGAAGGTGCGGTGTCACTCCGCTCGGGAGATCTTGACCATTTCGTCGCGGGCGACGACCTTGATGCGTTCGCGGCCGTGGGGTTCGCCGAGGGACTTCTCGTGGTCGTCCAGGCGGGTCCAGCCGTCCCAGGTCGTGTACTCGATGCCGCGTTCCTCCAGCACCTCGATGATGCTGTGGGAGTCGGGCTCCTCGGCCTCGGGGAGCTTGTCGAGGTCCTCGAGCAGGTTGTTGATCGTCTCCAGGGCGTCGCCCTTGGTGTGGCCGATCAGGCCGACGGGGCCGCGCTTGATCCAGCCGGTCGTGTACACGCCCGGGATGTGGTCGCCGTCGAGGTCCAGCACGCGGCCGCCGTCGTTGGGCACCGTGCCCTTCTTGGCGTCGAAGGGCAGGTCGGCGACCGGCGAGCTGAGGTAGCCGACGGCGCGGTAGACCTGCTGGGCCGGGTAGGTCTCGTACTCGCCGGTGCCGCGCACGTTGCCGTCGCCGGTGAGCTCCATGACCTCGACCTTGAAGCCCTCCACGCGGTCGGTGCCGACCACCTCGACCGGGGCGCGCAGGAAGTGCAGGTGCAGGCGGCGCTCGGTGTTGTTCTTCGGGTCGCGCAGCGCCCAGTCCTGCAGGGTCTTGACGATGGTCTTGACCTGGTTGTTGGACTGGGCTTCCTTCTCGCTGGCCTCGTCCATCTCGAAGCCCTCCGGGTGCACGATGATCTCGACCTCGTCCTGGTGGTCGAGCTCGCGCAGCTCCAGCGGCGTGAACTTGGCCTGCGCCGGGCCGCGGCGCGCGAACAGGTGCACGTCGGTGACCTTCGAGTCCTTCAGGCCCCGGTAGACGTTGTCCGGGATCTCGGTGCTGAGCAGGTCGTCGGCCTGCTTGGCCAGCACCCGGGCCACGTCCAGCGCGACGTTGCCGGCGCCGATGACTGCGACCTGCTCACCGTCCAGCGTCCAGTCGCGCGGCGCTTCGGGGTAGCCGTCGTACCAGTAGACGAACTCGGCGGCGCCGTAGCTGTGCGGCAGGTCGATGCCCGGGATGTCCAGCGGGCGGTCCTGGTCGGCGCCGGTCGAGAAGATCACGGCGTCGTAGTAGCGCTGCAGGTCTTCGAGCTTGACGTCCACGCCGTACTCGACGTGGCCGAGGAAGCGGATCTCGGGCTTCTCCATCACGCGCTGCAGCGCGTTGATGATGCCCTTGATGCGCGGGTGGTCGGGCGCCACGCCGTAGCGGATCAGCCCGTAGGGTGCCGGCATCCGGTCCAGCAGGTCGATCTCGACTGGGGTCTCGGACTTGGTCAGGATGTCGGCGGCGTAAACGCCGGCCGGGCCGGCCCCGACGATCGCGACTCGCAACGGGCGGGTCATGCACTCTCCTCCTGGGTGCGCCGGGCTCGGCGCGCTCGACTGCGAAGCCGCGCGGCATCGGACCCGAAATTGGACCGGGTCCTTGGCCATGCGCGGAATCAGTACCAGCTTAGGGATGCCTTACCCCCGATCCCGCGATGCGGGCTGGTGACAATCCTCATAACCGATCTCGGCCGCGACCTCGGTGAACCAGGCCACTCAAGATCCTTCTCCCGGTCCTCGCGGGTGAAGGGGACATCCCGGGCGCACATATTCAGCGCTGAGTGCGTGACCGGACGCGGTGCGTGACAGTAGGATCTGAACCCGATCAACCGCGTCGGCACTCACCGTGCAGGGCCGGTCACACGCGGTGCCGAAGTTGCCGAAGACAGGGTGGGCGAGTGCGTCGAACGCCACACCGGAGCGCCGACGGAGCCGAACCGTGATCACCAGGTTGGATCGCCACGAGTTCATCCAGCGGTGGAAGCGCGAGATCGCGCACAACAGCCACACCCCGCTACCTCGTGGCGAGGTCGAGGACCTGCTGAACAACTGCCTGGAGCACCTGCTCGGCGAGCTGGCCTGCCCCGACCGCGCGGGCGAGGCCAAGAACGCCGCCGTGGAGCTGGTGCCGCTGCACCGCGACAACCCCGTGGTCCTGCCCGGCACGCTGAAGCTGCTCGCCGCCGAGCTGCCCGTGCTGCTCCCCGAGGTCCCGCCGGACCGGATCGTGGCCGCACTCGGACACCTCGCCGCCGGTTTCGCCGAGGAGCTGCGCACCAGCGCCGTCGACCGCCCGGCCCGCAACCTGCGCGCCCGCTCGGAGGTGCTGTTCAACGCGCCCAACCTGGGTGTCGCCGTGGTCAGCACCACGGGCGTCATCGAGGAGACCAACTCGGCCCTGCGCCGCATGTTCCACCTCTCCGAAGCCGCGCTGACCGGCTCCTCGGTGCTGCGCCTGGCCGACGACCGCTGGCGTCCCGAACTCACCGGCGCCCTGGCCGACCTCGCCGATGGCGCGGGCGAGTCGGTCAACCTCGACTCCCGCTTCACCACCGCCGACGGCAGCCAGGTGTGGACCCGGCTGACCGCCTCGCTGGTCCGCGACGGCCTCGGCAGGCCCGACCACCTGGTGGTGCTCTACGAGGACATCACCGACCGGCACATGCTCCAGGAGCAGTTCCGCCGCCAGGCCGTCCAGGACCCGCTGACCGGGCTGGCCAACCGCGCGCAGCTGGAGTCCTGCCTCGACGCCGCGCTCACCTCGGTCTACCCGGGCCGCCGGGTGGGCCTGTGCCTGTTCGACCTGGACGGGTTCAAGGCCGTCAACGACAGCCTCGGCCACGGCATCGGCGACCGGATGCTGCGCGAGGTCGCCCGCCGGATGCAGTCGCTGGCCGCGACCGAGAGCGCCGTGGTGGCGCGCACCGGCGGCGACGAGTTCGCCGTGGTCATCCCGGATTCCTACGACGCCGCCCACGTGATCGACCTGGTCGAGCGGATGCTGCGCGAGATGACCGAGCCGATGTGGATCGGCGCGCACGAGCTGACCGCCTCGGCCAGCGTCGGCATCGTCGAACGCGAGGTCGCAGGCACCGACACCGGTTCGCTGCTGCGCGACGCCGACATCACGCTGTTCCGCGCCAAGCGCGACGGCCGCGCCCTGTGGGTGCTGTTCGACGTCGAGCGCAACGCGGTGGCGCACGAGAACTTCCGGCTCTCGGCGGCGCTGCCCGCCGCGCTGGAGAAGAACGAGCTGTTCGTGGAGTACGACCCGGTCGCCGACGTGGAGACCGGCGAGATCCTGGCCGTGATGGCCAACGTTCGCTGGGACCACGACGAGTTCGGCGAGCTCGGCTCCGGCCGCTTCCTCGGGCTGGCCGAGGAGACCGGGCTGATCACCCGGCTCGGCGGCTGGACCCTGGAGCAGGCCGGCAGGCACGCCGCCCGCTGGGTGCGCGACCTCGGCGAGCACGCGCCGCTGCTGGCGCTGACCCTCTCCGCCCGGCACTGCCGCGACCCCGAGCTGGTCCGCGGCGTGCGAGACGCGCTGGAAACCACCGGCCTGCCCGCAGAATCACTGGTGCTGTGCCTGCCGGAACCGGCGCTGTTCGACTACCAGGGCGACCCGGTCGACACCGTCGAGATCTTCGCCGAGATGGGGATCCGGCTGTTCGTGCACGAATTCGGCTCGGACTACACGCGGGTCGACCGGCTCAAGGACCTGCCGCTGGCGGGCGTGCTCATCGACGGCCCGCACATCCAGGGCCTGGCCGACCCCGGCGGGCCGGAGCCGATCAGCGAGTACCTGGTGCGCAGCGCCGTCGGGGCGGCGCAACTGATGGATCTCCCGGTGCTGGCCACCGGTGTGACGAGTGCGGAGCAGGCCCACCGGCTGGGGGAGATCGGTGTGCGCTTGATCCAGGGGTCGCATGTCAGCGATCGAGTTTCGGCGATGGAGGTCGCCGGTCTCGTGGGCGGCGCTTCCTGAGAGCCGAAGCGGCTCTCCGGAACCACGAAAAACCCGACGAAATCCTGAAGGAGCTGGGTACGAGGCGGTTCCGGATATCCACTCTGGGTGCATGACCGGGCGCTGTCCGTGACAGTACGATGGCCTTCTTGATCACGTTTCGGGTGCTGAACTGAAAACTCAAGTGCAGGAGGCTGAACCTATGGAGCAGCGAGCCGACTGGCTGGCGGAGGGCGTCGACCTGGACAAGCCCAGCGCCGCCCGCTGCTACGACTTCTACTTAGGCGGCGCGCACAACTTCGCCGCGGATCGCGAACTGGGCAAGAAGGTCCTCGAAGTGGTGCCCAACGTCAAGGAGGTCGCGCTCAACAACCGCGCCTTCCTGCGCCGCGCGGTGCGCTACTGCCTCGACCAGGGCATCCGGCAGTTCCTCGACATCGGTTCGGGAATCCCGACCGCGGGCAACGTGCACGAGATCGTGCACGCCGTCGACCCGCAGGCCCGCGTCGTCTACGTCGACAACGAGCCGGTCGCCGTCGCGCACAGCCGCTCCATCCTGGAGGGCAACGACAACGCCACGATCGTGCAAGCCGACCTGCTCGACGTCGCCGACGTGCTGGAGGCCGCCGAAACCCGGCGGATGCTGGACTTCTCGCAGCCGGTCGCGGTGATGATGGTGGCGCTGCTGCACTTCGTGCCCGACAGCGCCAACCCGCGCGAGGTCATCCTGCAGTACTACGACAAGCTCGCCCCCGGCAGCTACCTGGGCTTCTCGCACGTCACCGGCGAGGAGTTCCCCGAAGGCGTGCAGGGCCTGGTCAAGCTCTACGAGAACAGCACCAACCCGGTCACCCTGCGCACCCGCGCCGAGGTCGCCGAGCTCGTCTCCGACTTCGAACTCGTCGAGCCCGGTGTCGTCTACGTCCCCGAGTGGCACCCCGACTCGCCCGAGGACGTCGGTGAACGCCCCGAGGAATCCATCGTCTACGGCCTGGTCGGCCGCAAGGCGTGACATCTCCTCGCCCTGCGAGGTCGCGGCGAGATCGCCAGACTGATCACCGACTTCACCCGCCCGGGCGAGAACCGCGGTGTTCGCCCTGACGAATCCTGCGGTGTTCGCCCCGGCGCGACGGGTGTACATCGTGACCGGCGACGCCGGGCAGAAGGTGTGAGCGATGCCTGAAACCGTGGGAGACCCCGACATCGAGATGGCCGACCGAAGCCACGTGGCCGCGCAGTGGACGCGCGAGATCATCCACACCAGCTACGTGGCGATGGGCCGTCCCGAGATCGAGGCGTTCCTGGCGAAGTGCTTCGACGACGTGCTCGCCGCCTGCGACGGTCCGCTGGAGTCGGCTCGCCTGGTCGGTGAGCGCCTCGTCGAGGTGCACTTCACCAACCCCGTCGTCGTGCGCAAGACGCTCGACCACCTGGCCTCGGTGCTGCTCCGCTACCGCGAAGTGGACCAGGCCAGGCTGGTCCAGGTGCTCGGCGCGGTCGGGTCCGGTTTCGCGGGGGCGCTGCGCGAGCAGACCCTCGACGAGCAGGAGATCATCAAGCAGTCGGTGCTCGACGCCCGCGACGCCGCCGAGGAGGCCTTGCGGGCCTCGGAGGCGAGGTCGCGGGCGGTGTTCACCTCCTCGGCGCTGGGCATCGCGATCGCCGGGCTCGACGGCGTCATCGACGAGATCAACCCCTCGATGACCAGGATCTTCCAGCTCGGGAACGGCTCGCTGGTGGGCCGGACGATCTTCGACCTGGCCGACACGGCGTGGATCGGGGAGCTGGTGGCGGCCAACGCCGAGCTGGTGCGCGGCGAGGTCGACCGCTACCAGCTGGAGATCCGCTTCACCGAGCAGCACGGCTCGCACATCTGGACCCAGCTGTCGGCCTCGCTGGTGCGCGACGCCCGGGGCGCGCCCGACTACCTGGTGATGCTCTACGAGGACATCACCGATCGGCACATGCTCCAGGAGCAGTTCCGCCGCCAGGCCGTGCACGACCCGCTGACCGGTCTGGCCAACCGGACCCAGCTGCAGACCAGCATGGAGCGCGCGCTGGACCCCACCCACCCGGGCCGCCGGGTGGGCCTGTGCTTCTTCGACCTGGACGGGTTCAAGGCGGTCAACGACAGCCTCGGCCACCCGGTGGGCGACCAGCTGCTGCGCGCGGTCGCCCAGCGCCTGCAGGCCCTGACCGCCGAGTTCGGCGCGCTGGCCGCGCGGATGGGCGGCGACGAGTTCGTGGTCCTGGTGCCCGACACCGCCGGGGCGGCCGGGCTGGTCAGCAAGGTGGAGAAGATGCTGGCCGAGGTCACCCGGCCGGCCCGCATCGGCGCCCACGAACTGGCGGCCTCGGCCAGCGTCGGCGTCGTCGAACGCCCGGTGGCCGGTGCCGATGCCGAATCGCTGCTGCGCGACGCCGACGTCACCCTCTACCGGGCCAAGCAGGACGGTCGCGCCCAGTGGGTGCTCTTCGACGCCGACCTCAACGCCGAGGCCCGCGACCGCTTCAAGCTCTCGGCGGCGCTGCCCGCCGCACTGGACCAGGGGGAGCTGTTCGTCGAGTACGAGCCGGTGCGGCTGCTCGACGACCGCGCGCTGTTCGCCGCCGCGGCCGGCATTCGCTGGGACCACCCGGAGTTCGGCGAGCTGGGGGAGGAGTCGTTCCTGGACCTGGCCGAGGAGACCGGCCTGATCACCCGGCTCGGCAGCTGGGCGCTGGAGGAGGTCTGCAGGCACGCCGCGCACTGGTTCGAGCGGTTCGGCGAGCGCGGGCCGATCGCGGCGATGAACCTCTCGCACCGGCACTGCCGCGACCCCGAGCTGGTCAACGACGTGCAGCAGATCCTGCGCGAGACCGGCTTGTCCCCGGAGTCGCTGGCGCTGGGCATGCCCGAGTCGGCGCTGTTCGACCACCAGGGTGACGCGGTGGACACCGTGGAGATCTTCGCCGAGATGGGCATCAAGCTGATCGTCTACCAGTTCGGCGACGACTACACCCGGGTCGCGCGGCTGCGCGGGCTGCCGCTGTTCGGGGTGCGCATCGACGGCCCGCACCTGGCGGGCTTCGCCGATCCCGAGGGGCCCGACCCGCTCGACGAGTACCTGCTCGGCGCCGCGGCCGGGGCGGCGGCGCTGATGGACCTCCCGGTCGTGGCCGGCGGTGTCCACGACGAGCTGCAGGCCGAGCGGCTGCGCGCCCTCGGCGTGCGCTCCGCGATCGGCGCCTTCGCAGGTGAGCGGGTGTCGGCCCTGGAACTGGAAGAGCTCATCGCGGACTCGGAGTGAGCGGTCACGAGGAGTGACCGCCCGCCTCTGGGCTGGGCGCCAAAGGATTGGTGCGCCCCGATAGCATCGGGTTGCGAAGCGTGTCCGCGCCGGTGAACCGGCCCAGTCTAGGAGTGATCGTGTCCGTACAGCCTTCCCACGCCCAGCAAGCACCCCGGGTGAAGGTTCCGGCGGGCACTACCGCGGGTGCGGCCGTCGCCGAGGCGGGGCTGCCGTCGAAGGGCCCGGAGGCCGTCGTGGTGGTCCGCGACGCCGAGGGCAACCTGCGCGACCTGGACTGGGCGCCGGAGTCCGACGCCGAGGTCGAGGCGGTGGCCGCGGAGACCGAGGACGGCCGCAGCGTCATCCGCCACTCCGCCGCGCACGTGCTGGCGCAGGCGGTGCAGAACCTGTTCCCGGACGCCAAGCTGGGCATCGGACCGCCGGTCAAGGACGGCTTCTACTACGACTTCGACGTCGACAACCCGTTCACCCCGGAGGACCTGCAGGCGCTGGAGAAGCGCATGAAGCAGATCCTCAAGTCGGGCCAGAAGTTCTCCCGCCGCCGCCTGGACTCCGTCGAGGCCGCCCAGGAGGAGCTGGCGAGCGAGCCGTACAAGCTGGAGCTGGTCGAGCTCAAGTCCGGTGACGACTCGGTGGACACCTCCGAGGTCATGGAGGTCGGCGGCGGCGAGCTGACCGTCTACGACAACATCGACCGGCACGGCGAGCGGGTCTGGGGCGACCTGTGCCGCGGTCCGCACGTGCCGCACACCCGGTTCATCCCGGCGTTCAAGCTGATGCGGGTGGCCGCCGCCTACTGGCGCGGCGACCAGAACAACCAGCAGCTGCAGCGGGTCTACGGCACCGCGTGGGAGTCCAAGGAGAAGCTCGACGAGCACCTGGAGTGGCTCGCCGAGGCCGAGCGCCGCGACCACCGCCGCCTCGGCGCCGAGCTGGACCTGTTCTCCTTCCCGGACGAGATCGGTTCCGGTCTTCCGGTGTTCCACCCCAAGGGCGGCGTCATCCGCCGCGAGCTGGAGGACTACTCCCGCAAGCGGCACGAGGAGGCGGACTACGAGTTCGTCAACACCCCGCACATCACCAAGGAGACGCTGTTCCAGACCTCCGGTCACCTCGACTGGTACAAGGACGGCATGTTCCCGGCGATGCACCTCGACGAGGAGCGCGACGCCAACGGTGAGCTGCGCAAGCCCGGGGTGGACTACTACCTCAAGCCGATGAACTGCCCGTTCCACAACCTGATCTTCCGCTCGCGCGGTCGGTCCTACCGCGAGCTGCCGCTGCGGTTGTTCGAGTTCGGGTCGGTCTACCGCTACGAGAAGTCGGGCGTGGTGCACGGCCTGACCCGCGTGCGCGGCATGACGCAGGACGACGCGCACATCTACTGCATGCCCGACCAGCTGCAGGACGAGCTCAAGTCGCTGCTGGGCTTCGTGCTGGACCTGCTGCGCGACTACGGCCTCGACGACTTCTACCTCGAGCTGTCCACCCGCAACGAGGAGAAGTACGTGGGTGACGACGAGAGCTGGGAGGTCGCCACCAACGCGCTGCGCGAGGCCGCCGAGTCCTCCGGCCTGGAACTGGTCCCGGACCCGGGCGGCGCGGCCTTCTACGGCCCGAAGATCTCCGTGCAGGCCAAGGACGCGCTGGGCCGCAGCTGGCAGATGTCGACCATCCAGGTCGACTACCACCTGCCGGAGCGCTTCAACCTGGAGTACACCGGCCCGGACGGCGGCAAGCAGCGGCCGATCAAGATCCACCGCGCGCTGTTCGGCTCGATCGAGCGGTTCTTCGGCGTGCTCACCGAGCACTACGCGGGCGCGTTCCCGGCCTGGCTGTCGCCGGTGCAGGCGGTGGGCATCCCGATCGCCGACGAGCACGTCGAGCACCTGGAGAAGGTGCGCAAGGCGTTGCGCGCCAAGGGGATCCGGGTCGACATCGACACCAGCGACGACCGGATGCAGAAGAAGATCCGCAACCACACCACGCAGAAGGTCCCGTTCCTGCTGCTGGCCGGCGGCAAGGACGTCGAGGCCGACGCGGTGTCGTTCCGGTTCCGCGACGGCTCGCAGGTCAACGGCGTTCCGGTCGACGAGGCGGTCAGCGCGATGGTCGACTGGGTGCAGCGGCGCGAGAACGCTTCGCCGACGGCGGAGAACTTCCGGACGGGGCAGGCGTGAGCGGTCCCGAGGGCGTTGAGCTGACGCAGCAGGAGGGGGTCGGGGTCGACGACGCGTTGCAGCGGTTGTGGACCCCGCACCGGATGGCCTACATCCAGGGCGAGAACAAGCCGGTCGGCGACGACAGCGACGGCTGCCCGTTCTGCCGGCTGCTGGATTCCGGTCAGCCCGACGAGGATTCGCTGATCGTGGCCCGCGACGACCTGGTGTTCGCGATCCTGAACCTGTACCCGTACAACCCGGGGCACCTGATGGTGCTGCCGTACCGGCACGTCGCGGACTACACCGAGCTCACGCCCGAGGAGACGGTGGCGGTGGCCGAGTACACGCAGCGCGCGATGCGGGTGATCCGCACGATCTCGGCGCCGCACGGCTTCAACATCGGCCTCAACCAGGGGCCGGTGGCCGGTGCGGGCATCGCTGCGCACCTGCACCAGCACGTGGTGCCGCGCTGGGGCGGCGATTCCAACTTCATGCCGGTCATCGGCCACACCAAGGTCCTCCCGCAGCTGCTGGGGGACACCTGGAAGATGCTGGCCACGGCGTGGTCTGAAGTGGACTGATTCGAACGCGGAAAGAGGGGCAGGGCCGGCGTGGTGCCGGTCCTGCCCCTCTTCTCGTCGCGGGGGTCAGCTGCGCAGCTGGGCCTCGATGTCCAGCGTGATGGAGACCTTCTCGCCGATGACGGCGCCGCCGGCCTGGCCGATGCCGAAGTCGGTGCGGTTGATCGTGGTGGTGGCCGAGATGCCCAGCAGGTTCTCGGAGAAGCCGTTGACCTCGGCGGTCAGCGTGACCGGCTTGGTGACGCCCTTGAGGGTGAACTCGCCGTCGATCAGGTAGTCCTCGCCGTCCTGGCGGATGCCGGTGGAGCGGAACGTCGCGGTCGGGTGGGACTCGGCGTCGAAGAAGTCGGCGCTGCGCACGTGGGCGTCGCGGTCGGCGTTGCGGGTGTCGATCGACGAGATGTCGATGGTCGCGCTCACCGAGGACTGCAGCGGGTCCTCGGCGGTGACGATCTCGGCGGAGAAGGAGCCGAAGCGGCCCCGGGACTTGCCGACGCCCATGTGGCGCACGGAGAAGGTGACGTCCGAGTGCACCGGGTCGATGTCCCAGGTTCCGACGGTGTAGCCGGGGATCTGCGCGGTGGCCGTCATGATCGCGTACCTCCAGGGGGAGCGGGTTTGGTGTGTTGCTTTCACCCTGGACCAACTACGTTGAAGCTTCAACCATTCCTGGGTGTGCGCTGGATCACTCCCCGGTCGCGTGATCGTCGCACCAGCGGAACGCGGGCGATCCAGACCCGGTTAATCTGCAAGAACGCGTCGCGTGCGCGGACACCACTGCAACCCACGGCTGGCACCTGAAGGCACATGCTCAACATCTTCGCGCGGGCGTCCCTGTCCCGGCTGACCAATCCGATCGGGCTCGGCCTGGTCCGCATCGGTCTGACGCCGAACGCGGTGACGGTCATCGGCACCGTCGCCTCCGCCGCGTCGGCGCTGTGGTTCTTCCCGCGCGGTGAGCTGTTCATCGGCACCGTGGTGACCGCGTTGTTCCTGCTCTTCGACATCCTCGACGGCGCGATGGCCCGCGTCGGCGGCCGCGTCACCCGCTTCGGGGCGGTGCTGGACGCCAGCTGCGACCGCATCGTCGACGGCGTCCTGTTCGGTTCGCTGATGTGGTGGGCGCTGATCGTCGACGGCGACCGCGATCGCGGCCTCGGCCTGCTGATCTGCCTGGTCGGCGCGCAGGTCATCTCCTACGTCAAGGCCCGCGCCGAGGCCAACGGCCTGCACGCCGACGGCGGCCTCGCCGAGCGAGCCGAGCGCTTCCTGATCGTCCTCACCGGGGCGGGCCTGCACGGGCTCGGCGTGCCGCACGTCCTCGACGTGGCCATCTGGGTCCTGGTGGTCCTCACCCTCGCCACCATCGCCCAGCGCCTCGGCTCGGTGCACGCCTCGGCTCGGCGGTGACGCCGAGGCGCCGACGGCTCAGCGCGAGCGTCGGCCTCGGCATGGGGGCAGTTCTCGCCGCTCACTTGGGCACGAGGTTCTCCGGCATCGGCTCGTAGCTCTCGAAGTGCCGGGTGAACGTGGCGCTGCCGGAGGTCAGCGACCGCACGTTGACCGTGTAGCGGATCAGCTCGCTGGCGGGCACGTGCGCGCGCACGACGGTCCACCCGCCGTCCTCGGGCTCGGTGCCGACGACCTTGCCGCGCCGCCCCGAGAGGTCGCCGAGGATCGCGCCGAGGTGCTCGTCCGGGATGTGCACCGCGACCTCGTCCACCGGTTCCAGCGTGGTCAGCCCCGCCTGCTCGGCCGCGGCCTTCACGCCCAGCGCGCCGGCCGCCTGGAACGCCGCGTCGGAGGAGTCGACGCTGTGCGCCTTGCCGTCCACCAGCGTCACCCGGACGTCCACCACCGGGCAGCCCTCGGTGATGCCCTTCTCCAGCTGGGCGCGCACGCCCTTCTCGACGCTGGGGATGAACTGGCGCGGCACCGCACCGCCCACCACCTTCTCGGTGAACTCCACGCCAGAGCCCGCCGGCAGCGGCTCGACCTCCAGGTCGCAGACCGCGTACTGGCCGTGCCCGCCGGACTGCTTGACGTGCCGACCGTGCCCCTTGGCGCGCTTGGTGAAGGTCTGCCGCAGCGGGACCCGGACCGGCACCGTGTCCACCTCGGCGCCGCCTTCGCGCAACCGCTGCAGCACGACGTCGGCGTGCGCCTCGCCCATGCACCACAGGACCAGCTGGTGGGTCTCGCTGTCGCGTTCCAGCCGCAGGCTCGGGTCGGCGGCGATGAGCCGGTTGAGGTTGCGGGCCAGCGCGTCCTCGTCGCTGCGGTTGTGCGCGGTCACGGCGATCGGCAGCAGTGGCTCGGGCATCGGCCACGGCGTGAGCAGCAGCGGGTCGGACGGGTCCGACAGCGTGTCACCGGTCTCCGCCGAACCGATCTTGGTCAGCGCGCACAGGTCGCCCGCCACGCAGTGCGGCACCTCGCGCAGGTTGGCCCCCAGCGGCGAGTACAGGTGGGCCACGCGTTCGTCCTCGTCGTGGTCGGGGTGCCCGCGCTCGGCCATGCCGTGCCCGGAGACGTGCACCGGCCGCTCCGGCCGCATCGTGCCGGAGAAGACCCTGGCCAGCGAGACGCGACCGACGTAGGAGTCCACCGAGGTGTGCACGACCTCGGCCGCCAGCGGCCCGTCCGGATCGGGCGTGAGCAGCCGGGGGTCGCGGCCGTGCGGATCGGTGAACTCGGGCAGCTCGTGCTCCAGCGGCGACGGGAAGCCGCGCCGGATCCCGTCGAGCACCTCGGGGATCCCCACCCCGGTCAGCGCCGACACCGGCAGCACCGGGTGCAGCCCGCCACGCGCCACCGCGGTCTCCAGGTCGCTGATGAGGGTGTCCTCGTCGATCCGCTCGCCGGCGAGGTAGCGGTCCATCAGCGTCTCGTCCTCGCTCTCGGCGATGATCGCCTCGATGAGCTCGCCGCGCTGCTGCTCGACGTCCGCGCGCAGCGCCTCGCCGGCGGGCTCGGTCTCGCCGCCGCGGTAGACGCTCTCGGTGACCAGCCCGAGCAGGCCCGTCACCTCGCCGCCCTCGAGGTGCGGCACGTACAGCGGAAGGACGCCTCCTCCGAAGGCGTCCTGGCAGGTCAGCAGCGCGGTGTCGAAGTCCGCGCGCGGCTGGTCCAGCCGTGAGATGACCACCGCGCGGGGCATCCCCACGGTCGCGCACTCGTGCCAGATCGCGCGGGTCGCGGCGTCGACGCCCTCGGTGGCGGCCACCACGAACAGCGCGGCGTCGGCGGCGCGCAGGCCCGCGCGCAGCTCGCCGACGAAATCGGCGTAGCCGGGCGTGTCGATCAGGTTGATCTTGATGTCGCCGTGCTGGACCGGGGCGATCGACAGGGCGATGGAGCGCTGCTGCTCGATCGAGGCCGGTTCGTGGTCGCAGACCGTGGTGCCTTCGGTGACCGCACCGGTGCGCGGGATGGCCGAGGTCGCCTCCAGCAGCGCTTCGACGAGGGTGGTCTTGCCGGCCGAGGAGGGGCCGACCAGGACGACGTTGCGGATCTGAGCGGGATCTGACGGGGCCGGGATTCCCGGCCCGCCTGCTGTGCCGGCTTGTTTGCTTCCCATGACGAGCTCCTGCGCTACCCGTGAGGACGAGATGTGTCTCCGATCACACACCCGGAGTTTTCCTCGTGCAAGGCCGCGCCCGGGGGAAGCGCGGACGAAGTGGACTACTGAAATCGGGGTTCAGTGGACCGTGTCGGTGGTCCAGTTCGCGTCTAGGTTGGTTACGGGAACAGCACCGGAATGTGAAGGAAGATCAAAGTTGACTACCGCAGCGGACACCGCTCCCACCGGCACCGACGGCGTGAAGCGGGGCATGGCCGAGATGCTCAAGGGCGGCGTGATCATGGACGTCGTCACCCCCGAGCAGGCCAAGATCGCCGAGCAGTCGGGCGCGGTCGCGGTCATGGCCCTGGAGCGGGTGCCCGCCGACATCCGCGCGCAGGGCGGCGTGGCCCGGATGTCCGACCCGGACATGATCGAGGGCATCGTCAACTCGGTGTCCATCCCGGTGATGGCCAAGGCCCGCATCGGCCACTTCGTCGAAGCCCAGGTGCTGCAGTCGCTCGGCGTGGACTACATCGACGAGTCCGAGGTCCTCACGCCCGCCGACGAGGCCAACCACATCAACAAGTGGGCCTTCACGGTCCCGTTCGTCTGCGGCGCCACCAACCTCGGCGAGGCCCTGCGCCGGATCGCCGAGGGCGCGTCGATGATCCGCTCCAAGGGCGAGGCCGGCACCGGCAACGTCGTCGAGGCCACCCGGCACATGCGCCAGATCCGCGCCGACATGCGCCGCCTGTCCACCCTGGAGGCCGACGAGCTCTACGTCGCTGCCAAGGAGCTGCGCGCCCCGGTCGACTTGGTCCGCGAGGTCGCGCGCACCGGTGAGCTGCCCGTCGTGCTGTTCACCGCGGGCGGCATCGCCACCCCGGCGGACGCGGCCATGATGCGCCAGCTCGGCGCCGAGGGAGTCTTCGTCGGCTCCGGCATCTTCAAGTCCGGCGACCCCGCCAAGCGCGCCGAGGCCATCGTCAAGGCCACCACCTTCTACGACGACCCGGACGTGATCGCCAAGGTCTCCCGCGGTCTCGGCGAGGCGATGGTCGGCATCAACCTCGACGATCTGCCGGACAAGGACCGCCTGGCCAGCCGCGGCTGGTGACGTCTTTCGCGGCCGGGTGGTGCGTGGCGGCGCACCACCCGGCTTCACCACGGGTAGGAGGAGCAACTGATGGGTGAGCCGGTCATCGGCGTGCTGGCGCTGCAGGGCGGAGTGGCCGAGCACCTCGCCGCGCTGGAGCGCTGCGGTGCGCGGGCGCTGCCCGTGCGGCGGGTCGAGGAGCTCGACGCGGTCGACGGCATCGTGCTGCCCGGCGGCGAGTCGACCACCATGACCCGGCTGCTGGACGTCTTCGAGCTGTACGAACCGCTGCGCGCGCGGCTGGCCGGCGGGCTGCCCGCCTACGGTTCCTGCGCGGGAATGATCATGCTGGCCAGCAGCGTTGACGATGCCGGGACCGCGGGCGTCCGGCCGCTGGGAGCGCTGGACGTGGTCGTGCGCCGCAACGCCTTCGGGCGGCAGGTCGACTCCTTCGAGACCGACCTCGACTTCCAGGGGATCGACGAGCCGGTGCACGCGGTGTTCATCCGCGCGCCCTGGGTGGAGAAAATCGGCGGCGGGGTGTCCGTCCTGGCCACGGTGCCCGAGGGTCCCGACGGGGCCACCACCCCCGACGCCACCGAGCGCGAAGGGCTCGCCGGTAGGATCGTCGCGGTTCAGCAGGGAGCGGTGCTCGCCACGGCCTTCCACCCGGAACTGGTCGAGGGGGACGAGCGAGTGCACCGCTATTTCGTACGGATCGTCCGCGGGCGGTGACACCCCGCCGCGGGCGTGGAAAGACGGAGGAGAGATGAGCGGCCACTCCAAGTGGGCCACCACCAAGCACAAGAAGGCCGCCGTCGATGCCAAGCGCGGCAAGCTCTTCGCGAAGCTGATCAAGAACATCGAGGTCGCCGCCCGCACCGGCGGTGGTGACCCGGAGGGCAACCCGACCCTCTACGACGCGATCCAGAAGGCCAAGAAGAACTCGGTCCCGATGGACAACGTCGAACGCGCGCGCAAGCGCGGAGCTGGCGAAGAGGCCGGCGGCGCCGACTGGCAGACGATCATGTACGAGGGCTACGGCCCCAACGGCGTCGCCGTGCTGGTGGAGTGCCTGACCGACAACCGCAACCGTGCCGCGGGCGAGGTCCGCACGGCCATGACCCGCAACGGCGGTTCGATGGCCGACGCCGGCTCGGTCGCGTACCTGTTCACCCGTCGCGGCGTGGTGCTGCTGCCGAAGAACGGCCTCAGCGAGGACGACGTTCTCGCGGCCGTCCTGGAGGCGGGTGCCGAGGAGATCAGCGACCTCGGCGAGAGCTACGAGATCCTGTGCGACGCCTCCGACGTGGTCGACGTCCGCAAGGCGCTGCAGGCCGAGGGCATCGAGTACGACTCGGCCGAGACCAACTTCCTGGCCTCGGTCAACGTCGAGCTCGACGCCGAGGGCGCGCGCAAGATCTTCAAGCTGATCGACGCCCTCGAGGACTGCGACGACGTCCAGAACGTCTACGCGGCCTTCGACGTCAGCGACTCCGTGATGGCGGAAGTCAACGCCTGATCCGGACCACGATGTTCGTGGTCCTTTTGCTCGGCGGTGCGGGTAGCGGAACCTGACACGCCTTCTGGACTCCGTGCGCCACGACTTATGCATGCCGCTTACCCCAGGGGTGGACATCGGCGTCGCGGCGTACTCGCCAGAAGACGTGTCAGAACCCGCGGCGGCGCGGGCTGCGAGGGTGGTCCTCACGGCTCGCGGCTGCGCCGCTTGCACGGGATCATCGAGCGCGAGGTCGGACCAACCGCTCCTGCTCGCGCTCGTGAAATCGGGCGTCGGCGGGAGCGGTTCTTGCTTCGACGTGCAGAATGACGCCGTGGTCGACACCGATGAATCACTGCGCAAGTGGATGGTCAACACCGCGGAGCAGCACGGCGCCGCGGTCATGCACGTGGCCGGGGACGACAGCGGCCCTGCCTACGCCTTCTCGGTGGGTGCGTGGCGCCGCTTCGGCAAGCCCGAGGTCGTGGTGATCGGGCTCCCGCAGGAGGTCGCGCACTCGGTGGTCAACACCTACGTGCAGCGCTCCGGGCAGGGCGAGCGCTTCCAGCCCGGGCAGCTCTACGAGGGCTTCCTGCAGGGCTGCCCGGTGACCTTCGAGAAGATCGCGCTGCAGCACTACCCGGAGTACCTCGGCTCGGCGTTCCTGGTCTACAACGGGCCGGACTTCCCGGCGCTGCAGCTCATCGCCTCCAGCCCGGACGACGCCAAGTTCCCCTGGCAGCCCGACGCCCCCGGCGGCTTCCGCGAGTACCAGCCGGTCCTCACCGACTCCGGCCTCCCCGAGTCCTGGACCCCCGGAGTCGACGGCCCCTGACCTCGGACGCCCCCGCACCTCGAGGCCGGGCGCGCCGGGAATTCGAATTTCGCGCGAAATTCGACTGGGAACTTCGGGACTCGAACTTCGCGCGAAATTCGAATGCCCCACCCTCCTGGGTGACGGGGAGGGCGTGTCGGGTGTGGCTCCTGGGGCGGGGTTCGTTAGGGTTCGAACGAGTGTTCTTGGTGGCTTCGGCTTGGTGGGTGGCGTCGTGCGCGTGTTGGGAGTCGACCCGGGGCTGACCCGCTGCGGGCTCGGCGTGGTCGACGGCGGCAAGGGGCGCACCGTGGCCTGCGTGGCCGTGGGGGTGGCGCGCAGTCCGCAGGAGGACGAGCTCGCCTCCCGGCTGATGGCCGTGTCCACCGAGGTCGAGCGCTGGATGGACGTCCACCAGCCGCAGGTCGTGGCCATCGAGCGGGTGTTCAGCCAGCACAACGTGCGCACCGTGATGGGCACCGCCCAGGTCTCCGGCGTGGTCGCGCTCGCGGCCGCGCGCCGCGGCCTGCCGGTCGTCTTCCACACGCCGAGCGAGGTCAAGGCCGCCATCAGCGGCTCCGGCCGCGCCGACAAGAAGCAGGTCACCACGATGATCACCAAGATCCTCGGGCTGGCCGAAGCGCCGAAACCGGCCGACGCCGCCGACGCGCTGGCCCTGGCCGTCTGCCACCTGTGGCGGGCGCCGATGATGGACCGGCTGGCGCAGGCCGAGGCGCGGGCCGCCGAACTCGCGCGCAACCACCGCGCCAAGCTCAAGGCCGCCCAGCAGAAGCAGGCCACCCCCAGGACAGGAGGCAAGACGCGATGATCTCCACGGTGCGCGGACCGGTGTTGTCGATCGGCCTCGACCACGCCGTCGTCGAGGTCGGCGGCGTCGGCATGGCGGTGCACGCCACCCCGGCCACGCTGGCCGGGCTGCGCCGCGGCGAGGAGACCCGGCTGTGGACCTCGCTGATCGTGCGCGAGGACTCGCTGACCCTCTACGGATTCGCCGACGCCGAGGCCCGCGACCTGTTCGGCCTGCTGCAGACCGCCTCCGGCGTCGGCCCCCGGCTCGCCCTGGCCACGCTCGCGGTGCTCTCGCCGGACCAGCTGTGCACGGCCCTGGCCGACGGCAACCTCACGGTGCTCACCCAGGTCCCGGGCATCGGCAAGAAGAGCGCCGAGCGGCTGATCCTCGAGCTGCGCGACAAGGTCGGCGTCGTCGCGGGCACCACGATCGAGCCGACGGCCACCGTCGATCGGGGCCGCGTCCGCAGCGAGGTCTCCGAGGCGCTGGTCGGCCTGGGCTTCTCCGCCAAGCAGGCCGACCAGAGCGTCGAAGCCGTGCTGGCCAACGGCGGCGGCGACCTGGACACCTCGGCGGTGCTGCGCAAGGCCCTGGCCATCCTCGGGCCCAAGTGAGGTAGCCGATGTACGAGGAAGAGGACTGGTCGTCGGTGCCGGCGGACTCCGTCTCGCTGGCGCCGCACGAAGACGAGGGCGACAGCGACGTCGAGATGACGCTGCGCCCGCGCAAGCTCAGCGAGTTCGTCGGCCAGGCGCGCGTGCGCGAACAGCTCGAACTCGTGCTGCACGGCGCCCTGCGGCGCGGTGATCAACCCGATCACGTGCTGTTCTCCGGTCCGCCCGGGCTGGGCAAGACGAGCTTGTCGATGATCATCGCGGCCGAGCTGGGCTCGGCCATCCGCGTCACCTCCGGGCCCGCGCTGGAGAAGCCTGGCGACCTGGCGGCGATGCTGTCCAACCTCACCGAGGGCGACGTGCTGTTCATCGACGAGATCCACCGCATCGCCCGCCCGGCCGAGGAGATGCTGTACCTGGCGATGGAGGACTTCCGCGTCGACATCGTCGTCGGCAAGGGCCCGGGTGCCACCAGCATCCCGCTGGAGCTCGCGCCGTTCACGCTGGTCGGGGCCACGACCAGGTCAGGAGCGCTGACCGGGCCGCTGCGCGACCGCTTCGGCTTCACCGCGCACATGGAGTTCTACACGCCCGACGAACTCGATCAGGTGGTTCGCCGCTCGGCCGGGATCCTCGGGGTCGACCTGCGCGACGACGGCGCGGCCGAGATCGCGGCCCGATCCCGCGGCACGCCGCGCATCGCCAACCGGCTGCTTCGCCGGGTTCGCGACTACGCCGAGGTCCGCGCCGACGGAGCGGTGACCCGCGAGGTCGCCCGGGCCGCGCTGCAGGTCTACGACGTCGACGAGATGGGCCTGGACCGGCTGGACCGGGCGGTGCTGCGGGCGCTGATCAAGTCCTTCCACGGCGGGCCGGTGGGCATCTCCACGTTGGCCGTCGCGGTGGGCGAGGAACCCAGTACGGTGGAGGAGGTGTGCGAGCCGTACCTGGTCAGAGCCGGGATGCTGGCCCGCACGCCCCGAGGTCGGGTGGCCACCGCTGCCGCCTGGTTCCACCTGGGCATGACGCCACCTGCGAACGCCCCCGGCGATGGACCGCCATCGCTCTTCGCGGAGTGACCAAATGGTGACAATCCGCCGTTACGGTGGCGGCGGACCAGCCGAATGCCACGCGTCAACCTGGCACTTTCGTTGACCTGGCAGACTGGGGCTTAGAACATCCGAACAAACCGGGCGCGGACTGCGTGGTTGGTCCTGTCGTGCGCCCGCTGAACGGAGCATGATGCAACTCCAATCCCTGATCCTGCCGCTGTTGATCGTCCTGCTGGCGGTGCCGCTGTTCCTGCAGGCCCGCAAGCAGAAGCGCGCGATGGCCGAGCAGCAGAAGCTGCAGAACTCGATCACCGCCGGCGACCGGGTGATGACGACCTCGGGTGTCTTCGGCACGGTCGTGTCGACCAGCGACGACACCATCGACATCGAGATCGCCCCGGGCACGACCACCACCTGGGTGCGTCAGGCGGTCCGCGAGAAGGTCAACACCGAGGCCGCCGAGGCCCCGGCTGTGGAGGCCCCCGCCGAGGAGACCGCGGCCGAGGAGACCAAGGTCGAGGACAAGACCGAGGCCACCGAGTCGGCCGAGAAGCAGAAGACCAGCTGACGCAGCTGGGTCGACCCCGACGACGGCGCCGCAGGCGGCCCGCCGGGGGACCGCATGCCGTCACCGCGACGCGGGCACCGGGGCCGAACCGCTCCGGTCCCGCGTCGCTGCGTTTCGGCCACCCCACGTAGTCGTGGCCCGTCCCGGGCCTGCGAGACTGGATTGCCGTACGTGGCAGGCGGTGGTGGCGAAGATCGCCACAAGATCGCATCGATCGGCGGAACGCGGTACAACCGGCGGTACGTTGTCGAGGGCGAAACCGCTCGCCGCTCGCCGCTCGCGCTCTCGGCCTCGGCCGGGTCGCGCATCCGAACAGACCCTGAACAGGAGACCGACGCACCGTGGCACCTCCGGCCGGGCAGCTGCGCCCAGGGCGTTATCTCGCGATCTTCGCGCTGATCGTGGTGGCGCTGTACGCACTGGTGTTCTTCACCGGTGATGGCAAGCCCAACCCGAAACTGGGAATCGACCTGCAGGGAGGAACGCGCGTCACGCTGACCGCGCGCACCCCGGACGGGCAGCCTCCCAGCAAGGAATCGCTCGACCAGGCGCGGCAGATCATCGAGACCCGGGTCAACGGCATGGGCATCGGTGGTTCCGAGGTCGCCCTGGACGGCTCGAACCTGGTCATCACGGTGCCCGGTGAGGGCGGCGAGCAGGCCAAGCAGCTGGGCCAGACCGCGGAGCTGAACTTCCGCAAGGTCGTCCAGCAGCTCCCCGCCACGCAGCCCCCGGCGCCGACGACGCCGCAGCAGGCGCAGCCGCCGGGCGATGCGCAGCAGGCGATCGAGGCCGCGAAGGCGACCCGCCAGAGCAACGACCCGAACGTGCTGATGCAGGCCGCCCAGGCGCTGGACTGCAAGGCCGAGGACCCGCTGCGCGGCAACGACGACCCGAGCCTGCCGCTGGTCGCCTGCGACCGGGAGGGCACCGCGAAGTACGTCCTCGAGCCGGTGTTCCTCGAAGGCAAGGAGATCGCCGACTCGATGGCCCAGCCGCCGAACCCGCAGGCCGGGCAGCAGGGCTGGACGGTCAACCTGAACTTCAAGTCGGTCGGCGCCAAGACCTGGGCGGACTTCACCTCGGCCAACGTCGGCCAACAAGCCGCGTTCGTGCTGGACGGCGAGGTCGTTTCCGCGCCCTCGATCAACGAGCCGCTGCTGGGCGGCAACGCCAGCATCAGCGGCCAGTTCAACCAGCAGTCCGCCACGGACCTGGCCAACATCCTCAAGTACGGTTCGCTGCCGCTGGCCTTCGACCAGTCCGAGGCCGAGACGGTCTCGGCGACCCTGGGCGTGGCCTCGCTGGAGGCGGGTCTGATCGCAGGCGGCATCGGTCTGCTGCTGGTGGGCCTGTACTGCCTGGCCTACTACCGGGTGCTGGGCCTCCTGACGATCCTGTCGCTGGTCCTGTCCGGCGGCGTGGTCTACGGCGTGCTGGTGCTGCTCGGGCGGTGGATCGGCTTCACCCTCGACCTCGCCGGTGTCGCCGGGTTCATCGTCGCCATCGGCATCACCGCCGACTCGTTCATCGTGTTCTTCGAGAGGCTCAAGGACGAGATCCGCGAGGGCCGCACCTTCCGCTCGTCGGTGCCCCGGGCGTGGGTCCGGGCGCGGCGCACGATCCTGTCGGCCGACGCGGTCAGCTTCCTGGCAGCCGCGGTGCTCTACGTGCTGGCCGTCGGCCAGGTGAAGGGCTTCGCGTTCACCCTCGGCATGTCCACCGTGCTCGACCTCGTGGTGGTCTTCCTGGTCACCCACCCGCTGGTGGCGATGGCCTCGAAGAACAAGTTCCTGTCCAAGCCGTCGGTCTCCGGGCTGGGCGCCGTGCAGCGCATCGGCAACCGGAACCGCGCCGCGCGCAAGGCCGCCGCGACCACCTCCAAGGAGGCGTGAAGGTGACGACTCCTGCCACCGAAGGGGCCCAGAAGCGCGAGAGCGTCTTCCACCGGCTCTACACCGGTACTGGTGCCTTCGACATCATCGGCAAGCGTTCCCGCTGGTACATCGCGCTCGGTCTGCTGGTGCTGGTGTGCATCGGCGCGATCGGGTTCAAGGGGTTCAACCTCGGCATCGACTTCGAGGGCGGCACCAAGATCTCCATGCCCGCGGTCGGCGCGCAGGGCCCGATCGAGACCGACCAGGTGCAGTCCGCCTTCAGCGAGGCGATCGGGCACCCGGCCGAGACGGTCCAGGTCGTGGGTGCCGGTGCGAACCAGAGCATCCAGATCAGGTCCTCGTCGCTGACCGTGGACCAGGTCCTCGAGGCCAAGCAGCAGATCTTCACCGAGACCCAGCCGCTGGACGCCACCGGCAAGCCCAGCCAGCAGGTGATCAGCGACAGCGCGGTCTCCGGCACCTGGGGCGAGGAGATCACCACCCAGGCGCTGATCGCGCTGGCGGTGTTCCTGGTGCTGGTGACGATCTTCCTGGCGTTCTACTTCGAGAAGTGGATGGCGGTGGCGGCGCTGATCGCGCTGCTGCACGACGTCGTGGTCACCGCGGGCATCTACTCGCTGGTGGGCTTCGAGGTCACGCCGAGCACCGTGATCGGTCTGCTGACGATCCTCGGCTTCTCGCTGTACGACACCGTGGTGGTCTTCGACAAGGTCAAGGAGAACACCCGGGGTCTGCTGAGCATGACCCGACGCACCTACCCGGAGGCGGCGAACCTGGCGGTCAACCAGACGCTGATGCGCTCGATCAACACCTCGATCATCGCGCTGCTGCCGGTGCTCGGCCTGCTCGTGGTCGGTGCCGGTCTGCTGGGCGTCGGCGTGCTGCGCGACCTGGCGCTGGTGCAGCTGGTCGGCATGATCGCCGGTGTCGTCTCGTCGATCTACCTGGCGACGCCGCTGCTGGTGGACTTCAAGATGCGCGAGTCGAAGTACCGCTCGCACGCCAAGAAGGTCGAGCAGCGCCGCGCCAGGGCCGCCGCCCGCGAGGCCGGCGAGGAGGTCCCGGAGGAGCCCAAGAGCCCGGTCCCCGCCGGTGCCACGCGCCAGCAGCCCGCGGCGCGCCCGGCCGGCAAGGCCGCGCGTCCGAGCGGGAAGCGACGTCGTTGATGGCTCCTGGAATCGAAGTCACCGACGGCGACGACCTCGCGCTCAAGGATTCGATCCGGCTGATCCGGGAAGTCCCGGACTTCCCGGAGCCGGGCGTGCTGTTCCGCGACATCAGCCCGATGCTGGCCGACCCGGCAGCGCTGCGGGCGATCACCGATGCGCTGGGCCGGGGCCTGGAGTTCGACGTCGTCGCCGGCGTGGAGGCCCGCGGCTTCCTGCTCGGCGCCGCCGTCGCCCAGGCCTTCGGCACCGGCGTGATCGGCCTGCGCAAGCCCGGCAAGCTCCCCGAGGTCGCCGACCGGATCTCCTACGAACTCGAGTACGGCCGCGCGACCCTGGAGCTGCCGGCCGACACGCTGCGCACCGGTCAGCGCGTCCTCGTCGTGGACGACGTGCTGGCCACCGGCGGCACCCTCGGCGCGGCGTGCCGGCTGATCCGCCAGGCGGGTGCCGAGGTCACCACGGCCACCGTGGTGATGGAGCTGACGGCCCTGGAGGGCCGCGACAAGATCGTCGGCGAGCACGTCCGAGCCCTGCTGCGGTCCTGACAACCAGCAGCGTCACAACGATCGGTGATCGGTTCGGCCGAACTTCCAAGGTCATCTCGACCGCATGAGGTGACCGCTGGGCGTATCAACGACCACACTAGGGATGGGTCGATGACCCGTCGGCGTTATTCTCAGTGTCCGGGTCCCCCGGACCTGGGACTAAGCAACGCCTGAGCCCGGGAGCGTGCGGTGAGCCACCACGTTGATTCTCCTTCGGCAACCGATCCGGTTGCCGAGCCGCGTGCGACCTCGGCCACGCGCCGAGTGCGCGCCAGACTGGCCAGGAGGATCACCGCCCAGCGCGCCGCCCAGGTCAAGCAGGTCCTGGAGCCGTTGGCCGCGGTCCACCGCGAACTGCACCCGCAGGCCGATCTGACGCTGCTGCAGCGTGCCTACGACGTCGCCGAGGAGAAGCACCGCAGCCAGAAGCGCAAGTCGGGCGACCCCTACATCACGCACCCGCTGGCGGTGGCCACGATCCTGGCCGAGCTGGGCATGGACACCACCACGCTGGTCGCCGGGCTGCTGCACGACACCGTCGAGGACACCGACTACTCACTGGAGCGGCTGGGCTCCGACTTCGGCGACGAGGTGGCCCACCTGGTCGACGGCGTCACCAAGCTGGACAAGGTCAAGCTGGGCGCGGCGGCCGAGGCCGAGACCATCCGCAAGATGATCATCGCGATGGCCCGCGACCCCCGGGTGCTGGTGATCAAGCTGTCGGACCGGCTGCACAACATGCGCACCATGCGCTTCCTGCCGCCGGAGAAGCAGGCCCGCAAGGCCCGCGAGACCCTCGAGGTGCTCGCACCGCTGGCGCACCGGCTCGGGATGGCCACGATCAAGTGGGAGCTGGAGGATCTGGCCTTCGCCATCCTGCAGCCCAAGAAGTACGACGAGATCGTGCGCCTGGTCGCCAACCGCGCGCCGTCCCGCGACACCTACCTGCGCACGGTGATCGACGAGCTGTCCACGCAGCTCGACGCCGCCCGGCTGGCCGCCAAGGTCGAGGGCAGGCCGAAGCACTACTACTCGATCCACCAGAAGATGATCGTGCGGGGTCGCGACTTCGACGACATCCACGACCTGGTGGGCGTGCGGATCCTGGTCGACGAGATCCGCGACTGCTACGCCGCGATGGGCGTGGTGCACGCCCTCTGGCAGCCGATGCCCGGCCGCTTCAAGGACTACATCGCCCAGCCGCGCTTCGGCGTCTACCAGTCGCTGCACACCACGGTCATCGGCCCGGAGGGCAAGCCCCTCGAGGTGCAGATCCGCACCCACGAGATGCACCGCACCGCCGAGTACGGCATCGCCGCGCACTGGCGGTACAAGGAGACCAAGGGCCGCAACAGCGGCGGCGGCGTCGAGGTCGACGAGATGGCCTGGATGCGCCAGCTGCTGGACTGGCAGCGGGAGGCGGCCGACCCGGGCGAGTTCCTGGAGTCGCTGCGCTACGACCTGGCCACCCGCGAGATCTTCGTGTTCACGCCCAAGGGCGACGTGATCACGCTGCCGTCCGGTTCGACTCCGGTGGACTTCGCCTACGCCGTGCACACCGAGGTCGGGCACCGCTGCATCGGCGCGCGGGTCAACGGCCGGCTGGTGGCGCTCGAGCGCAAGCTGGAGAACGGCGAGGTCGTCGAGATCTTCACCTCCAAGGCGGAGGGGTCCGGGCCGAGCCGCGACTGGCTGTCGTTCGTCGCCTCGCCGCGCGCGAAGGCCAAGATCAAGCAGTGGTTCGCCAAGGAACGCCGCGAAGAGGCCATCGAGTCCGGCAAGGAACTGATCACCAAGGAGATCCGCCGGCTCGGCCTGCCGGTGCAGCGGCTGGTCTCCGCGGAGGCGCTGGGCGCGGTGGCCCGCGAGCTGCACTACGTCGACGTCACCGCCCTGTACGCGGCGGTGGGGGAGAAGCAGCTCTCCGCGCAGCACCTGGTGCAGCAGCTGGTGCAGCACATCGGCGGGCCGGAGCAGGCCGCCGACCAGATCGCCGAGCGCTCGACCCCGTCCACCTTGGAGGGCGGCGGGAAGCGGCGCAGCAGCGGCGATTCCGGTGTGGTCGTCAAGGACGCCGGGGACGTGTGGGCCAAGCTCGCCCGCTGCTGCACGCCGGTCCCAGGCGACGAGATCCTCGGTTTCGTCACCCGCGGCGGCTGGGTCAGCGTGCACCGCACCGACTGCACCAACGCCGACGACCTGCGCAAGACCCCGGAGCGCCTGGTGGAGGTGCACTGGGCCCCGTCGTCGTCCTCGGTGTTCCTGGTCGCCATCCAGGTCGAGGCCCTCGACCGGCACCGCCTGCTCTCCGACGTCACCAAGGTCCTCGCCGACGAGCGGGTCAACATCCTCTCCGCCTCGGTGACCACGTCCAAGGACCGGGTCGCGGTCAGCCGCTTCTCCTTCGAGATGGGCGACCCCAAGCACCTCGGCCACGTCCTCAAGGCCGTCCGCAACATCGAAGGCGTCTACGACGTCTACCGAGTCACCTCCGCCACCTGACCAGGTCCACCCACCCCCGCCCTCGCTCCCGTCCCACCCGGATTACTCCGGTTTTCGGGGTCCTGATTACTGCGGTATTCCGTCTCCGGGTCGGGAGGGGCCGGGGAGGGGACGGATTACTCCGGTTTTCGGGGTTCCGATTACTGCGGAATTCCGTCTTCGGATCGGGAGTGGCTGGGGGAGGGACGGATTACTGCCGTAATCGGGGTTCGGATTACTGGAGCAATCCGGTCGCGGCAGCGAAGAGGGGCACCGTTCCGGGTGGAACGGTGCCCCTGATCGCGTGGGTCAGGTCCGGGTCAGGCCTGGACGTTGACCTTGTTGAAGGTGACCTGCTTCTTGGGGTGGCCGCCGCCTGCGGAGGAGTCGAAGGCGCCGTCGTGGCCCGCGCGGGCGACGTCGTCGATGACCTTCAGGCCCTCCGGCGAGATCGTGCCGAAGACCGTGTAGTCCGGCGAGAGCTGGGCGTCGCCGAAGACCATGAAGAACTGGCTGCCGTTGGTGTTCGGGCCCGAGTTCGCCATCGCCAGGTAGCCGCGACCGTACTTCAGCTCCGGGAACGTTTCGTCGTCGAAGGCGTAGCCGGGACCGCCGGAGCCCTGCCCGGTCGGGTCGCCGCACTGCAGCATCTGCAGGCCGTCGGTGCTGATCCGGTGGCAGTTGGTGCCGTCGTAGAACGACTGCTTGGCCAGGTTGACGAAGCTGTTGACGGTGCACGGGGCCAGCGAGCGGTCCAGGGTCAGCGGGATGTTGCCCTGGTTGGTCTCGATGGTGGCCTGCACGGTGCCCTTCGACGACACCTCGCCGTTGGCCGGCGGCTGCACCGGCTTGCTCGCCTGCCCGTCCGGCCGGTAGGTGCACGAGACGGGGTCGGCCAGCGGGGCCGGGCGCGCGGGCGGTGGTGCCAGCTCGGTCGGGATGTTGACCTGCGGCTGCGGCGGCTGCTGAGCCGCGGGCTCGCTGCCGCTGCGGCTGAAGTAGAAGACACCGATCACGATCGCGATGACCACGACGATCGTCGCGCCGATGGTGATCACCCGGCGTCGCTTGGCCTGTTCCGCACGGCGCTGCATCTGGCGTTCGAGCTTCCGTTTGGCCGCCTGGCGACGCTGCTCGTTGCTGGGCACTTGCTCCCCTCCCCGCACTCCATGATCTGATGTTGTGCGGCGAGTTTATGAGGTGCCCCGAGACCGCTTCCTGAGAGCCCGCACCGGTGTGCGCAGGCCGATCGACGGCGGACGATAACCTGGGGACGCCAATCCTCGACGAAAGGCCCTTCTGACGTGCTTGTCCTCGGGTTCCCGGTAGGACCGCTGCAGGCGAACTGCTACGTGCTCGCGCGCGGCGAGGGCGAACCCTGCGTGATCGTCGATCCGGGTCAGGACGCCGTCGAGCCGCTGACCGAGCAGCTGGTCAAGCACCGGCTCACGCCCGCCGCCGTGCTGCTCACGCACGGGCACTTCGACCACGTGCTCTCGGCCGCGGCGATCTGCGCCGAGCACGACGTGCCCGCCCACATCCACCCCGACGACCGGTTCATGCTCGCCGACCCGGGCGCCGCGCTCGGCCCCGCGGGCCGCCAGCTGTTCGGCGACGGCATCGCGGGCGAAGAACCGGCCGAGGTCCGCGAGATCGCCGACGGCGACGTGCTGGAACTGGCGGGGCTGAGCTTCGACGTCACCCACACCCCGGGCCATACCGGCGGATCGGTGCTGTTCGGCGTCGGCACCGAGGAGGGCGGACGGCTGCTGCTGTCCGGCGACACCCTCTTCGCCGGCGCCATCGGGCGCACCGATCTGCCCGGCGGCGACCACGGCCGGATGCTCGAGTCGCTGAGCAACCAGGTGCTGCCGCTGGACGACGAGACCGTCGTGCTGCCGGGCCACGGACCCACCACCACCATCGGGCGCGAGCGCGCGGGCAACCCGTTCCTGCAGGAACTGCGCGCTTCCGACGCCCACTGACGAGGACGAGTCGCACACCTGATGAGCACGTTCAACGCCCCCAAGGGCATCCCGGAGTACTTCCCGCCGGACTCGGCGGGCTTCCTCGCGGTCCGCGAGACCCTGTCCGACGCGGCGCGTCGCGCCGGCTACGGCTACGTCGAGCTGCCGCTGTTCGAGGACACCTCGCTGTTCGCGCGCGGTGTCGGCGAGTCGACCGACGTGGTCAGCAAGGAGATGTACACCTTCGCCGACCGCGGCGGGCGTTCGGTGACGCTGCGCCCGGAGGGCACGGCCGGCGTGATGCGCTCGGTCATCGAGAACGGCCTCGACCGCGGCCAGTTGCCGGTGAAGCTCTACTACAGCGGCGCGTTCTTCCGCTACGAGCGCCCGCAGGCGGGCCGCTACCGCCAGCTGCAGCAGGTCGGCGTCGAGGCCATCGGCGTGGACGACCCGGCGCTGGACGCCGAGGTCATCGCCATCGCCGACGAGGGCTACCGGCGGCTGGGGCTGACCGGGCACCGCATCGAGCTGACCTCGCTGGGCGATGCCGCCTGCCGCCCGGCCTACCGCGCGAAGCTGCAGGAGTTCCTGCGCGGGCTGCCGCTGGACGAGGACACCCAGCGCCGCGCTGAGCTCAACCCGCTGCGGGTGCTCGACGACAAGCGCCCCGAGGTCCGCGAGCTGGTCGCCGACGCGCCGCTGATGGTCGACCACCTCTCGGCCGAGGCCAAGGAGCACTACGAGGCCGTCAAGGCGCACCTGGTGGACCTGGGCGTGGCGTTCGTGGAGAACCCGCGGCTGGTGCGCGGCCTCGACTACTACACCAAGACGACCTTCGAGTTCGTCCACGACGGGCTCGGCGCGCAGTCCGGCATCGGCGGCGGTGGCCGCTACGACGGGCTGATGGCCGAGCTGGGCGGCCAGGAGCTGTCGGGCATCGGCTTCGGCCTCGGCGTGGACCGCACCCTGCTGGCCTGCCAGGCCGAGGGCCTGCCGGTCGGCGACCCGGCCCGCTGCGACGTCTACTGCGTGCCGATGGGCGAGACCGCCAAGCGCAAGCTGGTCGCCGCCGCCGGTGGGCTGCGGGCGCACGGGGTTCGCGTCGACCTCGCCTACGGCGGCAAGGGCCTCAAGGGCGCGATGAAGGCCGCCGACCGCTCCGGCGCCCGGTTCGCGCTGGTCCTGGGCGAGCGCGACCTGGAGTCGGGCAGCGCGCAGCTCAAGGAGCTGGCCACCGGCGAGCAGCGCGAGGTGTCGCTGGAGTCGCTGGTCGACGACGTGCGCGCGGCGGTCGCGGAGAGCCGATGAGCGAAGCCGAGGCGGTGCCGCTGGATCTGCTGGATCGGCGCACCGTGCGGGTCCGGGCCCGCAACGTGGCGATCGCGGCGGTCATCGTGGCCGCCGCGTTCGGCGGTGTCGTCAGCCTCTTCGCCGGTCCGGTCGGGTTCGTCACGACGCTGGTGATCGTCGCCGTGCCGCTGCTGCTGCTGGCCTGGACCGAGTCCCGCAAGACCATCACGCTGCGCGGGAACGAGGTCGTGGCCCGCGCCTTGGGCAGCCGGGTGGTCGACGTGCACCGGGCGACGCGGCTGGAGCTGTTCGTCACCGACCTGCGCGGCGCCCGCACCATCAACGTCCTCATCGGTGGTGCGCCCAAGGGCAAGGCGATCAGCGTCTCGCTGGCCATGTACGCCGGTACCGGTGGCCGCGAGCTGAGCATCTACGCGCTGCGGCGCCTCGCCGACGCCCTCGCCGGCAACGAGGACACCCGCGGCCTGGTGCTCTCCCAGCTCATCGTCGCCCAGCTCCGCGCGGAAGCCCGCGGCGAGGCGCCGCCGAACCGCCCGCTCTACCAGATCGCGTCCCTCGCGCCCCAGGGCCGCATGGCCCAGCGCCTCCAACCGGAAGCCGTCGCCAAGTTCGTCGCCGCCCTCTGACCCCAGGGGGATTCGAATTTCGCGCGAAATTCGACCGGCCCGCCCCCGGCGCGGAATGTGCGCGAGAATTGGAGACCACACACGGGTGTTTTTTATTTGGGGCGCTACCTGCCAGGTCCCGGGCCCGGCCTCGAATTTCGCGCGAAATTCGAATCCCTCACTCGGCGGGGTGACGTTCAAGCTCGGTTGAGGGCCGTGATGAGGAGCTGGGCCGTCTGGTCGAGCTGGGCGGTGGTCTTGGTGAGGGTTTCCAGGTCGGGTTCGAAGGCGCGCAGGTCGCAGGCCAGCTGGACGACCTGCTCGTGCAGGGCTCGCAGCTGGAGGTTCGTCGGCCCCAGGTCCTGGGTGCTGTCGGCGAGTTCCCGCAGGGCGTCCCGGGTCTCGCCGAGGGTGTCGGCGAGCGGGCCGAGCTGCTCCAGCGCGACCACCAGGCGGGGCAGGGCGTGGATCGCGGCGAGGACGGCCGTCGCCTCGCGGAGCACCGCTCCGCCGAGGAACGTCAGGCCGCCGAGCAGGCGGCCGGGGACGCTCAGGACGCTGCCGAACGCGGGTAACGGCGTGGACATGTCCGCCAGTCTGCTGCAGGTCGGGCGTGCCGCGCAGCCCTACCTGCCACCTGGTTTACCCGGACGTCGCCGCCTTTTCGCCCGTTCGGCACCGCCGTCGCCGGACCGTTCGGCCGGTTCCTGAACGGCCACCAGCGCCGCGATGGCCGTCGTGATGGGCACGGCCGCGACCAGGCCGACGCTGCCGACGAGGGTGCGCACGACCTCCTGCGCCACGGCCTGCGAGCTGACGATCTGGCCGAAGGTCCGACCCGACAGGGTGTAGGCCAGCAGCATCGGCAGCGCCGCGCCCGCGTAGGCCAGCACCAGGGTGTTGACGGCGGAGGACACGTGGTCGCGTCCGATGCGCAGACCGGCTCCGTAGAGCTGCCGCCAGGACAGCGTCGGGTTCGCCGCCCGCAGCTCCCACACCGCGCTGGTCTGGGTGACGGTGACGTCGTCGAGGACGCCGAGCGCGCCGATGACGATCCCGGCCAGCAGCAGCCCGCGCGCGTCGATGGGCGCGCCCAGCGCACCCATCAGGCTGGAGGTGTTCTCGTCGAGCCCGGTCAGGCTGGTGGCGGCGGAGAACGCGCTGCTGAGCAGCCCGATCAGGGCCAGGCTCAGCAGGGTGCCGAGCACGGCGGTGGAGGTCCGCGCGGAGAACCCGTGCGTGAGGTACAGGACGATGAACATGATCAGTCCCGCGCCGACGACCGCGACCAGCAGCGGGTCCTCCCCGGCGAGGATCGCGGGCAGCACGAAGCCGACCAGCATCACCAGGCTCAGCCCGAGCCCGACCAACGCGGCCAGTCCTTGCCAGCGGCCGAGCACGAGCACGGCGGCGGCGAACACCAGCGCCAGCACCGTCAGCGGCGTGCCGCGCTGGAAGTCCACGACCTGGAACGACGTGGGCTCGTCGGGGTTGTCCCCGGCGTAGGAGAGCACGACCTGGTCGCCGACGGCGAAGCGCGGCGTGCCCGGATCGGTGGGCATGACCTGCTCGATGGTCTGGTTCGGCCGCGGCCCGTCCTGCATCTTCACGGCGAGCTGGACGCAGCCCTGACCGGTCTCGCCTTCGTTGCACGAGGTCGCTCCGGCGGAGACGACCTCGCCGTTGACCGGGTACTGGCCGAAGCCGAGGTCGGCGCCGGTCTTCTGGTGGTGCCCCCACGGGTAGAGCACGAGGACCCCGACGATCGCGGCGAGCGCGAACGGGATCAGCAGGGCCGCCAGCAGGCGCTTGACCTGCTTCGACGCCGGAGTCGCTGGTCCGTGACCGTGCCCGTGGCCGTGCCCGGCGGGTTCGTCGCGACGCCGGTGCGAGCGCGGTTCCTCCGGCGATTCCGGCGTCGGGGCGGGCTGCGGGCGCGGTGGCCGGGTGCGCTGCGGTTCCGGCCGCTGCGGCGGCCCCTGCCGGGGCGGTGGGTTCTCGCGGGGAGTCTGGTTGTCCCCGGGCTGGGGTGGCCGGCGGCCGGGCTGCTGCGGAGGCGGCGGTTGCCACGCGCCCTGTCCCGGCTGCCGATGGCGAGGCCGACGTCCGGGAATCTCGGGTGGCTCGGTCACCCGAGCATTATGCGGGTCGCTCCTGCGGCGTCCGGGACCCCGTCAGCTCAGGCTCGCGCGTCGTAGGCGTCCCGCGAGGCCAGCACGTCGTCCACGTGCGCCTCGGACCACCGGGCGAGTCCGGAGACCAGACGCGCGGCCTGCTCACCCAGCTCGGTCAACGAGTAGTCCACGCGAGGGGGGATCACCGGGTGGGCCTCGCGGTGCACGAAACCGTCCCGTTCGAGCGTCTGCAGCGTCTGGGCCAGCATCTTCTCGCTGACCCCGCCGATGGTCCGGCGCAGTTCGCTGAACCGGCGGCCGTCATCCAGCAGTGCGGCGAGGACGAGCACACCCCAGCGACTCGTGATGTGCTCGAGAACGCTGCGCGAGGGGCAGGTGGCCGCATTCACATCGGGTCGCTCGGTGGTGGTGACCTGGTTGCTTACCGGCATGCCACTACCTTACTTCAAAGTGGGTACTAACCAGGAGTTAGTGGCGTAGCTACGGTCGGTCCGAAGCGGTTCGCAATCGGCTGGAGGGCAGAGAAGATGAGCATCGTCGTCACCGGGGCCACCGGGAAGCTGGGGTTGCTGGTCGTGGAGGGCCTGCTGCGAAAGGTGCCCGCGGACGAGGTCGCCGCGGTGGTCCGGGACGCGGCCAAGGCCGCTCCGCTGGCGGCGCGCGGCGTGGAGCTGCGCATCGCCGACTACGACACGCCGGACACCTTCAGCGAGGCGTTCAACGACGGAGACGTGGTCCTGCTGGTCTCCAGCCCCGATGCGGGCAGGCGGGTCCCGCAGCACCGCGCGGTGATCGACGCGGCGAAGGAAGCGGGAGTGGCCCGGCTGGTCTACACGGGCGTGCTCGGCGGCCCGGAGGCGAACTTCGCGCTCGCCGAGGACCACAAGGGCACCGAGCAGGCCATCCTCGACTCCGGCCTGCCCTGGACATTCCTGCGCAACGGCTGGTACAGCGAGAACTACACCGAGCAGATCCCCACCCAGCTCGAGCACGGCGTGGTCGGCAGCGCCGGCGACGGCAAGATCGGCTCGGCGGCGCGCGAGGACTACGCCGAGGCCGCGGTCGCGGTCCTGACCGAGCCGGGGCACGAGAACCGCAGCTACGAGCTCAGCGGTGATCAGGCCTGGACGCTGCCGGAGTACGCGGAGGAGCTCTCCCGCCAGTCCGGCACCGAGGTCAGCTACACCGACGTCCCGCCGGACACCCTCAAGGGGATCCTCACCGGCGCGGGAGTCCCGGAGGCCTTCGCCGACATCCTCGTCGACGTGGACACCTCGGCGATCGCCCAGGGCCTCCTCGAGGGCGGCAGCGGCGACCTCGCCCGCCTCATCGGCCGTCCCACGACACCGATCGCCCGGTCGATCTCGGCCGCGCTGGAGCGGTGAGCCCGCGGTGGGGGCCGCCCCGCCGCCCGCGGGGGGCCCCCCCGCGGGGCGCGGTGGGGCGTGGGGGG
>NZ_JAWLNX010000005.1:114297-139979 GCF_035320975.1 Saccharopolyspora mangrovi | reverse complement strand
CTTCCGGGGCGGCGGGGGGGGGGGGCCCGGGGGTGGCCCCCGGGGGGGGGCGGGGGGGCCCCCACCGCTGCGGTCAGCGTTCGAGCTTGTCGGCCAGCACCGGCACCACGTGGTCGAGGGTGTGCGGGATGCTCAGCACCGTGTTGTGCGCGAGCGCGATCCCGGTCTCGTTGAGGGGAACCGTGATCACATCACCCCGCTTGCTCACCTCCAGCGACTGGAACAGCGGGTCCGCCCGCAGCCGCTCGGCCCCACCGCCCTGGTCGATGACCAGGAGCACGTCGGACTCGAGCTGACCGGTTCGCTCGGCGCTGACGTCGAGGTGGAACTTCTTGCCGTCGTCGAGCTGCTGGAGCGCGGGCGGGAGCTGGATGCCCAGCCCGGTCAGGAACTGCCCGCGCGCGTCGTTGCGCGCGTAGGGCCAGTAGCCGCCCTTCGGGTTGAGCAGCACGACCGCTCCGGTGGACGCGGCGAACTTCGGGTGCTGCGCGGCCGCCTGATCGACCCGGGGTTGGGTGGCGGTGATCAGGGCCTCGGCTTCCGGCTTCTTGCCCACGGCCGTGCCGATCATCCTGGTGGCGTCCTGCCAGGGAGTGGCGAAGTCCGCGAACCCGGCCGGCCGGACGATCGTCGGCGCCAGCGCGGACAACTGCTCGTACAGCGACGCGTCGACCTGGGCGTTGACCGCCACGATGAGGTCCGGCCGCAGCTCGGCGACCTTCTCGACGTCGACCGCTCCCTGGGTGGGGAACAGGTGCGGCTGGGCGCCGCCCAGCCTGTCCTTCGCCCAGGACCCGGGGGCCGGACATCCCAGTCCACGGCCGCATCGCCACCGGCACGACGCCCAGCGCCAGCAGCGGAAGGATCGGCCAGATGTGACCGACGGCTCGGCGGACGAGGTGCCGGGACGCTGAAAATGCGCCCGGTTGAGCGAGAAGCGGAATCCAGATCACCGAATCGGATCCGCTGTGGACAGTTCTGCTAGCCCCGGCTGGATCGCATGGCGGCGATGTGCTGGAGCTCGGCATCGCCGGCGAGTTCCCGGTACCGGTCCGTGCCCACCGGGACCAGCGCGACGCGCCCGTTGGCGTCGCAGTGCACGCCCCAGCCGTAGCGCTTGGTCAGGGGTGAGGCCCGCAAGCAGGCCTGCCCCTTGGAGAAGAACTCGTCCCGGCTCACGCCCTTCCGGCGTCCTTGCGACTCGTAGACCACGTCGTCGGAGGTGTGCTGGTAGGGGTTGGCGAGCAGCATGTCGAACTGCACGCGCGCGACCGAGGGCCGCTCCCGCTGGGGCGGCTCCTCGGCCTGCGCCACCGGGCAATCCGGTGCCACCGAGATGAACGTGCTCGTGTAGTTCGTCGTGTGCGTGCCCACACCCGAACGCTACGCCGACCCACCGACGGCGACCCGGTTCCTCACCCGGCGGCCTTCTCCAGCCCGGGGCGGAGCTCGTCCAGGGCCCACGGGGTGCCGAGCACCGACTGGAAGCGCAGCTGGGTGATGGTCTGCACGTCGGGGGTGACGTAGGCGCCGCTGCTGATCGCCGGGATCCGGCGCACCAGCGGGTTGCTCTCGAAGCCCTGCCGGGCTCGGTGAACGCCGTGATCATTCGCCGACGCGTGTCGGATCGGTTCGCTCGGACGTTCGTCCGCGCTCACCGGCGGCTGCGCCGGTTCGCGCGCTGCCGGGCGGTCTCGTGCGCGCCGCGGAGGAGGTCGATCGCCAGGGCGTGGGTGCGGGCCGGGTTGATGATCGAGACCCATCCGAGCGCCCGGTACAGGGGGTGGCCGAAGACGACGTCGGTGGCGGTGAGATCTCCCGCTGCCGGGCCGGATCGCGGGTCTTCGCCGGTCAGCTCGGTGAAGACGTCGCGCCCGACGTGGACGTTCAGCCGCCAGCGGCCGGGAACGTCGAGGTCGCACCGGTCGTCCCCGGGGTAGTTCTTCGTGACGAAGGTGGCGTAGGGCTGCTCGCGTTCGGGGACCCGGCCGTCCGGGGCGTAGTAGAAGAAGTGGTCGCCCCAGGCGATCTCGGGGAACTCGCCACCCGCGGTGGGCGCGAGTTCCAGCACGCCGTCGAACGTCCGGACCGTTGTCAGCAGGTGTTCCATACTCATGGTTCAAGCGTGCGCTTGAAGTGCTTGTGGAGGGTTCGTGACCGAGTCGGGTGCGTCGATGAGCACAGCCGCCGTCGCGGAGTTGTCCGGGTACTCGGTCCAGCAGGTCCGCGACCTGGAGCGACAGGAGGTGATCCCGCCCGCCGCGCGAGCTGACAACGGCTACCGGCGGTTCCGCGCCGAGCACGTGCGCGCGCTCCACGCCTACCGCGACCTCGCCTCAGCCGTGGGACCCGTGCGCGCCCGGTGGACGATGCGCGAGATCCGCCTCCTGCCGTCCGCCGAAGCAGCGGCGCTGATCGTCTCCTGCCACGCCGACCTGCACCGCGAGCGGGAGCGGGCGCTGGCCGCCCGCCGCGGGCTGGAATCCGTCCAGGCGGAGGAGAAGACCGAGGCCGCGTCCGTCGACGCGGACGTCATGACGATCGCGGAGCTCTCGGAGGCGCTGGGGATCGCGCCGTCGGCCCTGCGGTTCTGGGAGGGCGAAGGCCTGGTCGCGCCCGACCGGATCAGCACCCGGGCAGGCACGGCGCGCCGCTACGGCCTCGCCGCCATCCGCGAAGCGCGCATCACCGCCGAGCTCCGGGCCGGCGGCTACCGGGTTCCGGAGGTGCGCGAGGCGATCACCGCGATCCGCGAGCTGCGCGACGTGAGCCATTCCCTCGCCGCGCTCGACGCCCGGCTGGAGGCCATCGCGCAACGCGCGCTCGCCCTGCTGCGCGCGGGAGCGCTGCTGGCCGAGATCATCGACCCGCGGCGAAAGGCGTCGGCGCGCGAGGATCAGCTGCGGGGGAGGTAGTTGGCGACGATGACGCCGGTGGCGGTGGGGGCCGCATCGACCAGTTCGAAGTCGGTCGGGGCGAAACCGTCGCCGAACAGCTTCCGCCCGCGTCCCAGCACGACCGGGTGAATGCACAGCAGGTACTCGTCGATCAGGCCGAGCGGGGCGAGCGAGGTGATGAGCGCCCCGCTGCCCATGATGTGGAGGTCCTGACCAGGGGACTGCTTGAGCTCGGCGACGGCGGCCGGGACGTCGCCGCTGAGCAACGTCGAGTTCGGCCAGGTGAGCGGTTCCGCGGAGTTCGAGGCGACGTACTTGGGCGCGCGGTTGAGGGAGTCCCGGAAGGGGCTGTCCCGCGAGTTCCAGTGGGACAGCACGTCCTCGTAGGTGCGTCGGCCGAGCAGGTAACCGCCGCCGGCCGACAGCCGCTGCCCCCACGCCCTCGCGACGGCTTCATCGCTGCCCCGCTCGGCCGCCCAGCCGCCGAGCTCGAACCCGTCGCGGGTGTCCTCGTCAGCGCGCCCCGGGCCTTGCATGACGCCGTCCAGGGTGAGGTGGTTGATCACGACGATCCGCACGCTGCTCCTGTTCGTCGGTCCGGGTGGGGTCAGGTCTCGCGGGTGCGGCGGTAGCGCTCGTAGATCACGGGCTGGAACGAGGTGGTCTCGATCAGCTCCAGCCGGATGTCGTCGCCGACCGGGGGCAGGAAGGGCGTGCCCCCGCCGACCACGATCGGGTGCCGGAACAGCCGGAACTCGTCGACCATGCCCAGGCCGATCGCCTCAGCCGCCAAGGTGGCACCGCCGATCGCGACGTCCTCGCCGGTCGAGTCGGCGATCGCGGCCGCCTCCTCGCGGAGCGAGCGCTCGGCCAGGCGGGCGTTGCCCTGGACGCCGTCGAGCGTGCTGCTGAAGACGACCTTCGGGAGCGCCGACCAGACGTCGGCGAAGGCGGCCCCGAGCTCGTCGGAGCGCATGGACGGGTCCGTCTCCCACACCAGCATGGTCTCGTAAAGCCTGCGGCCGCACAGGAAACCGCCGAGTTCGCGGGTCCGCGCGAGGTGGAAGGCGAACAGCTCCTCGTTCGGTGCGGTCCAGGCGAACTCGCCTCGACGGTCGTTGATGAAGCCGTCGACCGAAACGCCCATCGAGTAGACCAGCACGCCGTCAAGCGTAGCCGCGCTCTCCCCGGTCAGCGGGTCGATCAGGCCGGGTTCCGACCGTTCGGGCGTAGCGCACCAGCTCCTCGCGACGATCTGCTCGGAGGACAGGATATGTGCCCTGATCAGGGCTGATCATGATTGGCGAGGGTGATGGAGATGGATCTCCGCGTGGGTGTTCGCGGACTCGGCGTCGTGTCCGGGTACGGCTGGGGCGTCGAACCGCTCTGGGACGGGTTGCTGGGCGGCAAGCACGCGGCGTCGCTGGTCGACGGCTACGGCGAGAGTCGTGATCGGGCGGCGTGGGTCGCCGCCGTCCCACCCGGTGGGGACGAGTCCGATGGGCCCAGCAGGTTCGGCAGGGCGATGCGGGGTGCGGCTCGTGAAGCGGTGGCGGATGCGCGCGCACGCGGCTGGCGCGCAGGACGGCGGGTCGGTCTGCTGCACGCGGTCGTGCTCGGTGAAGTGGAGCTGTGGCGCGACTTCTACCTCCGGCACGGGGGAAGCCTGGGCTCGCGCGACTACCTGCGGCTGATGCCGTCGACGCCGATGTCGCTGCTGATGCAGGAGTTCGGCTTCCACGGTCCCGCGATGAACGTCTCGGCGATGTGCTCCTCCGGCAACGCGGGCCTGCTCACCGCGAAGGCCTGGTTGGACGCGGGAATCGTCGACGACGTCGTCTTCGTGGCCACCGACGTGTCCGCGACACCGGAGAACGTGCTGCACTTCGAACGCCTCGGGGTCGCGTTCGCCGACGCCGAACCGCCCGAGGTGTGCAGGCCGTTCCAGGAGGGCAGTCGGGGTTTCTCGATGGGCGAGGCGTCGGTGGCGATGGTCCTCTCGAGCCAGAGCGGCGGAACCGCCTACCTGGACGTCCTGGGCGGGGCGATGTCGCACGACGCGCACCACGTCACCTCGATCGACCCGGGGTTGACCGGCATCGCCCGCTGCTTCGAGGAGGCCCTGGACAACGCCGGGGTCGCACCGTCGGACCTGCGCTACCTCAACGCCCACGGCCCGGGAACGGCCCAGTGCGACCGCGCCGAGTCGGAGATCTTCAACTCGCTGTTCCCGGCCGAAGCTGAGCTGTACTCGGTCAAACCCCTCGTCGGCCACTGCCAAGGCGCTGCTTCCGCGGTCGAAATCGCGGCCACCGCCCTGGCCCACGACCGCGGGGTCATCCCGGCACCGCCGAAGAGGGCTGAGGGACATCCGCGCTTGCTCGACGGCCTGACCCCGGTGCGGCCGGGCATCACCGTGAAATCGTCGCTGGGCATGGGCGGCCACAACTCGGTGGTCGTGCTCTCGGCGTAGCGCGATCGCGGAGAGGAACAGAGGTTTGTGGGTGTTGCTCGGCGGACTGGCGTTCGTCGTGGCCGGCGGGGTGGGCGTCCACCAGGATTGGCGGCTGAACCGGACGGGCGTGCGCGCGTCCGGAACGGTGGTGGACGTCCGGTGGAACCCCGCCGGCAAGGACGCCTGAGCCTCGGCGCCAGCCGGGGTTCGGCTCGGCCTGGACGCCGTGCTCCACGAGGCCGCTCGTTCGGGTGAGGTGGGAGGCAGCGACTCGACAGCGAGTCGAAATTGTGTTCGAATCGGGTCATGCGTTGGGAAGAGCAGCGGGTTGGTGCTGGTCGGGCGGGGGAGTTGCCGCTCGGGTTGCCCGATCCCGTCGTGCGCGGGAGTGGTCGGGCCGGGTTGAAGTTGCCCGAGCCGGTGCCGATCGAGGCCGGGACCGAGGACGCCTTCGCGATCGAGATCCAGGCGAAGTCGATCATCAACCGGGTACCGGGCGAGGCGCAGGTGCCGTTCCAGTGGACGGTGAACCCGTACCGGGGGTGCACCCACGCCTGCGTGTACTGCTTCGCTCGGCGCACGCACACGTACCTGGACCTGGATTCGGGGCGTGACTTCGACAGCAAGATCGTGGTGAAGGTCAACGCGCCTGCGTTGCTGCGCAAGGAGTTGGCGAGCCCGCGCTGGGCTGGTGAGCCGATCGCGATGGGCACCAACACCGATCCGTACCAGCGGGCGGAGGGTCGCTACCGGTTGATGCCGGAGATCATCGCCGCGTTGCGGGATCGGGCGAACCCGTTCTCGATCCTGACCAAGGGGACCTTGATCCTGCGGGACTTGGACCTGATCGCGCAGGCCGCGCAGCGGGCGCGGGTGTCGATCGCGACGTCGATCGGATCGGTTGACGAGGCCCTGTGGCGGGAGGTGGAGCCGGGGACGCCGTCGCCGCTGCGGCGGCTGGACGTGGTGCGCCGGTTCGCGGAGGCGGGAATCGGGTGCTCGGTGCTGATGGCGCCGATCCTGCCCGGGCTCAGCGACTCGCCCGAGCAGATCGACGCGACGGTGGCCGCGATCGCCGAGGCGGGCGCGGTGAGCCTGACGCCGATCGTGCTGCACCTGCGCTCGGGTGCGCGCGAGTGGTACCACCAGTGGCTGAGCGCTCGGCGTCCGGACCTTTTGCCTCTCTACGAGCGGCTGTACCGCAACGGCGCGTACGCGCCGAAGTCCTACCAGCGGCAGGTCGTTGATCTGGTCGAGCAGGCCAAGCGTCGGCATGGCCTGGTGCCAACGCAACGACAGCTGAACTTCCGGGCCCAGCAGCATGATCCCCCACAGTCTGACGCCGACCGGGACGGGGAACGCCAGCTCACACTGCTGTGACGTTGGGGTCGACGAGATCAGCGTCCGTCGCGCCGCCTGACAGCCGCCACGATGGTTCTTGGCCACGTACTAGTCACGGCGGGCGCCGGGTGGCCAAATCACGCAGACCGGCAGTTCGCGATCTTTGGCGGCCTCAACGATGTCGGCCGTGCCGCCGTATCCCCTAGCTGGCTTGCCATCCCAGACCGCGATGAGCCGATCAGCTCGTTCAAGCATGATGAGGCTGGCGTCCATGTGGGATTGCGACGTGGATTCCACGTGATCGAGCCGAACGATGTCCGAGGCGCGGGTGATGAGTGCGTCGTAAACCGGGTGGTGATCCTCGGGGAGGCCGTCCCGGTATCGAGCCGCCGGGACGATGACAACGAGTTCTCCACCGTGGTCGAGCACGGCTTGCGCGAACAGGCTGTCGGCTCCATCGGCGAGGCAGCTCACCCCGAGGAGATCGGTCGTGTCGGCGATCTCCTCGCGGAGGGCGGCGTCGATGAGCTGTTCGGTGTCGCCGGGTAGTCCGCGATGTCCTGTAATGGCGAGCCTGGTCACCACTGCTCCCCGTCGTAAAGACTGATCAACATGTGGTCGAGATCGTCGACCTCGCTACTGCGCTCAGGCAGCTTGGAACGAAGCGTGCGCACGTTGGAAACGATCCGCTCGGAGCCGTACTGCTTACCGACCCGCAACGCCTCACCGCCGAGCCTCGCAGCCTCGTCCTGACGGCCTGTGCCAGCCAGTAGCAACGCGTATTCGATCTTGGCGAGGGCCTGTGGCTTGGGCGCGGTCATGGACGGGATGGCGGTGGCGTAGACACTCCGGGCCGCCGACAGGTCGCCGAACTTCGCGAGCGCACTGGACTGGTAGCGGGCGACCTTGGCCGAGGTGAAGGCGAACACCCACGGCCATTGCGCTTCACCAGGGTGTCGATCGGCAAGACGCTCCGCGGTGCGTAGAGCGTCGGTCATCGCAGTCCGATCGCAGCGAACCCGGCACCGACAGGGTCGTGCCCAGCAGCCCGATCCAGAGCGTGACGACCGCGGCGCACCAGCACTCATGCCGCTCACCCTGCCAGCGAGGACACCAACCTGTGTAGACCAGTTGAGGACTGTTCACCCACCGGCCACGTGCGCCGCCCGCGCCGAGAGAAGAGGCCGAGCCCGCGTGCGCGGCTCGGCCTCTCGGCGATTTCCGGAAGCGGTCAGCGCTTTCGGATTGAAGTGGTTGCGTTTTCTAATTCTTCTGCGTTCCGCGGCTGCCCGGATCATTGTTTCTTGAAAGGAAAGATGGGTTGATCCGCGGTTTTGGCACTTTCTTGAATTGTTCGAGTTTCCGTTACGGCGAGTGCTGGAGGGTGGGTGACGGGACGTCGCTGGACCGGATCAACTCGCCTCCGGGCCTGCTGCCAGCTCTCCCGCGTCCCGCTGCTCCTCGGGCTTCCAGCGGACGCCGAAGACGCCCATCCCGAAGTCCAACGCGACCGCGTGCGCGCGCCCGAACCGGTCCACCTGCAACGGCTTCGGCTGCTCGTTCTCCTGCATCGCCGAGTCGCCGACGTAGCTCTCGCAGCCCGCGGGCGGGTGCGCCGGGTCGAACTGCAGCTCCACCACGTACTGGCGCACGGGCAGCCGGAACAGGCGGCAGAAGCTGTGCTCGGCCTCGTTCGGTCCGGTCGGCGGGTCGATGATCTCGTACTCCAGCAGCAGCGTTTCGCCGCGCGCCAAGGCGTGGTCGAACAGCAGCTCGGCGACCACCAGGTCGCGGGCGTGGTCGGTGAGCACCTGGCCCAACCGGCACGAGCGGATCGGGCGGATGATCGGCGGCGTGGCCACCGACGAAGCGCCGTCGAACATGATCACCCAGCGGTCGGCGTTGTTGGTCTCGGCGCGAACCAGCTTGCGGGTGCGGATCTTTCGCAGGTCACCGCGCTGGTCGACGTGCACGACGTCGTGGTGCGACAGGCGGGTGAGCTTGCTGTCGTGGTTGGTGTCGATCTTGGTGAGCAGCTCCGCGGCCGACTCGTGCTCCGACCACAGCGCGCTCAGCGGCGGCGCTTCGGCGGACGCCTGCCGGGTGCGGCCGCGCGGGCGCGGCGGGCCCAGCAGCGCGGACAGGGAGCTCTCCGGAACGCCCAGGACCTGCTCCAACTGCGCCAGCGCCAGCAGCGAATCGGGGCGCTCGGGGCGGCGTCGGCCGGACTGCCAGTAGCTCAGCGCGGTGATGCTCACCGGCGTGCCCCTGGCGCGCAGGCGGTGCTGGATGCGCTCCAAGCTCAGGCGGCTGGACCGGATCGCGGTGCGCAGAGCGGCTTCGAACGGACCCGTTCGGAGCAGTTCCGCCAGCTCGGCCGAGATCGCGCCGGCCTGCTGCGTCGGTTGCGGCTTCGTGGCCTGTGGGTGTGCCTGCTGAGTCGGGTGGGCCTGCGGGGCGCCCTGCTGCATGCCGCGAACGGCCGGGCGGGCGGTCGGGCGGGCCTCGGTTTTCGGGCCGGTCATCGTTACTCCTCGTGTCCGGCGAATTCCGAACTTACGCTAATCAGTGGGTCACTGTTGCGCAACGACCGAGTTCCGGTAGGCGACTCCAACTTTAGGAGTAGCCGCCCTCGGGCGATGCCTGTGTTTTGTTGTTCCTCTCTTCCACACGTATGCAACGGCCCACTTTGTTCACTCGACGGGCAGCCCGCCCGTGGAAACCGAGAATTGTGATCACCATCGGCGCAAATGGTGTGGACCAGACTGGCACGCTGGGCGCACCAGGTCGAGGCCTCCGAGGCCCCGGCTCACATCGCGGGAGCGGCCACCGCCCTGCCCGCGATCGCCGAGCGCAGGTTGGCTAGCCTGGAACCTTGCGTCCCGCCTGCTCAAGCCCGCGGGAAGCAGCAACGCAGTCGAACGCTCGTAAGCGGAATGAAGGAGCTTGAGTACCCGTGATGCGCACGCACGAGGCCGGATCGCTCCGCGCCGGTCATGCCGGGCAGACCGTCACCCTCGCCGGGTGGGTGGCGCGCCGTCGCGATCACGGCGGGGTCATCTTCATCGATCTGCGCGACGCCTCCGGCGTCTCCCAGGTCGTCTTCCGCGAGGGCGAGATGGCCGAGCGCGCCCACCGGCTGCGCGCCGAGTTCTGCATCAAGATCACCGGTGAGGTCGTCGTCCGCCCGGAGGGCAACGAGAACCCGGAGATCCCCACCGGCGCCATCGAGATCACCACCACCGACCTGGAGGTCCTCAGCGAGGCGGCCCCGCTGCCGTTCCCGCTCGACGAGCACCTCGAGGTCGGCGAGGAGATCCGCCTCAAGCACCGCTACCTGGACCTGCGCCGCGGCGAGCCCGCGCGGATCATGCGGATGCGCAGCGACATCAACCGCATCGCGCGGGAGACGCTGCACGGCCGCGACTTCGTCGAGGTCGAGACGCCGACGATGACGCGCTCCACCCCGGAGGGCGCCCGCGACTTCCTGATCCCGGCCCGCCTGCAGCCGGGCAGCTGGTACGCGCTGCCGCAGTCGCCGCAGCTGTTCAAGCAGCTGCTGATGGTCGGCGGCATGGAGCGCTACTTCCAGATCGCCCGCTGCTACCGCGACGAGGACTTCCGCGCCGACCGGCAGCCGGAGTTCACCCAGCTCGACATCGAGATGAGCTTCGTCGAGCAGGACGACGTCATCGAGCTCGGCGAGGAGATCCTGGCCGGCCTGTGGAAGCTGGTCGACCACGAGATCCCGCGCCCGATCCCGCGGATGACCTACGCCGATGCGATGGCCCGCTACGGCACCGACAAGCCCGACCTGCGCTTCGGCCTCGAGCTCACCGAGATGACCGAGTACTTCCAGGACACGCCGTTCCGCGTGTTCCAGGCGCCCTACGTGGGTGCGGTGGTCATGCCCGGTGGCGCCGACCAGCCGCGCCGCCAGCTCGACGCCTGGCAGGAGTGGGCCAAGCAGCGCGGCGCGAAGGGCCTGGCCTACGTGCTCATCGGCGAGAACGGTGAGCTGTCCGGGCCGGTCGCCAAGAACCTGTCGGACTCCGAGCGCGAGGGCCTGGCCAAGGCCGTCGGCGCCAACCCCGGCGACTGCGTGTTCTTCGGCGCGGGCTCGCGCGCGTCCGCGCGGGCGCTGCTGGGTGCTGCGCGGCTGGAGATCGGTGAGCGCTGCGGCCTCATCGACCACGACGCCTGGTCGTTCGTGTGGGTCGTCGACGCGCCGATGTTCGAGCCGGTCGAGGACATGGAGGCCGGCGACGTCGCCGTCGGCAGCGGCAAGTGGACCGCGGTGCACCATCCGTTCACCTCGCCGAACGCCGAGTGGATCGACAACTTCGAGAAGGACCCGGAGAACGCGCTGGCCTGGGCCTACGACATCGTCTGCAACGGCAACGAGATCGGCGGCGGCTCCATCCGTATCCACCGGCCGGACCTGCAGGAGCGGGTGTTCGAGCTGCTGGGCATCACCGAGGACCAGGCGCAGGAGAAGTTCGGCTTCCTGCTGGAGGCGTTCAAGTACGGCGCCCCGCCGCACGGCGGCATCGCCTTCGGCTGGGACCGGATCTGCATGCTGCTGGCCGGTGCCGAGTCGCTGCGCGACGTCATCGCCTTCCCCAAGTCCGGCGGCGGGTTCGACCCGCTGACCGCCGCGCCGGCGCCGATCACCGACGCCCAGCGCAAGGAAGCCGGCATCGACGCGAAGCCCAAGCAGCAGAAGGCGGACGCCGAGAAGGGCGAGCCGCAGAGCTGAAATTGGTCCCATCGAGTGACCGCCCGGCCGAGCGCATCATCCGCGTGCTCGGCCGGGCTTACTCATGTGCGGGAGGCGAACCGGCATCGGAGTTTGATGCCCGTGCAACGTTGGCGAAGTCCGCTTCCGTCAACGTCTACGGGAGTCGTGCGCGTTCGGGTTCTGGGGTGAACACGCAGCGCACACGGCGGCTGGCCGGTCAGGTGTCACTTGACCGGTCATGGCCCTAGAGGTTCAGGTTGTGGGGGTAGTGTCTGGAGACGATGAGCGTGGAGATCACCACCGGCCCCCCGGAGGTCCGGGTCCCGGCCAGCACCGAGGCGACCGACACGGTCGCCACCGCAGAAGCGGTGCTGAGCAAGAGGACCGGAGCTGCGGTGCGGCTTGCCGACGCGGAGGACCTGGGCGGCAGTGACCGCTCGGTCGTGCTGCGGGTGCGGATCGCCGAATCGCCGTTCGAGATGCAGCGCACCGTGGTCGTCAAGCACTACGGAGAGTGCCCGCCGGAAGCGCGTTCCGACCCGTTCGCGCACGAGGCGGCCAGCTGCCAGCTGACCACGGCGCTGCCGCCGGAGGCGCGCGTCAGCCCCGAGCTCATCGCCCACGACGTCAACGAGCGGTTGCTCGTGCTCGAAGACCTCGGCCGCGGTTCGACGCTGGCCGACGTGCTCTTCGGCGAGGACCCGCGCGCCGCCGAGCGCGCCCTGCTCGCGTGGGCGCGGGCGCTCGGGCGCTTGCACAGCAGCACCGCCGGCTGCTCGGCCGACTTCGACGCGCTGATGCGCCGGCTGGGCGCCAAGTCCTGGACCGACCCGGTCGCCGACGACATCGTCGCCTCGGTGGGCGAGCTGCCCGAGCTGCTCAGCCAGATCCTCGGCGTGGACACCCCGCCCGAGCTGGTCGAACGGCTCACCACGGCCTCCGAGCAGCTGGGCTCCAGCCGGTACCAGGCGTTCAGCCCGTCCGACATCTGCCCGGAGAACAGCCTGGTCACCGGGTCCAGCGGGGTGCGGTTCCTGGACTTCGAGTGGGGCTGCGTGCGCGACGTCGCGATGGACGCCGCCTACCTGCAGTACCCGTTCCCGTCCTCGTGGTGCTCCTACGCGTTACCGGACAACCTGGCGCAGAGCATGCTCGCGACCTGGCGTTCGGAGATCGCCGAGGTGTGGCCCGAGCTGGACTCCGACGAGGTGCTGCTGCCCAGGCTGTTCAACGCCCAGCTGCTGTGGGTGTGGGTGTCGACGTGGTGGTTCCTGCCGCGCACCGGCGAGACCGACCGCCCCATCGACCTGCACCAGCCCTCGCCGCGCCGCAGCACGGCGCTGGTGGACCGCTGGCGGCACCTGCGCTCCGACGCGCAGGACGCCGAGCTCACCGACGTCGCCGAGTTCGCCGACACCGTGATCGACGCGCTGGTGGACCGCTTCGGCGCGGGCGCGCTGCACCTGCAGCCCTACCCGGCCTTCCGCACCGAGTGAGGGCCTGCGACACCTTCGAGATCGAACGCGCGGCGGTGGCGACCTGGCCGACTTCGACGCTGCTGCGTCGCGACGGCTGGCTGCTGCGGCACTGCGACCGGTTGCGCCGCCGCCGCTCGAACTCGGCCCTGCCGCTCGGCCCGCTCACCGACCCGGAGGCCGCGATCGAGACGGTGGAGCGCTTCTACGCCGAGCGCTCGAACCCCACGATCGTGCAGGTCAGCCCGCTCGAAGAGCACTCGGAGCTGGACCGCGTGCTGGCCGAGCGCGGGTATCGCGCGGACGCGCCGGTGGTGATCATGCGGGCCGAGCGGGAGGCGCTGCTGCAGGCCTGCCCGCCGCAGGGCTTCGAGGTGCTGCTGGACGCCTCGCCGGCGCCGCGGTGGCTGGACGCCGTCGAGCGGGTCGGGGGCCGTCCGGAGCCGAGCCTGGACCGCGTGCCCGCGCCCGTCGCGTTCGCCACCGCCGTGCACCGCGGAGTTCCGGTGGGAGTGGGCATGTTCGCCGTCTCGGACGGCTGGTGCGGCGTCTACGGGATGCACACCGCCCCGGAGTGGCGGCGACGTGGCGTGGCGGCCTCGCTCGTGCGCGCGGGCGCCGGATGGGCGTCGGCCGGGCGGGTGTTCCTCCAAGTGGAGACCGACAACTCCGTCGCGCGGAGTCGCTACGAATCGCTCGGATTCATACGTGCGCATGCATATCATTATCGTGTTCGGTGATTTCACGTTTCGCGAGTGTTGCTGAGATGAATGGGCGATGTCGTCGAGCTGTCGCTCGATGCGGTTATTCAGATCACATTTCAGCTGCGCACCGTGATGGCCGAGGTTGCAGAACGCGGTGTCCCGCGGGTCGTCCACCCGACGACCGGGTGATTTGGCGAGTGAAGTTGCCGCATTAAGGAATTTTCATTTGTTTTGCGGCCGATTCGTCCGATCCGTGACTTGCGCGTGGACGTGGGTCTTCCGATATCGTTGTGCCCGAGCGCTTTCGCTCCTTCACCCCGCAACCGTCGGCGTCGCCGGAAGGGGATCCGCTGCTCGTTTTATTCGGGAGGCATTCGGTGCGCGGCAGGGCATGGCAGATCACGAGGGCAGGGATCTTCCTGCTCTTCGCGGTCGTGCTCGCCGCTCTCGGCCCCACCGACACGGCGCTGGCCGGTCCGGTCAGCTGCAGCGCGACCAGCGAGCACAAGCCCGATCCCAAGGAGCAGCGGGACAGCGAGAAGCTCCGCGAGCGCCTGCCCGGACTGGCCACGCACCGGCGCACCCAGGCTCGGCACGAACAGGATCGCGACCCGCTGCGCGGCGAATCGAGGTGGACGGCCGGGGATTTCGAAATCCTCGTGCACACCGCCCGGTTCCCGAATGGTGGGACTGATACATACCACGCACACAGCAGGCTCAGACATTCTCCTGCGACGCTGCAGGTCATGCGGCACTGATCGGTTCGGTCTTCAACTCTTCCGAGCCGATCCGACCCGGAGATACCACAATGAGCTTCGAGAACTTCGTGCGTCACGCACGTCGTCACCCCGACCTGCTTTCCGCGGACCAGCGAGCCCAGCTGGCCGCCGGACAGAAGCCTTCCGCTCTGTTCATCGGATGTTCAGATTCCCGAGTGATTCCGTCTCACATCACCGGGGCTGAGCCAGGCACCTTGTTCGAACTGCGAACTGCCGGGAACGTGGTGCCGAAATACGCGCCCGACTCCGGCTCCAGCGAAATGGGCACCATCGAGTACGCGGTGCTGCAACTGGGGGTCCCCGAGATCGTCGTGTGCGGCCACTCGCACTGCGGCGCGGTGACTGCGCTGACCATCGCCGGCCGCGGGCTCGACGAGCTGCCCGCGCTGTGCACCTGGCTGGGCACCGACGGCCTGGTCGGAACCGACCCCGAGGACGCCGCCGTCCGCACCGAGAGCAAGCGACACCTGCGCGCGCAGCTCGACACGCTGCGCGAGTACCCGTTCATCCGGGACCGCATCGAGTCCGGTCAGCTGCGGCTGCACGGCTGGTTCTACGAGATCGACACCGGCCTGGTGCACGTCGCGCCGCAGTCCTCGGACGACGAGGACTTCCTCCCGCTCTAACGCGCCCGCACTCGCGGAATCGACGCCGGGCACCCACCGCGCAGGGTGCCCGGCGCGGTACCCGCTACCCGATTTTCGCCCTGGAGGGCATCGTGACCACGCAACTCGAGGACAAGTCGCAACAGCAAACAGGGCGAAAGCCCAACGCGCCGAACACCCTCGGCGCCGACATCGCCGCCTCGCTGGTGGTGTTCCTGGTCGCCGTCCCGCTGTGCGTCGGCGTCGCCGCCGCGTCCGGCGTGCCGGTCGAGCTGGGCATCGTCACCGGCATCGTCGGCGGTCTCGTCGTCGGCCTGCTGCCCGGCAGCAGCCTGCAGGTCTCCGGCCCCGCCGCCGGTTTGACCGTGCTGGTGGCCTCGGCCGTGAGCCAGCACGGGCTCGGGATGCTCGGCATCATCGTGCTCGGCGCCGGCATCGTGCAGATCCTGCTCGGCGTGAGCCGGATGGGCACCTGGTTCCGCGCCATCTCGCCGTCGGTCGTGCAGGGCATGCTCGCCGGCATCGGCCTGGTGCTGATCCTCGGCCAGGTCTACCCGGTCGGCGGGCTCGCCCAGCCCGACACGACCGCGGAGAAGTTCGGCGGCCTGGGTGGGCTGGCCACCGCGATGGTGACCACGCCGCAGGGCCTCGCCGGCATCGGCCTGGCCGTGACGGCGCTGCTGATCATGACCGCCTGGAAGAAGTTCGTGCCCGCACCGCTGAACCTGGTGCCCGGTGCGCTGATCGCCGTCATCCTCACCAGCGCCGCTGCCGCGCTGCTGGCGCTGCCGGTGAAGAAGATCGAGGTCGGTTCGCTGCTGGCGTCGCTGAACCCGCCCGCGCTGACCGACTTCGGCGCGGTCAACCTCGCCGTGCTCGGCTCGATCCTCACCTTCGCGCTGATCGCCTCGGCGGAGAGCCTGTTCAGCGCCGCCGCCGTGGACCGCATGCACGACGGCCCGAAGACCCAGTACAACAAGGAACTCGTCGCGCAGGGCGCGGGCAACGCGGTCTGCGGTGTCTTCGGCGCGCTGCCGATGACCGCGGTGATCGTCCGCAGCTCCGCGAACGTGCAGGCGGGTGCGAAGACCAAGCTCTCCCGCGTGCTGCACGGCTTCTGGCTGCTGCTGTTCGTGGTGCTGCTGCCCGGTCTGCTGGCGTTCATCCCGACCGCCGTGCTGGCCGCGCTGCTGATCCAGGCCGGGTGGAAGCTGCTGGAGCTCAAGGCCGTCGCCAAGCTGGTGCGCGAGCACCGCTCCGAGGCGTTCGTGCTGGTGCTGACCGCGGTGACGATCGTGGCCACCGACCTGCTCATCGGCACCCTGACCGGTCTGGCCGTCGCCGTGGTCAAGACCGCGATCGAGGTCTCCCGGCTGTCGGTCAACGCCGAGCACGAGGAGGACCGGGTTCACGTCGAGCTCGGCGGCAACGCCACGTTCCTGCGCCTGCCGCGGCTGCTCGACCACCTGGAGAAGCTGCCCACCGGCAAGCACGTCCACCTCGACCTGAGCACGGTCCGCCACCTGGACCGCGCCTGCCACCAGGCGGTCGAGAACTGGGTCGCCGAACACCGCCGCAACAACGGCAGCGTCGAGGTCGCCATGCCCGCCAAGGTCGGCTGACGAGCGCCTCACCTGCCCAACCAGGATTACCGCCGTAATCGGGTCTCCGATTACGGCGGTAATCCGGTTCCGGTCACGGCCGTGATCCGGAGTTCGACCACGGACGTAGCCGGGGTGGCCCGAATACCGCCGTAATCCGGCGTCCGATTACGCCGGTAATCCGGTCGCCCCGTGCGGGCCGGGGTGTTGGGGGCGTCGTGCCCGTGCTGGGAGTCCGGGTCGGTGCGGTTCGTGGGGGAGTCGGGGGTGGCGGGTAGCGTTTCGGGTGTGAGTGACGGGTTGTTCGACGAGGGGCTTTTCGGGGCTGAGACCGAGGAGAAGGCCGAGGAGAAGCTGGCCGAGAACGCGCCGCTGGCGGTGCGGATGCGCCCTCGGACGCTCGATGAGGTCGTCGGGCAGCAGCACCTGCTGGTCGCCGGCGCGCCTCTGCGGCGGCTGGTGGAGGGGGCGGCTCCCGCATCGGTGCTGCTCTACGGGCCACCGGGCACGGGCAAGACCACCCTCGCGAACCTCGTGTCGAAGGCGACCGGGCGCCGGTTCGCCGCGCTGTCGGCGCTGTCGTCGGGGGTGAAGGAGGTCCGGGCCGTCATCGAGGAGGCCCGCCGCCGCCTCGGCCGTTCCGGCGAGGCGACCGTGCTGTTCATCGACGAGGTGCACCGCTTCTCCAAGACCCAGCAGGACGCGCTGCTCGGCGCGGTCGAGGACCGGACCGTGTTGCTGGTGGCCGCGACCACCGAGAACCCGTACTTCTCCGTGGTGGCGCCGCTGCTGTCGCGGTCGCTGGTGCTGCAGCTGCGCAGCCTGGAGGACGAGGACATCCGCTCGCTGCTGCGCCGGGCCGTCACCGAGGAACGCGGTCTGGGCGGCCGGATCGCGATGGCCGCCGACGCCGAGGACCACCTGGTCGCGCTGGCCGAGGGCGACGCGCGGCGGGCGCTGACCGCGCTGGAGGCCGCCGCCGAGTCGGCGGTGTCCAACGGCGCCGACGAGATCGACCTCGCCACCGTCGAATCCACCGTGGACCGAGCGGCGGTGCTCTACGACCGGGGCGGCGACCAGCACTACGACATCACCAGCGCGTTCATCAAGTCCATCCGCGGCTCCGACGTCGACGCCGCGCTGCACTACCTGGCGCGGATGGTCGAGGCCGGCGAGGACCCGCGGTTCATCGCCCGCCGCCTGGTCGTGCACGCCAGCGAGGACATCGGCATGGCCGATCCGACCGCGCTGCAGACCGCGGTCGCCGCCGCGCAGGCGGTGCAGCTCATCGGCATGCCCGAAGGGCGGCTCGCGCTGGCGCAGGCCACCATCCACCTGGCCACCGCGCCGAAGTCCAACGCGGTCATCGCCGCCATCAACGAGGCGATGGGCGACGTGCGCGCAGGCAAGGGCGGTCCCGTCCCGCCGCACCTGCGCGACGGGCACTACGCGGGAGCGCAGAAGCTCGGCAACGCCAAGGGCTACCGCTACCCGCACGACAAGCCCGAGGGCGTGCTCGCCCAGCAGTACCCGCCGGAACCGCTGATCGGGCGCGACTACTACAACCCCACGCCGCGCGGCGCCGAGCGCGCGCTGCACGACCGGGTTCCGAAGCTGCGCAGCATCATCCGGGACGAGGACTAGCCAGGACGCGCCACGTGCGGCCCCGGGACCGCCTTCGAACTTCGCGCGAAATTCGAATCACCCCACGCCCGCAGGCGCGTTTTCCCTGGTCAGGGGGCTTTCGAATTTCGCGCGAAATTCGAGGGGGAACTTCGGCCTTCGAACTTCGCGCGAAATTCGAGTCCGCTGGGCGGCGGGGGTGCGCGGGGCTCGGGTGCGGCTCGACATCGCCGGGGGATACGTTGCGCTGGGAAGTCCAACGCGGGAGGTCGATGTGAGCAGGGTCGTGGTCACCAGGGCGGTTCCGGAAGCGGCGGTTGCCGTGCTGCACGAGGTCGCCGAGGTGCGGGTCTGCGATCAGGACCGCCCGCTGACCCCCGACGAGCTGCGCGAGGCCGTCCGGGGCGCCGACGGCGTGGTCGCGATGCTGCACGACCGCATCGACGCCGACCTCGTCGACGCCGCGGGTGACCAGCTCGAGGTCGTGGCGAACGTGGCCGTCGGCTACGACAACGTCGACGTCCCCGCCGTCACCGGGCGCGGCGTCACCGTCACCAACACGCCCGGCGTGCTCACCGACGCCACCGCCGACCTGGCCTTCGGCCTGCTGCTGTCGGTCACCCGCCGCCTCGGCGAGGGCGAGCGGCTGCTGCGCTCGCGCACGCCCTGGAACTTCCACCTCGGCTTCATGCTCGGCACCGGGCTGCAGGGCAAGACGCTGGGCGTGGTCGGGCTCGGCGGCATCGGCCAGGCCGTGGCTCGCCGCGCCCGCGCCTTCGGCATGCACATCGCCTACACCGGCCGCCGCCGCGCGGCGCAGGAGATCGAGTCCGAGCTCGACGCCCGCTACCTCAGCCAGGACGAGCTGCTGCGCACCGCCGACGTCATCTCCCTGCACTGCCCGCTGACCGACCAGACGCACCACCTCATCGACGACGCCGCGCTGGCGCAGATGAAGCCGACCGCGATCGTGGTCAACACCAGCCGCGGCCCGGTCATCGACGAGAAAGCCCTGGCCAGGGCGCTGCAGGAGGGCCGCATTGGCGGTGCCGCGCTGGACGTCTTCGAGCACGAGCCCGAGGTCGACCCCGGGCTGCTGGAGCTCGACAACGTCGCGATCGCCCCGCACCTGGGCTCGGCGACCACCGAGACCCGCACCGCGATGGCCGAGCTCGCCGCGCGCAACGTCGCCGCCGTCCTGACCGGTCAGCCGCCGCTGACCCCGGTCACCGCGTGATCAACCGGTCACCGCATCGATACCTCCCCGACGAGGCCGTTCCGGGAGCCGCCGAAAACCCCCGCACCTGCGGTTCGACCCGGCGGACCGGGTGCTTGTGGTCGGCGGATGCACCGGTAACCTGGCGCACGATCAACGAACCGGGCCGCGTTCCCGGGTTCGACCAGGACATGACGTGGACATACGGGAGGGCACGTGACGCCCACGCAGATCGCCGCGCTGATCGTCGCCGGAGCGTTCGTGCTGCTGGTTCTGCTGCTGGCGGTGCCGCTGATCAAGCTCGGCAAGACCTTGGACGAGGCGAGCACCGCGATCAAGAAGGCGCAGGAGAACAGCGACCCCATCTTCACCGGCGCGAACACCACGATCACGCACGTCAACACGCAGCTGGAGCGCGTTGACGGCATCACCGCCAACGCCAAGACCATCAGCGGCAACGTGTCGGCGTTGTCGTCGCTGTTCACGGCTACACTGGGTGGTCCGTTGGTGAAGACGGCGGCGTTCTCCTACGGCGTCAGCAAGGCGCTGAAGGCCCGCCGGAAGCGCAAGCAGGAACCCACCGGACGGCACTTCCGCCGCAAGAACAAAGGGGTGCGCAAGTGAGGCGCCTTTTCTGGTTCGGCGCGGGCATCGCAGCAGGAGTCGCGCTGACCCGCAAGGTCAACGAGACCGCTCGGAAGGCGACCCCCACGGGGATGGCCGAGCAGGTCGGCGGCGCCATGCGCGAGCTGGCCGGAGCCGTCGGCTCCTTCGGGGCTGACGTGCGCGCCGGGATGCAGGAGCGCGAGGACGAGCTGCACGATGTGGTCGCCGACGCGGACCAGGTCCGCCGGATAGCCGCCGAGCACGACGCCGAGCGGCGAGCTCGACGGGCGGGCCGCTGACGCAGGCGCTCCTCCGCGCCGCCGGCCGCTCGCCGACACCGACAGCCGTGTCCGTGACCTGACCACATCCCAAGGACTCCCAGTGCAGACCCACGAGATCAACCACCGGTTCACCGAGCACTTCAAGGGCCGCGGCCACACCGTCGTGCCCAGCGCGTCGCTGATCCTCGACGACCCGACGCTGCTGTTCGTCAACGCGGGCATGGTCCAGTTCAAGCCCTACTTCCTGGGCGAGGCCCCGGCCCCGTACCCGCGGGCCACGAGCATCCAGAAGTGCGTGCGCACCGGTGACATCGACGAGGTCGGCAAGACCACCCGGCACAACACGTTCTTCCAGATGGCCGGCAACTTCTCCTTCGGCGACTACTTCAAAGAAGGCGCGATGGAGAACGCCTGGGAGCTGCTCACCAAGTCGGAGGCCGACGGCGGCTACGGCATCGACCCGGCCCGGCTGTGGGTGACGGTCTTCGAGAAGGACGACGAGGCCGCCGGGCTGTGGCAGAAGGTCTGCGGGATCCCCGCCGAGCGCATCCAGACCCGCGACGCCAAGGACAACTACTGGGACATGGGCGTGCCCGGTCCCGGCGGTCCCTGCTCGGAGATCTACTACGACCGCGGCCCCGCCTATGGCAAGGAGGGCGGTCCGGTCGTCGACGAGGACCGCTACATCGAGATCTGGAACCTGGTGTTCATGCAGGACATCAGGGGTGAGCTGCCGCCCAAGGACGGTCACCCGCCGATCGGCGAGCTGCCCACCAAGAACATCGACACCGGCATGGGCGTCGAGCGGGTGGCCTGCCTGCTGCAGGGCGTGGAGAACGTCTACGAGACCGACCTGGTCCGCCCGGTGATCGCCAAGGCCGAGGAGCTCTCCGGACGCCGCTACGGCGCCACCCACGAGGACGACGTGCGGTTCCGCGTCATCGCCGACCACGCCCGCTCCGGCGTGATGCTCATCGGCGACGGCGTCACCCCCGGCAACGAGGCCCGCGGCTACGTGCTGCGCCGGCTGCTGCGCCGCATCGTGCGCTCCACCCGCCTGCTGGGCGTGCAGGAGCCGGTGCTGGGCGAGTTCGCCAAGATCGTGCGCGACGCGATGTCGCCGAGCTACCCCGAGCTGGTCACCGAGTTCGACCGCATCGACTCGGTGATGCGCAACGAGGAAGAGGCCTTCCTGTCGACGCTGACCGCCGGGTCGAAGATCTTCGACATGGCCGTCACCGACCTGAAGAAGTCCGGCGGCCAGACCCTCGCGGGCGACAAGGCCTTCCAGCTGCACGACACCTACGGCTTCCCGATCGACCTGACCCTGGAGATGGCTTCCGAGCAGGGGCTGTCGGTGGACGAGCAGGGCTTCCGGGACCTGATGGCCGAGCAGCGCCGCCGCGCCAAGGAGGACGCCAAGTCCCGCAAGACCGGGCACGGCGACCTGTCGACCTACCGCACGCTGCTCGACCAGCACGGCACCACCGAGTTCATCGGCTACACCGACCTGCAGTCGCACAGCCGGGTGCTGGGTCTTCTGGTCGACGGCCAGCCCGCCTCCCACGCCTCGGCCGGGACCGAGATCGAGCTGGTGCTGGACCGCACGCCGTTCTACGCCGAGGGCGGTGGCCAGATCGCCGATACCGGCAAGCTGGTCGGCCCGGGCGTGGCCGTCGAGGTCCTCGACGTGCAGCGCAGCGTGCCGGGCCTGTTCGTGCACCGCGCGAAGGTCCTCGAGGGCGAGCTGGGCGTGGACACCACGCTGGAGGCCGCCGTCGACGCCCACCGCCGCCAGGCCATCGAGCGCTCGCACTCCGCGACGCACCTGGTGCACGCGGCCGTGCGCAGCGCCTACGGCAAGCGCGCCGCGCAGGCCGGTTCGCTGAACTCGCCGGGCCGGATGCGCTTCGACTTCACCGTCCCGTCGGCGGTGTCGGCCGACGTGCTGTCCGGGGTCGAGGAAGAGGTCAACGACTACCTGCAGACCGACGTCGAGGTCAACGCCTACACCACCAGCATGGACCGGGCGATGGAGCTCGGTGCGATGGCGCTGTTCGGCGAGAAGTACGGCGACCAGGTGCGGGTGGTCGACATGGGCGACTACTCCCGCGAGCTCTGCGGTGGCACCCACGTGCCGCGCATCGGCCGGCTCGGCGTGGTCAAGCTCGTGTCGGACTCCTCGGTGGGTTCGGGCGTGCACCGCGTCGAAGCGCTGGTCGGCATGGACGCCATGCGCCACATCAGCAAGGAGCACCTGCTGGTCAACCAGCTCGCCGAGCAGTTCAAGGTGCCCGCCGAGGAGCTGCCGGACCGCATCCAGGGCGTGGTGAGCCGGCTGCGCAACGCCGAGAAGGAGCTCGCGCAGCTGCGCATCTCCCAGGTGCTCAACTCGGCGGGCGAGCTCGCCGACAAGGGCACCGACGTGCACGGCGTGACGGTGGTGGCCGAGCAGGTCCCGGACGGGGTGGACGGCAACGCGCTGCGCGCGCTGGCCGGTGAGATCCGCGGCAGGCTCGGCGCGTCGCGCCCGTCGGTGGTGGCGCTGTTCTCCGCCGACGAGGGCAAGGTGAGCTTCGTGGTCGGCGTCAACGACGCGGCCCGCGACAAGGGCATCGCCGCGGGCAAGCTGGTTCCCAGCTTCGCGGCCGAGGTCGGCGGCCGCGGCGGCGGCAAGCCGGACATGGCCCAGGGCGGCGGTTCGAACCCCGCCGGCATCACCGCGGCCATCACCGCGCTGCGCACCGGTGTCGACCAGGTGGTGGCTGGCGGGTGAACGGGCACCAGCAGGCGGATCCCGGACCGGGACGCCGGCTCGGTGTCGATGTCGGGGCGGTTCGGGTCGGGATCGCGCTGAGCGATCCCGCTCCGATGCTGGCGACCCCGTTGGAGACGTTGCGACGGGACGAGGAAGGCGGCAGCGATCTCGCCAAGATCGCCGACCTCGTCGCCGAGCACGACGTGGTGGAGATCGTGATCGGCCTGCCGAAGACGCTGGCGGGCAGGCACGGTTCCGCCGCGGAGATCGCGCAGGCCTACGGGGAGGCGCTGGTCGAGAAGGTCGCGCCGGTTCCGGTGCGGTTTCACGACGAGCGGTTGACCACCGTGACGGCCAGCCGGAAGCTGTCGAAACGCGGTGTGCGGGGGAAGAAGCAGCGCGCCGTGGTCGACCAGGCGGCAGCGGTGGAGATTCTGCAGGCATATCTGGACGGCCGGGGGACCAAGACACGAGAGGAACTCCCGTGACCGACGATCTCGGACTGTTCGCGGACGAGCCCGGGGAGCACCGGCGGCGACGGCACGATCCCGATCGCTTCCGCCGCCGCAAGAGGCGCCGTTGGGTGACCGCGCTGGCGGGTCTGTTCGTGCTGCTGCTGGTCGGCGGCGGTGTGGGTTACGGAGCCATGCAGATCCTGCAGATCGGTTCCTACGAGGACTACGAGGGCGAGGGCACCGGCAGCGTCGTCATCGAGGTCGCCTCCGGTGACACCGTCGGCGACATCGGCAAGACCCTGTCGGAGAAGGACGTGGTCGCCAGCACGAAGGCGTTCACCGCCGCGTCCGCCGAGAACAAGCGGATCAACTCGATCCAGCCCGGTTACTACCTGATGCGCAACCGGATGTCCGGCAAGGCCGCGGTCAGCCACATCCTGTCCGCCGACGCGAAGGTGGGCCGGGTCGACATCCGCGGCGGCATGCGGCTGGAGGACCAGGCGGCGCCCAACGGCGGTCGCACGCCGGGCATCCTGACCAGGCTCGCTGAGGCGACCTGCACGAACAAGAACGCGCCTTGTACCACCTCCGAGCAGATGCACCAGGCCGCCGAGACCGCTGATCTGGCGTCGCTGGGCGTGCCGGAGTGGGCCATCGCCGATGCGTCGAAGGCCGAGCCCCGGCGCCGGTTGGAGGGCCTGATCATGCCGGGCGTCTACGACGTCAAGCCCGGTGAGTCGGCCGAGAACGTGCTGCGCGACGTGGTCACCAAGTCGGCGGCGCAGCTGGAGGTCGCGGGCCTGCCGAAGCTGGCCGACGGCAGCGGGCACTCCCCGTACGAGCTGATGATCATCGCGTCGCTGACGCAGAGCGAGGGCCTGGCCAAGGACTTCCCCCGGGTCGCCCGGGTCATCGAGAACCGGCTCGGCCAGCCCGCGATGAAGCTGGGGCTGGACTCGACGATCAACTACCCGCTGGACAAGCCGACGCTGCTGACCAACAGCGCCGACCGGCAGCGCCCCGGCCCGTACAACACCTACCTGAACTACGGGCTGCCGCCGACGCCGATCTCGGCGTTCAGCAAGGAGGCGTTGCAGGCGGCCGAGCGGCCGGCTCCGGGCGAGTGGCGCTACTTCGTGAAGTGCTACCCGGACGGCACGTCCTGCTTCGCGGAGAACCAGCAGCAGCACGACGCCTACATCAAGGAAGCGCAGGCACGTGGCGCGTTCTGATCACCAGGAAGCCGGGGCCCGGCGGGCCGCGGTGCTCGGCAAACCGGTCGAGCACTCGCTGTCCCCGGTCCTGCACGGCGCCGCCTACGACGCGCTGGGCCTGAACTGGACCTACGAGCGCGTCGAGGCGGACGCCGAGCGGCTCGTGGAGTTCGTCGGCGGGCTCGGCCCCGAGTGGGCGGGCCTGTCGGTGACGATGCCCGGCAAGCGCGCGGCGCTGCGGATCGCCGACGAGGCCGCCGACCGCGCCGAGGCGGTCGGGGCGGCGAACACGCTGGTCCACCGCGCCGACGGCGGCTGGTTCGCCGACTGCACCGATGTGGACGGCGTCGTCGGAGCGCTGCGCGTCGCGGGCGGTTTCGTCGGTGGGCACCGGGGGCTGGTCCTCGGCGCGGGCGGCACGGCGGTGGCGACGCTGGCGGCGTTCGCCGACCTCGGGCTGGCGGAGGCGACGCTGGCCGTGCGCGAACCCGCGCGGGCGGCGGAGGCGGTGGAGGCCGCTGAGCGCATCGGCCTGCCGGTGCGGGTCGAACGGCTCGGCTCGATCACCCTCGCCGACGCCGCGACCAGCCACGACGTGGTCGTCTCCACGTTGCCGGCGGGTGCGGTGGACGCGCACGCGGTGGATCTGGCGAAGGCCGCCTGCGTGCTCGACGTCGTCTACCACCCGTGGCCGACGCCGCTGGCGGAAGCCGTCCGGGCGACCGGCGGCAGGCTGGCGACCGGGCTGGACATGCTGCTGCACCAGGCCTTCGGCCAGGTCGAGCACTTCACCGGGCAGCCCGCACCCCGCACCGCCATGCGCGACGCACTGGCCGCAGCCACCGGCCACGCTCTTCCCCTGTAACGGACACAGCTCCCGTCGTGAGCGCGGGGATTGGAAAGTAGGGGGGCAATGGGGGGCGGCCGGGGG
>NZ_JAWLNX010000005.1:22073-114287 GCF_035320975.1 Saccharopolyspora mangrovi | reverse complement strand
CTAATCTATGTCGGCCGCATTGTCTGGCCCCCGCAACGGCCTTCGAATTTCGCGCGAAATTCGAATCCCCACAGCGACGGCGGCGCCTCCGGGGAGGGAAGCGCCGCCGTTTCGCGTCGTGCGAGTCAGTCCATGTCGGTGGCCACGAGCTTGGCGACCTCGTCGAGGGCTGCCTCGGCGCCTTCGCCCTCGGCGGCGATGATGACCTCGTCGCCGAAGGAGGCGCCCAGCGTCATCAGGCCGAGGATGCTGCCCGCTTCGACGGGCTCGTTGCCCTCCTTGCGGATCGTGACCACCACGGGCTGGGCGGCGGCGGTCTTGGCCAGCAGAGCAGCCGGCCGAGCGTGGATGCCGACCTTGCTCGCTACGGTGACCCGTCGTTCAGACATCTCTCTCCTTCATCAGGGGCGGGCACCGACCCGCGCCGCCTTACTTCTTCTCGGGGGCCGGCGCGTCCTCACCGGCATTATCCGCATCGGCCGTGGCGCTGTCGTCCTCCTCGCGGCCCGGAGTGCGCAGGTTCCACCTGGTGATCACGAACCGGAACACCACGTAGTAGATGGCCGCGTAGGCCAGGCCGATCGGGATCAGCCAGATGGCGCCCTGGGAGATGCCGAAGTTGAGCACGTAGTCGATCGCACCGGCGGAGAAACCGAAGCCGGAGTGGATGTCCAGCGCGTTGACCAGCGCCAGCGAGGTGCCGGTGAGCACCGCGTGGATCAGCAGCAGCGGCCACGCGACGAAGATGAACGAGAACTCCAGCGGCTCGGTGACACCGGTCAGGAACGAGGTCAGCGCGACCGAGATCATCACGCCGCCGACGACCTTGCGCTGCTCCGGCTTGGCCGACTGCCAGATCGCCAGGGCGGCGGCGGGCAGGGCGAACATGAAGATCGGGAAGAAGCCGGTCATGAAGGTGCCCGCGGTGGGGTCGCCCTCGAAGAAGCGCGCGATGTCGCCCTTCTCGCCGTGGTAGTCGCCGAAGAGGAACCACACGACGTTGTTCGGGATGTGGTGCAGGCCGAACGGCAGCAGCAGCCGGTTGATCAGGCCGTAGAGACCACCGCCGATGACCGCCTGCTGGGTGACCGCGTCGGAGAAGGCCGTCAGCGCCGCGTCGAACAGCGGGAACAGCAGGCCCATGATCACGCCGACGACCAGCATCGACACCGCGGTCACGATCGGCACGAACCGCCTGCCGCCGAAGAAGCCCAGGTAGTCGGGCAGCTTGATGCGGTGGTAGCGCTGCCACAGCCAGGCCGCCACCAGTCCGGCGACGATGCCGCCGAGCACGCCGTAGGGGCTCTTGTTGAGCGAGGTTCCTTCCTCGGTGCCGGCGATCTCGGTCAGCACGCCGTGCAGGACCAGGTAGCCGACGGCACCCGACAGCGCGGTGGAGCCGTCGGCCTTCTTCGCGAAACCGATCGCCACACCGATGGCGAACAGGATCGGCAGGTTGTCGAAGAGCGCGCCACCCGCAGCCCCGATCACGCCGGCGACCGTCTGGAGCCAGGGCAGGGCGGCCCCGAGCCCTTCGGCACCGAGGAGGTCGTCCTGACCGAGCCGCTGCAGCAGCGCGGCGGCCGGCAGCACCGCGATCGGCAGCATCAGGCTGCGGCCGATGCGCTGGAGTTGCGCGAGCCCTCTGTTGCTCCCCTTCGCCTTGGCGGCGGTGGAACTCATCGGATACCTCCTGTGTGGTTCACCGGGGTCGGAAGATCATTGCAATTGCAAACGAATTCGGTGGTTCGCTGGTTCGTTGACCGGTTCTCGCCTCACTCGTCCGGGTCGCGGTCGAGCTGCATGGTCACCTGATAACGATCGCCGCGGTACCAGGAGGTCATGTCCTCCACGGGGCGTCCGCGCGCGGTGGAGACCCGCCGGAACACCAGCAGCGAGCAGCCGGGGCGGATGCCGAGCAGCCGGGCCGTTTCGGCGTCGGCGTCGTCGGCGAGCACGGTCTGCGTGCCCGACTCCAGCTGGAGCCCGTAGCGCCGGGACAGCAGCGTGTACAGCGACGCGGTGAGGTCGTGGTCGAGCAGTCCGGGCGCGGCCTGGGGGTGGTACCAGCCGCGCTCGACCGCCATCGGCATGCCGTCGGCCTTGCGCAGCCGGAACAGCCAGTACGCCGGTTCCTCCGGCGCGAGGCCCAGCGCCCGGGCGGTGGCCGGTGGCGGGACGGCCTCGGCGGCGTCGAGCAGCACCGTCTCGGGGTGCATGCCGCGGCGGCGCATGTCCTCGGTGAAGGAGGCCAGGTGCACCTGCCAGTCGATGCGCGGTCGGGTGGTGAAGGTGCCCTTGCCGCGCACCCGCACCAGCAGTCCCTCGGTGACCAGCTGGCCGATCGCCTCGCGCACCGTCAGCCGGGAAACGCCGTAGCGCTCCGCCAGATCCCGCTCGGAGGGCACGGCCGCGCCGTGCGGGAGCCCGTCGCTGGCGAGCTCGCGCAGGATCTCCCGCAGCTGCGCGTGCTTGGGCATCGGCCCGTCGCGCAGGCCGGGCGCGTGCTGGAGAGAGCTCGGTTCCTCTCCCATGCCGCCTCCTGCCGTGTCACGCTGACGTGAACTCGCCGCCGGTTCGGATGAGAACCGTGACCGTTCGTTGGTACTGTCCGGTCTAAACCAGTTGGTTGCGAAGAATGCGCCGTCACGCGATCAGGTGTCAACAAGGCTCGGTTTTCGTTGCCGCATCGACATCACGTGGCGCAAGATCGTCGCGTCGCGGTGGTCGAACCGCGGCGGCGAGAGCACGAAGGGAGCACGTGGTGGCTCAGGACAAGGCCGAGGCGATCCTCACCGCGCTGGGCGGCGGGGACAACATCGTCGAGATCGAGCCGTGCATCACGCGGCTGCGCTGCGAGGTCGAGGACGGCTCGAAGATCGACGAGGCCGGGCTCAAGGCCGCAGGTGCGCACGGCGTGATGGTGCAGGGAACGGTGGTGCAGGTCGTGGTCGGACCGGAGGCGGACACGCTGGCCGGCGACATCGAGGACCTGATGTGAGCACCGAGGTCGGCAGCCCGGTAGCGGGTCTCACCACGGCGCTCAGCGACGTGCCGGACCCGGTGTTCTCGCAGGCGATGGTGGGCCCCGGCCTCGCGGTCAAGCCCACCGGTGGTGCCGGCGACGTGGTCGCCCCGGTGGCGGGGGAGGTCGTGACGCTGCACCCGCACGCGTTCGTCATCGCCGCTTCCGCGGGCGGTGCGGTGCTGGTGCACCTGGGCATCGACACGGTGAAGCTCAAGGGCGAGGGCTTCACGCTGCACGTCGAGAAGGGCGATGCGGTCGAGGCCGGGCAGAAGATCATCACTTGGAACCCGACGGAGGTCGAGTCCCAGGGCTACGCCTCGATCTGCCCCGTCGTGGCGCTGGAGGCCCCCGCGGAGTCCCTGTCGGACCTGCGCGAGGACACCCAGGTCCTCGCGGGCGACCTGCTGTTCAACCTCGACGCCTGAACGGGAGCTCCCGACACGCGCCCCTTCGCGCCGCTGATGCCGGAGGCGACGCCGGGCTCCCGGCATCGTGCCCGGCATGTGCGCGTTGATCATGGCCGTGTCGGGGGCCCTCGCCGGGTGGGCCGGACGCCGGTGGCTCGCTCGGCTCCGGCGCGGCACCGAGGTGTCCGCCGGCTGGTGCGAGATCGGGGTCGCCGCCGCGTGGGCCGTCGTGGCCCTGCGCGGGATGCCCTGGTGGTGGATGCCGATCCCGCTGCTCGTGGGCTGGGGCGGGGTGCTCCTCGGGGCCTGCGACCTGCGTGTCCACCGGCTGCCCGACGCTCTGACCCTGACCGCCCAGCCCGTCGTCGCCGCGCTGCTGGGCCTGGCCGCGCTGCACCGGCCGGGGATCGTGCTGGGCTCGGTGGCCGGCTTCGTCCTGTTCTGCGGGACGTACCTGGTGGTCAGGCTCATAGCGCCGGCCGCGATGGGGGCCGGCGACGTCAAGCTGGCCGGGGTCCTGGGTGTGGTGGTGGGTGCGGTATCGGTCCAGGCCGTGGTCGCCGTGATGGCCGCCGCTGCGATGTTCACGCTGGTCGCTGCCCTGTCGCGGCGCACCCGGGCGGTCGCGCACGGTCCGGCGATGCTCGTGCCGTCCTGGCTGGTGACGCTGAGCTGGCCGTGACCCACCCGGGCGGGTTCCTCCTGGGCAGAGCGTGGCAGGATCTGTGGTGTGTTGCGCTGGATGACCGCTGGAGAATCGCACGGCCCCGCCCTCGTCGCGGTGCTGGAAGGCATGGTGGCCGGGGTCGAGGTGACCTCGACCGAGATCGCGACCCAGCTGGAGCGCCGCAAGCTCGGCTTCGGCCGCAGCCCGCGGATGAACTTCGAGGCCGACGAGCTCGAGATCATCGGCGGCGTGCGGCACGGCCGCACCCAGGGCGGCCCGATCGCGGTGCGCATCGGCAACACCGAGTGGCCCAAGTGGGAACAGGTCATGTCCGCCGACCCGGTGGACGAGGACGTGCTGGCCAACCTGGCCCGCAACGAGCCGCTGACCCGCCCGCGCCCCGGTCACGCCGACATCGCTGGCATGCAGAAGTACGGCTTCGACGAGGCCCGCCCGGTCCTGGAGCGCGCCAGCGCCCGCGAGACCGCAGCGCGCGTGGCCGTCGGCACCGTCGCCCGGCAGTTCCTGCGCCAGCTGCTCGGCGTGGAGATCGTCAGCCACGTCGTCAGCCTCGGCGGCGTGGACGCCACCGGCGAGGTGCTGCCCGGCCCGGACGACCTGGCCGCCATCGACGAGAACCCGGTGCGCGCCTTCGGCGACACCGCCACCGAGCGGATGATGGCCGAGGTCGACGCGGCCAAGAAGGACGGCGACACCCTCGGCGGCGTCGTCGAGGTCATCGCCTACAACCTGCCCCCGGGCATCGGTTCCCACGTGCACTGGGACCGCAAGCTCGACGCCCGCCTGGCCGGTGCGCTGATGAGCATCCAGGCGGTCAAGGGCGTGGAGATCGGCGAGGGCTTCGCCAACGCCCACCGCCGGGGCAGCGCCGCGCACGACGAGATCTACCCCGACCAGGGCGTCAACTGGGTCCGCCGCGACAGCAACCGCGCCGGTGGCCTCGAAGGCGGCATCACCAACGGCGAGCCGCTGATCGTGCGCGCCGCCAAGAAGCCCATCTCCAGCCTGCCGCGCGCACTGGCCACCGTGGACATGGTGACCGGTGAGCCCGCGCAGGCGATGCACCAGCGCTCCGACATCACGGCCGTGCCGCGCGCCGCGGTGGTCGCCGAGACGATGGTGGCGCTGGTGCTGGCCGAGGCCGCGCTGGAGAAGTTCGGCGGCGACTCGCTGCCGGAGACCCGCCGCAACGTCGAGGGCTACCTCGCCTCGCTGCGCGAGCGCGCGGAGAAGCGGCAGGTGCGGTGATGTCGCCGCGCGCGATCGTGATCGGCCCGCCCGGCGCGGGCAAGACCACCATCGGCAGGCAGCTGGCCGAGCGCCTCGGCGTGAAGTTCCGCGACACCGACGCCGACGTCGTCGCGAGCACCGGCCGCGAGATCTCCGACATCTTCGCCAACGACGGCGAACCGGCCTTCCGCGCGCTGGAGGAGCGGGTCGTCGACATCGCGCTGCGCGAGCACGACGGCGTGCTGGCGCTCGGCGGGGGAGCGGTGCTGTCCGAGCTGAGCCGCCAGCGGCTGGCCGGCCACCCGGTCGTGTTCCTGTCGGTCGGCCTGGCCGAAGGTGCCCGCCGCGTGGGCCTTTCCAGCGCGCGCCCGCTGCTGGCCGGGGTCAACCCGCGCGCCACGTTCAAGGCGCTGCTCGACGAGCGGCTGCCGATCTACCGCTCGGTGGCCGCCGTGGAGGTCGCCACCGACGAGCTCGCACCCGCGCAGGTCGTCGATCGGGTCGTCGACGACCTCGCGGCACTGACGACCAGCTAGGGGGTGTTTCGAAGTGGCGGAGCCACTTTCTCTTTCGGTGAGTGCGTGAGCAGCTTGCACCGCCGGAGGTTCTGAGGGGCTTCGTGGCGAGCACGCCGCGACGCCGTGTTGGGCATACATCAGGAGCGGCGCGCGGAGTCCACGGAGCCCCTCAGGTTCTCCTACTCGCACCGCCACGCAAAACGACCTCGATACTCTCTTGAGAACACCTCGATTGCCGAAGGGACGACGATGACCGAACCGGTTCGGATCAGCGTGAACGGCCAGCAGCCCTACGACGTGGTCGTGGGCCGGGGCTTGCTCGGTGAGCTGGTGGAATTCCTCAGCGGGGCGTCGAGCGTCGCGCTGGTGCACCAGCCCACGATCACCGCCACCATCGAGGCGGTCCGCGAGGAGCTGACCGAAGCCGGCATCGACGCGCACCGGGTCGAGATCCCCGACGCCGAGGACGGCAAGAGCCTGCAGGTCGCCGGGTTCTGCTGGGAGGTGCTCGGCAAGATCGGCATGGACCGCGACGGCGTCGTGGTCTCCTTCGGCGGCGGCGCGGTCACCGACCTCGGCGGGTTCGTCGCGGGCACCTGGATGCGCGGCGTGAAGGCCGTGCACGTGCCCACCACGCTGCTGGGCATGGTCGACGCGGCCGTGGGCGGCAAGGCCGGCATCAACACCGACGCGGGCAAGAACCTCGTCGGCCTGTTCCACGAGCCGAGCCTGGTGCTGTGCGACCTGGCGACGCTGGAAGGCCTGCCGCGCAACGAACTCCTGGCCGGCATGGCCGAGGTCGTCAAGGCCGGTTTCATCGCCGACCCGGAGATCCTGCGGCTCATCGAGGAAGACCCGGAGGCCGCCACCGACCCGGCCGGGGACGTGCTGGCCGAGCTGGTGCGCCGGTCGATCCAGGTCAAGGCCGACGTCGTGGCCTCCGACCTCAAGGAGTCGCACCTGCGCGAGGTGCTCAACTACGGCCACACCCTCGCCCACGCCATCGAGCGCCGCGAGCGCTACCGGTGGCGCCACGGGGCCGCGGTGAGCGTCGGCCTGGTCTTCGCCGCCGAACTCGCCCGGCTCGCGGGACGTCTCGACGACGAGACCGCCGACCGGCACAAGCGCATCCTCGATCTGCTCGGCCTGCCCACCACCTACGACGCCGACGCGCTCGGGTCGCTGATGGAGGGCATGAAGGCCGACAAGAAGAACCGGTCCGGCGTGCTGCGGTTCGTGGTGCTCGACGGCCTGGCCAAGCCGGAACGGCTGGAGGGCCCGGACCCGTCGCTGATCGCCGCCGCCTACTCGGCGCTCACCGGCGGTGAGAGCAAGTCCAGCACGGAGGTGCTGCTGTGAAGGTCCTCGTCCTCAACGGGCCCAACCTCGGTCGGCTCGGCAAGCGCGAGCCCTCGGTCTACGGCAGCACCACCCACGCCGACCTGGTGTCGATGTGCGAGCGGGCCGGTGCCGAGCTCGGCGTCGAGGTCGAGGTTCGGCAGACCGACCACGAGGGCGAGATGGTCGGCTGGCTGCACGAGGCCGCCGACGCGTCCTGGCCGGTGGTGCTCAACGCGGGCGCGTGGACGCACTACTCGGTCGCGGTGCGCGACGCCGCGTCGCAGCTGACCGCTGACCTGATCGAGCTGCACATCTCCAACGTCCACAAGCGGGAACCGTTCCGGCACACCAGCTACCTGTCCGACATCGCGACCGCGGTGATGGCGGGTCTGGGCGTTGCGGGGTACCCGCTGGCGATCCGCTGGCTGGCCGAGAACGCGGGGGAGTAGTGCGCGGCCTGCCGTTATGGCTGGTCGCCGTCACGCTGCTGGCGGGGTGCACGCAGGTCGACGGCAGCCCGGTGGTCCCGATCGCCGAGCAGCGCAAGCCGACCCCGGTGCCGCTGCCGGTGGAGCTGCGCACCGCCGGTGAGCGCGCGAGTCCGGGTGTGGTGGCGGCCGGCGGGTTCGCCGCGCCGTACAACTACGGGCCGTCGGTGCTGGCCGAGGGCGGTCGGTACCGGGCGTGGTGGTGCAGCCAGTTGCCGGGCGTCGGCCCGGCGGGCGACGACGTCCTGCACGCCTCGGCGGCCTCGCCGAACGGCCCGTTCGCCGACGCCGTCCCGGTGTTCTCCGGTGAACCGGGGCGCTTCGACGGGATGCACACCTGCGATCCGTCGGTGCTGCACGTGGGCGACCGCTACTACCTCTACTACACGGGTGCGGCCGGGGATCACGCGCACGGCAACACCATCGGCGTGGCCACCAGCGCGGACGGCGTCTCGTGGACCCGGGGGCCCGCGCCGGTCGTGACCGCGGCCGGGGAGGTGCAGCGCGGCAACGTCTACGGAGCCGGGCAGCCGTCGGTGGTGTTCCTGGACGGCTGGTTCTACCTGATGTTCACCGACACCACGGCCCAGGGCGCGGGCTGGAACGGTGCCGGGCAGTTCGTGCTGCGCTCGCGAGACCCGTTGTTCGCCGAGGACGTCCAGGCCTTGACCGAGCAGGGTTTCCGGCCCGCGGGGGCCGGGCGGACGCGTTCGGTCGTCGACGCGTTCAGCGCCGACTGGGCGTACTCGCCCGCCCTGGACGCCTTCGCCATCGCGCACCAGACCGAGGGCGGAACTCGGATCACGTTCTGGGACAGGGACTTCACCCGGCACCCCTACGAGCCGGTGACGATTCCCGGTCCGTGGCAGGAAGGTCCGGGGTTGGTGCGCGACGGTCGAGGCCACATCGGACGGTCCACTTCGGACCCGTGCGAGCGGGTCCAGCTCGACGTGCTGCGTGCCACCGCGCTCGCCCCGGCACCGACCGACATCCGGCACTTCGGCATCGACGTCACCAACGCCGGGGCCTGCACCACCACGCCGCGAGCGGCCCGGGCCCTGGACGGCTTCGCCGTCCCGTCCCCGGTGCGCACGATCGACCTGGTCCACGACGGCACCCGGGTCCGCTTCGAACGCCGCTCAGCAGCCGAAACCCTCGCCGCCGCGGTCCTCGACGACCGCCCGGGCCCCCTCGACGCCCTCCCGGTGACCGCCGAGATCCCTTCCGGCGCCCCTGCTTTGCGCTCCCCGGGAGGCGAGATCGCCCTTCTCGACACCCGAGGCCGCCTCTGGAAGGTCACCCCGGACACCGCAGCGGCCAACGCTTCCCCGATCACCGAGGCCACCCCCACCCAGTGGCACTCCCGCCCCCTCGCAGGCGACCTCCTCCCCTGACCGCACCAGCCCTCGCCCTCCCCAAGGCCCATTCGAATTTCGCGCGAAATTCAACCCCGAACTTCAGCCCTCGAATTTCGCGCGAAATTGGAATCCAGACCCCTGGCCAGGCCCTACACGCCCGAACGCGGGGGGTGATTCGAATTTCGCGCGAAATTCGACCGGGAACTTCGGCCCTCGAACTTCGCGCGAAATTGGAGGAGGGCTGGTCAGGAGGGTGTGCCTTGCTGGATGGTTCTGACGGTGAGGAAGTTGCCCGGGGCGTCGGTGTTGGAGCAGGCCGTGATCGTGAGGGGGACGAACACGGAGTCGTACTCCTGGGGTGGGTAGACGCGGAGGCCTCGCGCTTCCTGGGGTTGGCAGGTGGCCTCGTCGTAGTTCTCCGGGCGCGGGGCGGCCAGCGGGGCCCAGGCCTGGGCGCCGGGGGCCAGGGGGACGGCCGGGCCCTTGGAGCCGGAGCGGCCTGCGGGCTTGCCGATCTGGTGGCCGTCCTCGCCGCCGACGTAGGAGACGCCGGGGAAGCCCTGGATCTCGCAGGTGCGGTTGCCGGAGTTGGTGAACCGCAGCGCCTGGTGCACGGTTCCGGCGGCCGAGTCGACGTACTGCACCGTCACGGCCAGGTCGGCGACCTTGCACAGCTGCACCGACGGCGGTTCGTCCGGCGCCGGAGTCGAGGTCTCGGCGCCGGTCTCCGAAGGGTTGCCGGTTTCCGAGGTGGCCGGCTCGCTCTCCTCGGTCGCCTGGGACTGCGTCGTCTCCGGCGCCGGGTTGTCGATCGCGGTGCCGCCGGACGCTCCGGTGGAGCCTTCCTCGTTGCAGGCGCTCAGGCCCGCGGTCAGCAGTGCGGCGGTGGCCGCCAGGATGATCCTCGCCCGAGTCATGTCCTCGCCTCCTCCGTGCGGATCGCTCATCGGAGAAGACGCGCATCCGCTCCCGAGGTTGCCTCGAGTCGTGAGCAGAGGTAACTACCCCTGGTGGAAGGCCCGCCGGTACGCGGCCGGGCTGACGCCGAGCCGAGCGCGCAGGTGCTTGCGCAGCGACGTCGCCGTGTTCAGCCCGGACCGGGCCGCGACCTCCTCGATCGGCAGGTCGCTGAACTCCAGCAGGTGCCGCGCGTGCTCGATCCGCTGCCCCAGCAGCCAGTCCAGCGGCGAGGTCCCGGTCTCCTCCCGGAACCGCCGGGTGAAGGTCCGCACGCTCATGCCCGCGTGGGCGGCGATCGCCTCCAGCGTCAGCGGCTCGGCGAGCCGGTGCAGCAGCCACTCGCGGGTCGGGGCGGTGCCGGTGTCACCGGGGGAGGGCAGCGGGCGTTCGATGAACTGCGACTGCCCGCCGTCGCGCCAGGGCGGGACGACGTTGCGCCGCGCCGCCCGGTTGGCGACCTCGCTGCCGTGATCGCGGCGGATGACGTGCAGGCACAGGTCGATCCCGGCGGCCACCCCAGCGGAGGTCAGCAGGTCGCCGTCGTCCACGAAGAGCACGTCCGGACGCAGTTCGACCTGCGGGCACATCGCGCTGAGCCGGTTGGCGTACGCCCAGTGCGTGGTCGCCGGACGTCCGTCGAGCAGCCCGGCGGCGGCGAGCACGAACGCGCCGGTGCAGATCGACATGATCCGCGTTCCCGGGGGCAGCTCCTGCAAGTAGGCCGTGACCTTGGGGGCCTCGGTGAAGGTGCCGGGGTCGACTCCGGGCACGATCACGGTGTCCGGCTCGCGCAGCGCGTCCGTCCCGCACTCGGGCAGGACGGAGAAGCCCCTGGTCGTGGCCAGCGGTCCGCCGTCGATGCTGCACACCTGCACCTCGTAGAGCGGTCCGCCGGGCCCGGTGGCTCCGGCGAAGATCTGCGGCGGGATCGCCAGGTCGAACCCGACGACGGTCCCCACGCCCAGCACGGCGATCCGATGCGGCCTCATGGCCGAATCTTCCCACATGTTGTCCCTCCGGCCACTGGTTCGACCTCCGGGGTCCGATCATGCTGGTCGGCATGGTTCGAGTGCTGTCCTCGCGGGTCCACCCCGCTTGGTTGATCGCCGGTGTTGCGTTCGTGGCGTTGGTGGGGGCCGCTGCTTTCCGCTCCGCTCCCGGGGTGCTGATGGATCCGCTGCACCGGGAGTTCGGGTGGCCGCACGGGCTGATCTCGGCAGCGGTGTCGCTGAACCTGCTGCTGTTCGGCCTGACCGCGCCGTTCGCGGCGGCGCTGATGGAGCGCTTCGGCATCCGGCGGGTCACCGCCTCGGCGCTGCTGCTGGTGGGTGTCGGCAGTGGGTTCACGGTGCTCATGACGGAGCCGTGGCAGCTGATCCTGTGCTGGGGGTTGCTCATCGGGCTCGGCACCGGCTCGATGGCACTGGCTTTCGTGTCCACAGTGGTCGATCGCTGGTTCGTGGCCCGGCGCGGTCTGGTCAGCGGTGTGCTGACCGCGGGAAGCGCGACCGGCCAGCTCGTCTTCCTGCCGGTCGAAGCGCTGCTCGCCGAGCGCTGGGGCTGGCGCACCGCCTCGCTGACGATCACCGTCGCCGCGCTGCTGGTCGCGGTCCTGGTGTGGCTGGTGATGCGCGAGCGCCCGCGCGATCTCGGCACCTCCGCCTACGGAGCGACCGGCGAGGAACCGGAACCCGTCCGCGACCGGGGCAATCCCGCCCGGAACGCGATCAACGCGCTGGTCCAGGCCGCGCGCACGCCCGCGTTCTGGCTGCTGGCGGGCGGCTTCGCGATCTGCGGGGCGAGCACCAACGGCCTGGTCAACACCCACTTCGTGCCGGCCGCGCACGACCACGGGATGCCCAGCACGACCGCGGCCGGGCTGCTCGCGGTCATCGGCGTCTTCGACGTGCTGGGAACCGTGGCGTCCGGCTACCTCACCGACAAGATCAACCCGCGCGTGCTGCTGGCCGTGTACTACACGCTGCGCGGGGTGTCGTTGTTCGTGCTGCCGCAGCTGTTCGCGCCGACGCCCGGTGTGGAGATGGTGCTGTTCGTCGTGTTCTACGGACTGGACTGGGTCGCGACGGTGCCGCCGACGATGGCGCTGTGCCGGGAGCACTTCGGGTCGAAGGCCTCGGTGGTGTTCGGGTGGGTGTTCGCCTCGCACCAGGTGGGGGCGGCGGCCGTCGCCGGCGCGGCGGGGTTGATCCGCGACCAGTTCGGCGACTACGCGCTCGCCTGGTACGGATCGGGACTGCTGTGCCTGCTGGCGACGGCCTTCTCCGCATCGATCCGGAGAAACGCACCCAGGAATCCCGCCGCGGAGCGGGGCGCGAATTCGGCCCGGGCGGGTTCCTGAGGCACGGCCCATTGTGAGAGCGCTCCCAAGATCGGCCAAGCGGCCGAACCGACGTGTCCCCGCTGGGCCAGGCGGCCCAAGCGGGGGCGCGACCAGCGCGTTCGCCCCGCGAGCCGGGTGGGAATCGTTCCAGCGAGCCTGACCTGCGAAATTGCCAGTTGGGTCCGGCCGGTGGGAACGGCCCGGTAATCTCGGGGACCATGTCTGAGCTTCTCGCCCGTGCGGTCGGCGAGCGCGGTGAGCTCGTGCTGATGCGCCGCGACGACGCGCTGGAACTGCGGGTCAACGGCGTGTTCGTGATGGACACCGCGCACACCGAGACCGAGCGCCTGCTGGCCACCGCCACCCTCGGCCACCTCGCCCGCACCGACGGGCTCCGGGTGCTCATCGGCGGCCTCGGACTCGGCTTCACCCTGCGCGAGGTGCTGGCCGACGAGCGCGTGACCGAGGCGCACGTGGTGGAGATCGAACCCGACCTGGTCGCCTGGCACCGCGACGGGCTCGTTCCCGACACGTCCGCAGCGCTGGCCGACGAGCGGGTGCGCATCAGCGTCGGCGACATCGCCGAAGTCCTGACCGGCCAGCCCGACGGCGGCTGCGACGTGCTGCTGCTCGACGTCGACAACGGCCCGGACTTCCTGGTCTACGAGGAGAACTCGGCGCTCTACGGTCCCGGGTTCCTGCAGCGCTGCAAGGACAAGATCGCCCCCGGCGGCACGCTGGCGGTGTGGTCGGCCGACACCTCGCCCGAGCTACTGGGCGCGATGGACGACGTCTTCGGCGAGTGCACCGAGCTGGCCATCCCGGTGACCCTCGGGCAGCGCGAGACGACCTACCACCTATTCGTCTCGCACCAGGTCGAGCTCCAGCAGGCTGGGCTCCAGAATCCCCTCTAGCACCAGCAGTTTCCGCTTCGCCTCCAGTCCCGGGCCGAACCCGCCGAGCCCGCCGCCGGAGGCGAGCACCCGGTGGCACGGCACGATCAGCGGCACCGGGTTGGAGCCCATGATCGTGCCCACCGCGCGGGACGCCTCGGGCCTGCCGGACAGCTCCGCGAGGCCCTTGTAGCTGACCGTCTCGCCGAAGGGCACCAGCTCGTGCAGCGTGCGCAGCACGTGGGCGCGCAGCCCGTCCAGCCCGCTCCAGTCGATCGGGAGCTGGAACTCCTTGCGCCGACCGGAGAAGTACTCGCCGAGCTGCTGCGCGGCCTCGGCCGCGAGTCCACCGGGCTCGGCCGCGGGGTGCTCGCTCAGCACCTCCTCGGGCCCGGCGAAGGCCACGTGCCGGACACCGGTCCCGGAGGCCACCACGGTGATCTCCCCGACCGGCCCGCGCACGGTGCTCCACGTCTCCACGAAACCCACCCTAGCGAGTCCCACCGACAATCCGGCGCCGCGAGCAAAAGATCCGCTCACCTGCGGTTTTCCGCGCTCTGAGTTGCACGCGGCGGGGTCGGGGAGCAAGGTTCTGGCGGCTTTCCGCAAACGGTCGTCCGAGGCAGGTCAATCCGCTGTCCTGCGAGTTAGGCTCCGAAACATGTCCGAAGCGCACGCCCACCGACGAGACGCACTCCGCAGCCGGCTGCGGGAGCGGGACCTGGACGCCCTCCTGGTGACCGACCTGCTCAACATCCGCTACCTGACCGGGTTCACCGGCTCCAACGCCGCGCTGGTGGTGCACGCCGCCGACGATCCCGGCGGTGAGAACCGCACGGTGTTCTGCACCGACGGCCGCTACCTGACGCAGGCCGAGGAGCAGGTCCCGGACCTGGAGCGCGTCATCGACCGGGCGAGCGACCTGACCCTCGCGCAGCGCCTCGGCGAGGAGGCCACCGACTACCGGCGGGTCGGCTTCGAGTCCCAGCACGTCACCGTCGACAACCGCGACGTGCTCGACGACGCCGCGGGCAAGGCCGAGCTGGTCCGGGCCCCGGGAATGGTCGAGCAGCTGCGGCTGATCAAGGACGCCACCGAGATCGAGGCGCTGCGGATGGCCTGCGCCGCGGCCGACCGCGCGCTGGCCGACCTCATCGAGCACGGCGGTCTGCGCCCGGGGCGCACCGAGCTGGAGGTCGCCCGCGACCTGGAGGCGCGGATGCTCGACAACGGCGCCGCCGGTCCGTCGTTCGACACGATCGTCGCCGCGGGCGCGCACTCCGCCGTCCCGCACCACCGGCCCACCGACATGCCTCTGACCAGCGGAGACTTCGTCAAGATGGACTTCGGCGCGCTCGTCGACGGCTACCACTCGGACATGACGCGCACCGTCGTGCTGGGCAAGGCCGCCGACTGGCAGCGCGAGATCTACGAGCTCGTCCGCGCCTCGCAGGCCGCCGGGCGCGCGGCGGTGAAGGTCGACACCGACGTGCGCGACGTGGACTCCGCGGCCCGCCAGGTGATCGCCGACGCGGGGTACGGCGAGCGGTTCCTGCACGGCTTGGGACACGGCGTGGGCCTCGAGATCCACGAGGCGCCCACGTTGTCGCAGCGCGGGGACGGTAGAATCGCCGAGAGGATGGCGGTCACCGTCGAGCCTGGCGTCTATCTGGCCGGGCAGGGCGGGGTCCGTATCGAGGACACACTGGTCGTGCGTCCCGGCACACCGGAGCTCCTCACCCTGACGACCAAAGAGCTCGTCGAAGTCTGACGCACGACCGGTGCGCGGAATTTCGCCGGAGCCCCGTTGCGGCCCGGCGCAACACCAAGCCATCACCACAGGAGAACCCCCACGTGGCTTCCACGAACGACCTGAAGAACGGACTGGTGCTCAACCTCGACGGCCAGCTGTGGTCCGTCGTCAACTTCCAGCACGTCAAGCCCGGCAAGGGCGGCGCCTTCGTCCGCACCACCCTCAAGAACGTGCTCTCCGGCAAGGTCGTCGACAAGACCTTCAACGCCGGGGTGAAGGTGGACACCGCCAACGTCGACCGCCGCGAGATGACCTACCTGTACTACGACGGCAACGACTACGTCTTCATGGAGCCGGACACCTTCGAGCAGGTCAGCGTCTCGGCCGACGTCGTCGGTGACGCCGCGAACTACATGCTGGAGAACAGCCAGGTCGTCGTCGCCCGGCACGAGGACGCGCCGCTGTACGTCGAGCTGCCCGCCTCGGTGGAGCTCGTCGTCGAGCACACCGACCCGGGCCTGCAGGGCGACCGCTCGACCGGTGGCACCAAGCCGGCCACGCTGGAGACCGGTGCCGAGATCCAGGTGCCGCTGTTCCTCAACACCGGCGACAAGGTCAAGGTCGACCCGCGCGACGGCCGGTACCTCAGCCGCGTCAGCTCCAAATGAGCGGCTCGCGCAGCAAGGCTCGTAAGCGTGCGGTCGATTTCCTCTATGAGGCCGACCTGCGCGAGACCGATGCCGTCACGCTCATGTCCGACCGGATCGGCGCTCCCGACACGGCCGTGGTCCCGGACTACACGATCACCCTGGTCGAGGGCGTGACCGAGAACCGGGAGCGGATCGACGAGCTGCTCACCCAGCACATCGAGGGCTGGACGCTGTCGCGGATGCCGGTCGTGGACCGCGCCGTGCTGCGGCTGGGCCTCTACGAGCTGCTGTGGTGCCCGAAGGGCGACGTGCCGCCGGTGGTGGCCGTCGACGAGGCGGTGGAGCTGGCCAGGGCCCTGTCCACCGACGACTCGCCGCGCTTCGTCAACGGCGTCCTCGGCCGCCTCGCGGGCATCCGCGACCGCCTGCGCAGAACTCTCCCGAAGGCGGAGGAGACTCCGGTCGATTAGCCGCTGCTTCGTGGTCGCTCTGCTCGGCGGTGCGGGTAGCGGAACCTCAGCGGTCCTCTGGGGCCGGGCGCCACTCCTGATGTATGCCAATGCACGGCGTCGCGGCGTCCTCCCCAGAGAACCGCTGAGAACCCGCGGCGGTACGAGCTGAGTCCCACACCTGAAACAGCGGCTACGCCGCACGCGCTCACGAGCTGCGAAGAGGGGCACCCGCCGTCCGGCAGGTGCCCCTCTTCGCGTGCACAGGGGGTTCTCACCCGATCGGCGGCCGCTGGTCGTTGCCCTGAGCGAGCAGCGGTCGTTCGATCGGCGACCGATCGGGTGATGGCCCTGAAAGCCCAGGGGCACCCGTCGCGGCGTCGCCGCTGGGTGCCCCGGTCCGCCTATCGGTGTTGTGTCACTCCTCGCGGGCAGGGCGCGCCTCCGGGGGAAGCACACCCCAGTCGATGAGCTGCTCGGTGAGCTCGCCCGGCGTCATGTCGTAGATGATCGCCAGGGACCGCAGGTCTTCGGTGCGGATGGACAGCACCTTGCCGTTGTAGTCACCGCGCTGGCTCTGGATCGTGGCCGCGTAGCGGGCCAGCGGACCCACCTTCTCGGCAGGCAGTTGCTGCAGGCGCTCCAGGTTGATCACAACCTTGGTGGCCGGCTCGGCCCCGGAAGGCACGCGGCCCTCGGGCAGCAGCTCCGCGACCGGCACGCCGTAGAAATCGGCGAGCTCGGCCAGCTTCTGCACGGTCACCGCGCGGTCGCCTCGCTCGTAGGACCCGACGACCACGGCCTTCCACCGTCCGCCAGACTTCTGCTCGACGCCGTGCAGCGACAGACCCTGCTGCTGGCGGATAGCGCGGAGTTTGCTGCCCAGCGCCTTGGCGTAGTCGCCCATGTGGCGTTTCTCCGTTCGTTCGCCCCGTCAGCCGATAACGGCGACCGGGGAGCAAAGCTCAGATCGATACGGAGAGTAATGTTCGCTCGCGAGCGTCACCAGGTCAAGTTGGTCTTCGGTGCCGGTGTGGCGAGCACCAACACACCACCCGGTCGATTGACCCGTTGTCGCTGATAGCGTACTGGTCAGCCCGGTGATGCGCAGGTTCATCCCGAACCCGGATTGCGGGGCAGCTCACACACCATCCTTTAAGGACCCGTCCAGTGAGGCGGAGAAGGAGGTCGCACCGTGGCGTCTCGCCATCAGGCGAGCGCGGCGGAGCCGGCAGGGCAGCGGGAGCTGCTCAGCGCCGGTGACGTTGCGCGCACGATAGCCCGCATCGCGCACCAGATCATCGAGAAGACCGCGCTGGACACCGGCGACGGTTCCGTGGTGCTGCTGGGAGTCCCCACCCGGGGAACGCCGCTGGCCAGGCGATTGGCGGACAAGATCAGCGAGTTCAGCGGGGTGACGGTTCCCGTCGGCACCCTGGACATCACGCTCTTCCGCGACGACCTGCGCAAGCAGCCCAACCGGCCGCTGGAGCCCACCAACCTGCCGCCCGGCGGCATCGACGACCGGCTGGTCGTGCTGGTCGACGACGTGCTCTTCTCCGGCCGCACCGTGCGCGCCGCCCTCGACGCCCTGCGCGACCAGGGTCGCCCCCGCTCGGTCCAGCTGGCCGTGCTGGTGGACCGGGGCCACCGCGAGCTGCCGATCCGCGCGGACTACGTCGGCAAGAACATCCCGACCTCGCGCAGCGAGGACGTGGCGGTCCAGCTGTCCGAAACGGACGGCGAGGACTGCGTGGTGATCCGCAAAGAGCAGCAGGAGGAGGTGTGATGCGCCACCTGCTGTCCACCGAGGGCCTGGCCGCCGCCGACGCGACCGCCGTGCTCGACACCGCCGACACGCTCAAGCAGACGCTGCTGGGGCGCGAGGTGAAGAAGCTGCCGACGTTGCGCGGGCGAACCGTGGTGACGCTGTTCTACGAGAACTCCACCCGGACCAGGGTGTCCTTCGAGGTCGCCGGGAAGTGGATGAGCGCCGACGTGATCAACGTCTCGGCGAGCAGCTCCTCGGTCGGCAAGGGCGAGTCCCTCCGGGACACCGCGCTGACGCTGTCGGCCGCCGGGGCCGACTGCGTGATCATCCGGCACCCCGCCTCCGGTTCGGCCCACCGGCTGGCCGAGTGGCTGGAGGCCGACGGCACCCAGGTCGTCAACGCGGGCGATGGGATGCACGAGCACCCCACCCAGGCCCTGTTGGACGCGGCGACCCTCCGGGAGCGCCTGGGGGACGTCTCAGGGCGTCGCATCGGCATCGTGGGCGACCTGCTGCACAGCAGGGTCGCGCGGTCCAACGTGCACCTGCTGCGGACGCTGGGCGCCGAGGTGACGCTCATCGCGCCGCCGACGCTGGTGCCCACCGGCATCGAGCGGTGGGGCGCCGAGGTGCGCCACGAGCTCGACCCGGAACTGCCCAAGCTGGACGCGGTCATGCTGCTGCGGGTGCAGGCCGAGCGGATGCACGGCGGGTTCTTCCCGTCGGCGCGCGAGTACTCGATCGCCTACGGCCTCAACGAGAAGCGGCTCGCCAAGCTGCCCGAGCACGCCGTCGTGCTGCACCCGGGCCCGATGCTGCGCGGCATGGAGATCGCGCCGTCGGTCGCCGATTCGCCGCGCGCCGCCATCACCCAGCAGGTCGGCAACGGCGTGCACGTGCGGATGGCGGTGCTCTACCACCTTCTCGCGGGAGAGGAGCTCGCCGCATGAGCCGTCTTGTCGCAACTTCAGTCGCGCCCGATCGCACCTCAGGGGAACGTGACGCAAGCCAGCCACAAGAAACCGCGAAACGCGACGTTGAGCGATACGCAACCACAACTGTGAATCGCGGAGAGGCGGGCTGCGCATGAGCCGCGTGTTGATCAAGGACGTTCGACCCTACGGGGAGGGCGAGCCGGTCGACGTGCTCGTCGAGGGCACCACGATCGCCGAGATCGGCGCGGACATCAGCGCCGACGCCGACGAGATCGTGCAGGGCGGTGGCGCGGTCGTGCTGCCGGGCTTCGTGGACCTGCACACCCACCTGCGCGAACCCGGCCGGGAGGACGCCGAGACGATCGAGACCGGCTCGGCGGCCGCAGCGCTGGGCGGCTACACGGCCGTGTTCGCGATGGCCAACACCGATCCGGTCGCCGACAACGCGGTGATCGTCGAGCACGTGTGGCGCCGGGGCCGCGAGATCGGCCTGGTCGACGTGCACCCGGTCGGAGCGGTCACCGTCGGGCTGGCGGGTGAGAAGCTGGCCGAGCTGGGCACCATGCGGCACTCCGCTGCCGAGGTGCGGGTCTTCTCCGACGACGGCAAGTGCGTGCACGACCCGCTGATCATGCGCCGCGCGCTGGAGTACACCCGCTCGTTCGGCGGGCTGGTCGCCCAGCACGCCGAGGAGCCGCGCCTGACGGTCGGCGCGCAGGCCCACGAGGGCCCGAACGCGGCCCGGCTGGGCCTGGCCGGTTGGCCCGCCCCGGCGGAGGAGTCCATCGTGGCCCGCGACTGCCTGCTGGCCGCGCACACCGGCGGAACCCTGCACGTCTGCCACGTCTCCACCGAGGGCACCGCCGAGCTGCTGCGGTTCTTCAAGGGCCGCGAGACCGACAGCACCGTCTCGGCCGAGGTGACCCCGCACCACCTGCTGCTCACCGACGAACGGCTGCAGACCTACGACCCGGTCAACAAGGTCAACCCGCCGCTGCGCACCGACGCCGACGCGCTCGCCCTGCGCCAGGCGCTGGCCGACGGAACCGTGGACTGCGTGGCCACCGACCACGCCCCGCACGCCGCGCAGGACAAGGACTGCGAGTGGTCGGCCGCCAAGCCGGGCATGCTGGGGCTGCAGACCGCGCTGGGCATCGTGACGCAGACGATGGTCCGCTCCGGGCTGCTGGACTGGCGCGGTGTCGCGCGGGTGCTCTCCGAGCGTCCCGCCGAGATCGCCGGTCTGACCGGCCAGGGCCGGCCGATCGCGGTCGGCGAACCGGCCAACCTCGCGCTGGTGGACCCGGACGCGGAGTGGACGGTGCGCTCCGCCGAGCTGGCCAGCCTGGGGCAGAACTCGCCCTTCGAGGGGATGCGGCTGCCCGGCCGGGTGGTCGCGACGCTGCTGCGCGGTGCGGTGACCGCGCACGAAGGCAAGGTGAGGCGCTGATGGAACGCTTGTTGTGGGTGCTCGCGCTGGCCGCTCTGGTCGCGCTCGTGTTCTTCGGGATGCGACGCGGTTGGCTGGCCCGAGCCCGACGACAGGCGGCCGAGCTGCCTCCCTTCCCGGAGCAGCCGGCCGACCCCGGCGCCGAGACCCTCACCGCCGCCACCGGCATGTACATCGGCACGACCAAGGCCGACGACTGGCAGGACCGCATCGCGGTCGGCGACATCGGGCACCGCGCCAACGGGACCGCGCACCTGCACGCCCAGGGCCTGCTGATCGAGCGCGAAGGCGCTTCGGCGGTGTGGATCCCGGCCGCGTCCGTGGTGGACGCCCGGCTGGACCACAAGCTGGCCAACAAGGTCGTGCCCGGCGCCGGACTGGTGGTGGTGACCTGGCGGCTCGGCGATCAGCTGCTGGACACCGGATTCCGCGGCGATGACAAGCAAGCGCAGACCGAGTGGGTCGAGGCGATTCGATCGCTGCCCGCTCACACGACTTCGAACGAGTCGGAGGACGGATGAATGACAACCGCGCAGCCGTTCGTCCGGCCGACCGGGGTGTGGGGCGCCCCCACCCAAGCACAGGAGGAGAAATGACCGCGTACACACCGGCCGCGTTGGTGCTGGAGGACGGCCGGATCTTCCGCGGGGAGGCTTACGGCAAGGTGGGCCGCACCCTCGGGGAGGTCGTGTTCACCACCGGCATGACCGGCTACCAGGAGACGCTGACCGACCCGTCCTACCACCGGCAGATCGTGGTGCAGACCGCGCCGCAGATCGGCAACACCGGCTGGAACGACGAGGACGACGAGTCGGACAAGATCTGGGTCGCCGGCTACGCCGTGCGCGACCCCGCCCGCCGGCCGTCGAACTGGCGCTCCACCCGCAGCCTGGACGACGAGCTGACCAACCAGGGCGTCGTAGGCATCTCCGGGATCGACACCCGCACCCTGACCCGCCACGTGCGGGAGCTGGGCGCGATGCGCGGCGGCATCTTCTCCGGTCCCGAGCTGGCCTCGGACGAGCAGATGGTGGCCGCGGTGAAGGACTCCTCGGGCATGGTCGGCGCCTCCCTGGCGGGTGACGTCACCACCGGCGAGACCTACGTGATCCCCGCGGTGGGCCAGAAGCGGTTCACCGTCGCCGCCCTGGACATGGGCATCAAGGCGAACACGCCGCGGATGATGGCCGAGCGCGGCATCGAGATCCACGTGATGCCGCTGGCGTCCACGATGGACGAGATCCTGGAGATCGCGCCGGACGGGCTGTTCCTGTCCAACGGTCCCGGTGACCCGGCGACCACCGACGCGCAGGTCGAGCTGACCCGCCAGGCCCTGGACCGCAAGCTGCCGCTGTTCGGCATCTGCTTCGGCAACCAGGTCCTCGGTCGCGCGCTGGGCCGCGGCACCTACAAGCTGCAGTACGGCCACCGGGGCATCAACATCCCGGTCATCGAGCAGGAGACCGGCAAGGTCGCGATCACCGCGCAGAACCACGGTTTCGCCGTGGAAGGCGAGCCGGGCGAGGAGTTCGACACCGACTTCGGCCGCGCGATCGTGTCCCACCACTGCGCCAACGACGGCGCCGTCGAAGGCCTGCGGCTGCTGAACGGCCCGGCCTTCTCCGTGCAGTACCACCCCGAGGCGGCGGCCGGACCCCACGACGCCGCCCCGCTGTTCGACAAGTTCGTTGACCTGATGAGCGAGGCCCGCTGATGCCCAAGAGGACTGATATCAAGCACGTTCTGGTCATCGGTTCCGGTCCGATCGTCATCGGCCAGGCCTGCGAGTTCGACTACTCCGGTACGCAGGCGTGCCGCGTGCTGCGCGAAGAGGGCATCCGGGTGTCGCTGGTGAACTCCAACCCGGCGACGATCATGACGGACCCGGAGTTCGCCGACGCCACCTACATCGAGCCGATCACGCCGGAGTTCGTCGAGAAGGTCATCGACGCCGAGCGCCCGGACGCGATCCTGGCGACGCTGGGCGGGCAGACCGCGCTGAACACGGCGATCGCGCTGCACGAGCGCGGTGTGCTGGAGAAGTACGGCGTGGAGCTCATCGGCGCCGACGTGGACGCGATCCAGCGCGGCGAGGACCGGCAGATGTTCAAGGACATCGTGCGCTCGGTCGGCGGCGAGGTGCCCGCGTCGAAGGTCTGCAAGTCGATGGACGACGTCCGCTCGTTCGTCGAGACCTCGGGGCTGCCGGTGGTCATCCGGCCCAGCTTCACGATGGGCGGCCTGGGCTCGGGCATGGCGCACACCCAGGAGGACCTGGAGCGGATGGCCTCCTTCGGCCTGGCCGAGTCCCCGGTGCACGAGGTGCTCATCGAGGAGAGCGTGCTCGGCTGGAAGGAGTACGAGCTGGAGCTGATGCGCGACCACGCCGACAACGTGGTGGTCATCTGCTCCATCGAGAACTTCGACCCGATGGGCGTGCACACCGGTGACTCGGTGACGGTGGCGCCGTCGATGACGCTGACCGACCGCGAGTACCAGCACATGCGCGACGTGGGCATCGCGGTGCTGCGCGAGGTCGGGGTGGACACCGGTGGCTGCAACATCCAGTTCGCCATCAACCCGACCAACGGCCGCATGGTCGTCATCGAGATGAACCCGCGCGTGTCGCGGTCCTCGGCGCTGGCGTCGAAGGCGACGGGCTTCCCGATCGCCAAGATCGCCGCGAAGCTGGCGGTCGGCTACACCCTCGACGAGATCCAGAACGACATCACCGGCGAGACCCCGGCGTCGTTCGAGCCCACCCTGGACTACGTGGTCGTGAAGGTGCCGCGGTTCGCCTTCGAGAAGTTCCCGGGTGCCGACCAGGAGCTGACCACGACCATGAAGAGCGTCGGCGAGGCGATGGCCGTGGGCCGCAGCTTCTCCGAGGCGATGGGCAAGGCGCTGCGGTCGATGGAGACGAAGTCGGTCGGGTTCTGGACCAAGCCGGACCCCGAAGGCGCCACCCTCCAGTCCACTCTGGACGATCTGCGCACCGCGCACGACGGGCGGATCTACACCGTCGAGCGCGCGCTGCGCTTCGGCGCCACCGTCGAGCAGGTGCACGAGGCCTCGGGCATCGACCCGTGGTTCGTCGACCAGGTCTCGGCGTGGGTGGAGCTGCGCCGCGAGCTCGTCGACGCCCCGGTGCTGGACGCGAACCTGCTGCGCATCGCCAAGCGCGCGGGCCTGTCGGACCGCCAGATCGCCGCGCTGCGCCCGGAGCTGGCCGGTGAGGACGGCGTTCGCGCGCTGCGCCACCGGCTGGGCGTGCGGCCGGTGTACAAGACGGTCGACACCTGCGCGGCCGAGTTCGCCGCGAAGACGCCGTACCACTACTCGGCCTACGAGTCGGACCCGGCGGCGGAGTCGGAGGTCTCCGAGCAGCGCGAGAAGCCGAAGGTGATCATCCTCGGCTCGGGCCCGAACCGCATCGGCCAGGGCATCGAGTTCGACTACTCGTGCGTGCACGCGGCGATGGCGCTGCGCGAGGCCGGGTACGAGACGGTGATGGTCAACTGCAACCCGGAGACCGTCTCCACCGACTACGACACCTCGGACCGGCTGTACTTCGAGCCGCTGACCTTCGAGGACGTCCTGGAGGTCGTGCACTCCGAGCAGCAGTCCGGCACGGTCGCCGGTGTGATCGTGCAGCTCGGTGGCCAGACCCCGCTGGGCCTGGCGCAGCGGCTGTCCGACGCGGGCGTGCCGGTCGTGGGCACCCCGCCGGAGGCCATCCACCTCGCCGAGGAGCGCGGCGCCTTCGGCGACGTGCTGGTGGCGGCCGGTCTGCCCGCTCCGCAGTACGGCACGGCGACCTCGTTCGAGGGCGCCAAGCGGATCGCCGACGACATCGGCTACCCGGTGCTGGTGCGCCCGTCCTACGTGCTCGGCGGCCGGGGCATGGAGATCGTCTACGACGAGGCGTCGCTGGAGAACTACATCGCCCGCGCCACCGAGGTCACCCCGGAGCACCCGGTGCTGGTGGACAAGTTCCTCGACGACGCGATCGAGATCGACGTCGACGCGCTGTGCGACGGCAACGAGATCTACCTGGGCGGCGTGATGGAGCACATCGAGGAGGCCGGCATCCACTCCGGCGACTCGGCGTGCGCGCTGCCGCCGATCACCTTGGGGCGTCAGGACATCGAGATGGTCCGCCGCTCCACGGAGGCCATCGCGCGGGGCGTGGGCGTGCACGGTCTGCTCAACGTGCAGTACGCGCTCAAGGACGACGTGCTCTACGTGCTGGAGGCCAACCCGCGCGCTTCCCGGACGGTGCCGTTCGTCTCCAAGGCCACGGCCGCTCCGCTGGCCAAGGCCGCCGCGCGGATCATGCTGGGCGCCAGGATCGCGGAGCTGCGCTCGGAGGGCATGCTGCCCGCCGAGGGCGACGGCGCGGACCTGCCGGTCGACGCGCCGGTGGCGGTCAAGGAAGCGGTCCTGCCGTTCCACCGCTTCCGCACCCGCGAGGGCGTCGGCGTGGACTCGCTGCTCGGACCGGAGATGAAGTCGACCGGCGAGGTGATGGGCATCGACACCTCGTTCGGGCAGGCATTCGCGAAGTCGCAGGCCGGTGCCTACGGTTCGCTGCCGACGTCGGGCAAGGTGTTCGTCTCGGTGGCCAACCGGGACAAGCGCTCGCTGGTGTTCCCGGTCAAGCGGCTCGCCGACCTCGGGTTCGAGATCCTGGCGACCGAGGGCACCGCCGAGGTGTTGCGCCGCAACGGCATCACCTCCACCGTGGTCGCCAAGCACACCGAGTCGGTCGAGGGCGAACGCGACGTCGTCGACCTGATCAAGGCTGGCGAGGTCGACATGATCATCAACACCCCCTACGGCAACCCGGGGCCGCGGGTCGACGGTTACGAGATCCGCACGGCCGCGGTGTCCCGCGACGTCCCGTGCATCACGACGGTGCAGGGCGCGGCGGCGGCCGTGCAGGGCATCGAGGCCGCGATCCAGGGCAACATCGGTGTCCGGCCGCTGCAGGCCTTGCAGGCCGCGCTGCGGCAGGGCGGTGAGTGACGGTGACTGAGTCGCCGCTGCGCGCGGGCTTCGGCGCCCGGCTCACCGACGCGGTGAGCCGGCGCGGCCCGCTGTGCGTGGGCATCGACCCGCACCCGTCGCTGCTGCACGCCTGGCAGCTGGGGGAGAGCCCCGAGGCGCTGGAGCGGTTCGCGATGACGGTGGTGGAGGCGCTGGGTGACCGGGTGGCGATGCTCAAGCCGCAGTCGGCGTTCTTCGAGTCCTACGGGTCGAAGGGCGTTGCGGTGCTGGAGAAGGTGATCGCCGAGGCCCAGCAAGCCGGTGCGCTGGTGCTGCTGGACGTCAAGCGCGGCGACATCGGCTCGACGATGACGGCCTACGCGATGGCCTACCTCGACGAGCACGCCCCGCTGGCTGCGGACGCGATCACGGTCTCGCCGTACCTCGGATACGGTTCGCTGGCCCCGGCCATCGGCCTGGCCGAGCAGAACGGCAAGGGCGTGTTCGTGCTGGCCCGCACCTCCAACCCGGAGGGCATCGGCCTGCAGCAGTCGGTCCACGGCAGCGGCGACACCGTCGGTCAGTACATCGTGGACTCCGCGGCGGAGTCGAACCTGGGCAAGGAACCGATGGGTCACGTCGGAGTGGTGGCCGGTGCCACCATCCCGGCGGGAGAGCTGGACTTCTCCGATCTCAACGGCCCCATCCTCGCCCCGGGCCTGGGCGCCCAGGGCGCCACGGTCCGAGACCTCAAGCAGGTCTTCGGCCGGGCCCTGCCCAACGTCCTGCCGACCACGTCCAGGGACGTCCTCCGCCACGGCCCCTCGGTCAAGTCCCTCCGGGACACCCGAGCCCGAGTGGCCGAGGACATCGCCCAGCAGCTCAGCCCCTGAACCGCAGCAACCCGTTCCCGCACGAGGCCCTCGTGCGGGAACGGCTGCTTTCGCGCCACGTTCCGGGAGCGTCGCAGATCACTGCTCTGATCGAACGACGAACTCCGCGAATCCTCCACCAGCCGTTCGACTCGTCGGTTAGCGTCGCCGCAGTCGAAACGATCAAGGGGAGGATCGGATGTCCGGACCGGCTGAGCGCATCCAGGAGATGCTGCGGGACTTCGAAGAACAAGCGGCCAAGGCCACGCAGCTGCAGTCAGCGGTCCAGGACATGCGGGGAACCGCTTCCAGCGAAGACCGCTCCGTCACGGTTTCGGTGGCACCCTCCGGCGCGGTCCTCGACCTCCAGCTCGCTCCGAACGCGGTCCGCAAGCAGGCCCACGAGCTGCAGCAGCAGATCATGGACGCGATCCGCCGAGCGACGGCCAACGCTGCGGACCAGATGAACGAGGCGGTCGCCCCCGTCCTGGGCGATCGGTTCGCGCAGTTCCAGGAAGCCTTCAGCGCGCAGACCTCGGTCCTGAAACCCGGTGAGGACCAGCCCCCGCGTCCGCGCACGAGCGCGGCCGACGAGGACGAGGACTTCGGCAACGGCTCGTTGCTGCGCTGAGGAGGGGGAGGACGATGACGGACCTTCGGGTGACCCCGCCGACGCTCACCGGGCACGGTGCGGGCTGCGAGTCGCTGGCCGACAAGTTCGGGCAGCTGGCCGATCTGCTGAACCAGGCCGAAGTCGACGACCAGTGCTTCGGTCCGCTCGGCGAGTTCCTGTTCAGCTCCTACGAGTCCGGTCTCCGCGAGTGCCAGGACTTGGCGACGAAGGCCCAGGAGTTCCTGGTCCACACCAAGGAGCAGTTGGACGAGACGGTCAAGGACTACGCCGACACCGAGCAGCGGATCATCGACTCGCTCAACAAGGCCGGGGAGGGCATGGCATGACCGCCCCGCAAGGCCCCGGTGACTTCCAGACCCTGAACAAGGGCGAGGGCAAGGCGAAGAACTGGTTCGAGCAGTCAGCGGGTTACGGTTCGTCGTGGGCGGGCTCCGCTCAGGACCTGGCCGACGCCTCATCACCGCCGGAATGGGGAGCTGCCTCGGTCTCCGCCAGGGCGGAGGCGTTGCAGACGATGGCCAGCCCCGGCCAGGCGCTCGCCGACAACGGTCTCGGGTTCCTGGTCTCCATCGTGCTGACACCGCTGATCGAGCTCGCGGCGCAGGTGTACGGCGACCCGGAGCAGATGCGCGCGACCGGTGAGGGCTGGGAGAACGTCGCCAAGTGGCTGGACCAGGTGGCCGAGCAGGAACCCCAGCGAGCCCGAGCCACGGCCGAGACCTGGGTCGGCAAGGACGGCGACGCGTTCCGCAACCAGATGACGGAGTTCGGCGACGGGGTGAAGGCGCTGGCAGCCGACCTCCGCGACCTCAAGAGCACGCTGGACATGGCGGCGGACATCTTCGACATGTTCATGGAGTTCTTCATCCAGGTCGTCACCGAACTGATCATCGGCCTGATCATCCAGTGGCTGGCAGCCCTGGCGGCGTCGTGGATCACCGCAGGCGCGTCGGTGGGCGCCGCGAGCGCGGGCACCGCCGCCCAGGTGGGCATCCAGGGCAGCCGGATCGCCACCCGGGTCGCCCAAGTCCAGCGCAAGCTCTACCAGCTCTTCCAGAAGCTCGAACAGCTCCTCCAAAAGCTCCGCGAAACAGCCCAACTCCGCCAGGTCATCTCGAAGTTGAACCAGATGCGGGACGGCAACTTCATCGAGAAGGGCATCGCCCGCAAGGTCGACCAGAACACGGCGCTGAAGTTCCTGACCAAGGCCGACGAGGACACACTGGCTTCGAGCGGTGGGAAGTTCCTGCGCGGAGCCGAAAAGCAGCACGCCGATGTGTTGCAGGACTTCGACGACCGGATCGCTGCTTCGACCAGGCCGGAGGACATCGAGGCGCTCCAATCCGAGAGGGCGAAGTTCGTCCAGGACGTCAAGGGAGTCGAGGGACTCGCTCACAACGTCGGAACGCACGTCTTGGGCCAGGCTTTCGGCGGGACCACGGATTGGAAGCTGGCGGCGAGTCGCGCGGCCGTCGACGTCGGGACCGGCGAGGCCATCGAGCAAGGTGCGAACATCGCGTACGACACCGGCAAGGGCTGGTTTCAAGGCGACCTGTCGGACGACGTTCGCAAGCAGGACCAGGAGAAGGGCTTCCAGTGATCGAGGTGTTGTCGGTTCGGGAGCATTGGTGCGCTCCGGACGAGCGCATCATGTGGTGCCTCCCCACGAAGCCCGTCGGCGGCAAGGCCAGGTATGTGCTGTACCAGGTCTCCGGTCTCGACGAGGCCGGGAACAAGAAGTTCACATCGGGCAAGCTCATCGGTGGTGTGGCCAGTGGTGCGGCCGGTTTCGCGCTCGAGGCCGCAGCTCCGAGCACTGGCGACAACGCTTCGACGCCCAGCCTGCAGAAGACGGTCGTCTCCGGTGGCCGGAACTGCCTGGCAGCGTCCTACCTCAGCGCCTGGCAGGCGACTGGGGCGAACAAGTCGTCCCTGACCTCCTGGGAATTCAGCGACCTCACCTGGGTTCTCACCTCGCACCGGTTGGGTCTCCTGCAGTTCGGCAAAGTTGACGACGGGCGGAGCCTGACCGCTGAGTTGAAGGGGCGGCTCACGGGCGGTTCGCGGGAGGAAACGGCGCCGAAGGCGGTCCAGCTGCCGGGACTGACCGTGCACGCCGAGATCCCGCGCGAGGCGATCGCCCGCGTTGAGAAGGCGGGGTACAAGATCCGCAAGCAATCCCGGGATTTTCTGCGCGTCAGGCTGTCCGACGACTCGACCATCGATCTCACGATGGGACCACCGCTGCTGCGCGGAACTGAGGACACCCTGCTCGAGATGACTCACGGCCGAAAGTAGGTCCTTCGGTGAAATCCCGGAAACAGCTGGTCAAGCTGCTGCGATCCGATTGGCTCGGCGCCGGCGAGAAACTCGTCTCCTACAACGGCGGTGATGCTTCGAGCCCCTACCTGGGCGGGGTCGTCGGGGGTGCGTATCGCGCGCCGTTCGAGCCGTTCGCGCCTGCGGCGCGCGAGTTGGACGTCGACTTCACGGCCTGCCCCACGCCGACCGCGCCAGTTCGTGAAGGTCGAATCCACGGTGATGAGTGGGTGCACGACCCGTCCCTGAGGGGGTGGGTGCTCGCGGACTCCCCACAACACGACGCCGTCATCTGCGCGAATCAGCTGGCAGCTGCAGGTCTCGAAGGCTGGTTCGTCGAGACGGACCAGCGGATCGCTGTCATCGCCGAGGGGTCCGCAGTCCGGGGTGCGGAGGTCGCCGTCGAGGAACGAACCGAGCGGTCGGGAATCGGCGGGATTCTCGGGAAGGCCCGTTCGGCGGTCAACACCGTGGCCGAGTTCGCCGAGTCGTTGCACGGCGGTGAGCCCTTGGTCACCTTGTGGGAGCTTCCGTGCGATCAGCTCGCCGAGCTCACCGGAGTCCGGCGGGGTCGGTGGTCGGAATCGCTGTTCGCCGTTGCCGCCCGATTCCAGGACGGATCGGTCATCGAGCTCAAGCGCGACCGCGAACTCCCCGGCCTCTAGCGGGAAGCTTCTCAGGAGAAGGGTTTTCAGTGATCGAGGTACTCGCTGCGCGCGGGCAGTGGTGTCGGCCGGGGAGGCGGTTCTGTGGTGCCACAGCACGCAGTTGAGCTGCGGTTTCGACGTGGCGGGGCTGGACCCGCGCGGTAGGCCCGAGAAGAGCCGCGGCATGCGTGCGGTGCTCGGCGTCGGGGACGAGGCCGCGGGGGCTGTGGCCAGGATCGCCGAGGCCGCAGCCGGGGCGAGTGGCGGTTCGGACTTCTCGGACCCTCCGGCGAACGTGGTGTTCGGTGACTCGGCGGGTTGCACAGCCGTCGAGTTGCTGTCGCAGGTGCCTGCCGACGCCGCGTTGGGGTGCTGGGTGCTCACGCCGCAGCGCTTCGCCTGGCTGACCTTCAGCGCGGACCAGAGCGCGGACGACCAGTCGGAGGGGTTGTTCGGTGGCGCGCTGCGTTTCGGCCGGGGTGCGGTGAAGTTCGCCCAGGAGCTCGCCACGAGCAAGACCGAGCACGAGCCCGGCGTGCCCGTGGCGGTTCCGCAGGTCACTCCGCGCCTGGAGATCGAGCGCGCGGCGATCACCGAGATCAGCGTTCAGCGCCGCGATCTCGGCCGCGGCTACAAGTACGAGCCCTGGTACCTGCGGGTGCGGTTGGCGGATGGCTCAGGCGTGGACGTCTGCAGGTCGCAGGAGCAGAGCCAGGTTCAGCGCCTGCTGGACATGTCCCACGGGAAGATCTGATTGGTGCGGGATCAACGTGAAGTCGTTCGCCTGCTCACCGAGTACTGGTGCGGGCCTGGCGCAGGATCGCCGAGGCCCGGCGGAGCGCGGACAACCCCGACGAACGCCCGGGACTTCTCGGCGGACTGCTCGGCAGGGGCAAGGCGAACGACGACCAGGTGGAACCGGTCGAAACCTGGTGGCAGGTGCAGCAGAGCAGCATCGCCGAGTACACCTCGGCCGCCCGGGGCAGGGGCTTCGAACCGGTCGAGTTCTTCCGGATCAACTTCGCCGACGGTTCCGCGCTGGAATTCCGGCTCAAGGACGCCGCCGACCTGGTCGGGATCACCGAACAACGCATCTGACGGCCAGCCCCGGGAGAACGGCGTTCCCGGCCGGAAGCGGTTTCGTCCGCGTCGGTGGGCGCGTGCTGGGCTCGCTGGTGTGGAGCCGGAGGGTCACCCGCTGGTAAAGATCTGGTTGAGCATGATGATTCCAGGTCAAGTGGGTCGTTGGGCACCGTGATGTCGCTCGATAGGGTCAATGGGTGACGAGTCCGGAGGGTGCATGACCGACGATGTTCCGCTGTTGGGTGGGCGGTACCGGTTGGGGTCTCGTCTGGGCGGCGGTGGGATGGCCGACGTGCACCGGGCGATGGACACCCGGCTGCAGCGGCTCGTCGCGGCCAAGGTGTTCCGCTCGGCGACCGATGAGCTGGGGCGCAAGCGCTTCGCCGAGGAGGCCCGCATCCTCGCGGGCCTGAGCCACCCGGGCCTGGTCACGGTGCACGACTTCAGCGCCGACGAGGACGAGCTGTACCTGATCATGGAGCTGATCGAGGGCGGCACGCTGGCCGACGTCACCGAGGCGGGCCCGATGCCGCCCGAGGACGTCGCCGACATCGGCGGCAAGCTCGCCGACGTCCTCGCCCACGTGCACGGCAACGACGTCGTGCACCGCGACGTCAAACCCACCAACGTGCTCATCGGCAACGACGGCCGGGCGTTCCTCGCGGACTTCGGCGTGTCGCGGCTGGCTGACGCGGCGGGCAGGCTGACCGATTCGGGCATGGTCGTGGGCACCACCACCTACATGGCCCCCGAACAGATTTCCGGCGGTGACGTGGGTTTTCCCGCCGACGTCTACGCGCTGGGGCTGGTGCTGCTGGAATGCGTGACCGGCCGGGTGGAGTACCCGGGCGGCCCGGACGCGGCGGTCGCGCGCCTGGTCCGCCCGCCGCAGGTGCCCTACGGCATCCCGGCACGGCTGCGACGCGGACTGCTGGCGATGCTCGCCGCCGACCCGGCGCGCCGGATCAGCGCCGAGCAGGCCGGTGACCTGCTCAGCGGCCGCACGACCGAGGTCATCACCCCGATTCCGGCACCGATGCCCGCGCCACCGCGCATCCCGCAGCAGCGGGTGCAGCGCCCGCCGACGCAGTCGATGCCGATCCAGCCGCAACCCTCGCGCCCACCAGCGGCGCCGATCGCGGCCGGGGCGTTGGCGGTGCTGGCGGCGGTCGTGCTCGCCGTGGTCCTCTGGTCCGAATCCGACGAAACACCGGAATTGGCACCGGCTCCCGGATCACCCGGCCTCGAGCGGCTGCCCGCGGACCTGGCGGACCTGGAGAGGCTGGTGCGCGGATGAACCGGCTGCTGCCCGCCGTGCTCCTGGTCGGGCTGGTGCTGGCCGGATGCGGTGAGGACCCGCAGGTGCGCGCGCAGCTGAGCGCCCGCGTCGCCGAGGTCAAGGCCGCCGCCTTGGCGCACAACCGCCTGGACGCCGAAACCGCGCTGGTCGCGCTGCATCGCGACATCGCCCAGGCCGTCGCCGATGGCACGCTGGACTCCGAGAGCGCCGGATCCATCATGGCCGCCGCCGAGCGGGTCGCCGAGGACCTGCGCGCGATCCCGGCCCCCGGGCCCGCCCCGATCACGATCACGGTGGACCCGGACCCCCGGGCTGAGGACAAGAAGTCCCGAGGCAACGACGGCTGACACCCCACACTCCGAAAACCCCCGTAATCAGGACCCCGAAAACCGCAGTAATCCGGACCCCGATTACCGCAGTTTTCCGTCCCCGATTACGGCGGTATTCAGGGTTTCCCGGGATTACCGCCGTAATCGGGTTCCTGATTACCGGGGTAATCGGGGGTCTGATTACTGCGGTAATCGGGGACCTGGTGTCACCAGCGCAGGGTCCAGGGGGTGGTGTCGGCGAGGGGGTCGGTCGGGACGTGGGCCGGGTGGACGTATTCGACCCGGGTGATCGGGCCGGCCGGGAGCACCTGGCGGTGGACGAAGGCGGGCAGCAGCGTGGCCGGGTCGACGTAGTAGGTGAGGTCGGCGCCGGAGCCGGTGTTGTCGGCGGGCTGGAACGGGTAGGTGCGCGGGTCCAGCCCGGCGTCGTGCAGCGCGAACAGCAGGTGCTGCATGTCCCCACCCCCGGCGGGCCGCGCCCGCACCTCGATGCGCAGGTAGCGCCGGCCGCCGACCTCGACGGGCGTCGGTGGCAGCGGGGTGAGGAACCGGTGCTCGCCGCGCAGCGACTCGATCATCGCTTCGGCCTGCGAACCGGTCAGCCCGCCGGGGATGATCCCGTCGCCCAGCAGCGGCCGCGAGCTGACCCGGCACAGCGCGTTCGGCTCCGGCTCGTCCCACGCCTGGCGGGACGGCAGGTAGCCGTGGCGCACGCCGTCGACGCAGCGGGTCCGCACGACGCTCCGGCCCCTCCAGTGCTCGATGCTGGTGCCCACGTGCCGCCCCGCGCGGTAGTCGTAGATCTCGTCGCTGACCAGCACCATCCGCCGCGCTGCGGCGGCCTCGGGCGTGTCGAAGCGTTCGCGGCGCGTGTGCACGACGGTCTGGGTGGCTTGCCGCCGGTACACCTCCCAGAACACCTCCTCGGGCCGTTGCGGTTCGGCGGCGCACCCCGGCAGCAGCGCGCACAGCACCAGGAAGGTCATCAGTCGCACAGCGCTTCCACCACGTCGCGGGCTTCGGCCCGGAAGGCCTGGTCGAGGAAGTAGAGCTTGTCGGCGAGGTCGGTGAGCTGGCTGCGCGCGACGACGACCTCCACGCCGTCCTGGGCGATCGAGACCTCGTCTCGCACCAGCAAGGTCACCACGACCTCGCCGCGACGCTCGCACGCGGGAATTCGCCAACTGGCGCACATGTTCGTCCCTCCACATAGGAAATTCGGTGCGGACGAATCTGCTCGTGTGCCAGCGGGGCACGCAACATCCCGTTCCGGGGACGGCGGCGACGTGACCTCCGGGCAAACACCGGGAGGGGTGATCAGCGGAAAGCGCGGGGGAGAGCGGCTGAGCGGCAAACCGTGAGCGGAACTTGCCGGGAATCGGGGGAATCCGTCCCTTCCCGCTCTCATCTTACACGGGGGAGGGGGACTTGCGGCAAGGCCCGGGGTGTGCCGCAGAATGCTCCGCCTGGGCCTGGACCAGCGGAAACGCGGTGCCCGGCTGGGGGAGTCGATCAATTGCGAGGGGCACGTGCCTGTGCACGAAGAACAACTGCGGTCCGAGCGCGCCCACGTGGACGGTCTCTACCGACGTCTCGACGCCGAGCGCACCCGCGTCGAGGCCCGCTACCGGGAGGCGCTGCGGGGCAACGGCACGTCGCCGATGGAGCGCGACGTGGAGGTGCGGGCGCAGGCCGGGGAGCTCAAGCGGCTGGGCGTGGCCGACCACGGCCTGTGCTTCGGCCGACTGGACGCGGTCGACGGAGAGCGCCGCTACATCGGCCGCATCGGCCTGTTCGACGAGGACGACGACTACCGGCCGCTGCTGCTGGACTGGCGTGCCCCGGCGGCACGTCCCTTCTACACCGCGACCGCGGCGAGCCCGGAGGGCATGCGCCGACGCCGGCAGTTCCACACCCGGGGCCGCGAGATCACCGACTTCACCGACGAGGTCCTGGGCCGACCTGACGGCGAAACCGCTGGTGACGCGGCCCTGCTCGCGGCGGTCAACGCCCCGCGCGGGGAGGGGATGCGCGACATCGTCGCCACCATCCAAGCCGAGCAGGACCGCATCATCCGCCTGGACCACCCGGGCGTGCTGGTCATCGAGGGCGGCCCGGGAACGGGCAAGACCGTCGTCGCCCTGCACCGCGTGGCCTACCTGCTCTACGCGCAGCGGGAGCGGATGGAGCGCAGCGGCGTGCTGGTGGTCGGCCCGAACCCGGCGTTCCTGAACCACATCGGACGCGTGCTGCCGTCGCTGGGCGAGTCCGACGTCGTGTTCGCCACCACCGGTGACCTGGTGCCCGGCCTGCACGTCACCGCCGAGGACGGGCCGGAGGCGGCGGAGCTCAAGGGCTCGCTGGAGGTCCTCGACGTGCTGCGCGCGGCCATCGCCGACCGCCAGCGGCTGCCCGAGCAGCCCCGGAACATCGAGCTGGAGGACGTGACGGTCCGCATCGACGCGGCGACCGCCGCGTGGGCGCGCGAGGAGGCCCGCGACAGCGGTCTGCCGCACAACGAGGCCCGCGCGGTGTTCATCGAGATCGTCACCTACGTGCTCACCGAGCGCGCCATCGCCCGCATCGGCCAGGGCTGGCTGACCAGGGACGACGCGGAGGCGTGGGAGGCGCTGCGCGCCGATCTGCTCAGCGAGCTCGCGCAGCACCCCGATTTCACCGAGGTGCTGGACGAGCTGTGGCCGATCCTCGCCCCGCAGCGGCTGCTGGCGGATCTGTACTCCTCACCGGAGCGGTTGCGGACCGTTGGCGCGAAGCAGCTGCACCGCGCCGAGGGTGCGGCGTGGACGGTGTCGGACGTGCCGCTGCTCGACGAGCTGGTCGACATGCTCGGGACGACGAAAACGGCTGGCGGCGAGAAGGATTCGGAACGGGAAGCCGAGTACGCCGCAGGGGTCCTGGAGATCCTGCAGACCGAACGCCACGACCTGATGGACGACGAGGACCACCTGCTCGCCCAAGACCTGCTCCACGCCGAGGACCTGGCGGAGCGCTTCGTCGAGCACGACACCCGCGAGCTGGCCGAACGCGCCGCCGCGGACCGCGACTGGACCTACCGCCACGTCGTCGTCGACGAGGCGCAGGAGCTGTCCGAAATGGACTGGCGGGTGCTGATGCGGCGCTGCCCGAACCGCTCGTTCACCGTCGTCGGCGACCTCGCGCAACGCCGCTCACCAGCGGGCGCCCGCACGTGGGGCGCGGTGCTCGACCGCTACGTCCCGGGCCGCTGGGCCTACCGCGAACTCACGGTCAACTACCGCACCCCGGCCGAGATCATGGAGGTCGCGGCCGCCCTGCTGGCCGACTTCGCCCCCGACGTGACACCCCCGGACTCGGTCCGCGCCTGCGGAGTCCAACCGTGGCACCGCCAGGTCGCGGAAACCGATATGTCCCGGGCCGTAGCGGATTTCACCGATGCGGAAGCGAAACGCGAAGGAACCAGCGTCGTCATCGGACCGCCCGGCGTCCCCGGCGCGGTGGCCCCGGCCGAGACCAAGGGCCTCGAATTCGACGCGGTCCTGGTCGTCGAACCCGCCCGAATCCTCGCCGAGAACCCCCGGGGAGCCGCCGAGCTCTACGTGGCCCTCACCCGCGCGACCCAACGCCTCGGCGTCCTGCACCACGACCCGCTCCCGGAAGTCCTCGCCTCCCGTGTCGGGAAACGTTGACTGAAACTCCCCAGGAGGCGGCCGGTCAGGTGGTGATGCGTTCGCGGAGGACGTCGACGCCTGGTCCGTCGAGCTCGCCGAGGGCGACGGAGCGTCCGGTGATGGCCAGGGTCAGGGCCTCGGACGGGCCGCGAACCTCGCTGCCCTCGCCCCAGGCCCAGTCCTGGTCGGTCGCGGTGAGGCTGAGGCCGGTGAGCCGGCCCGCTGGGAAGAACGCGCGGGCACCGGTTTTCGACACCAGGAAGTCCAGCGCCGGTCGCCACGAACCCGGCGGCGGGTTGACGTCGAGGCCGAGCGGCCGGGCGGCGTCGCGCAGGTGGATGCAGGTGTCGGTCATCGGCCCGTGCGGTCCGACGATCGGCACGTCCATCCTGGTCCCGGCGAGCCGGCGCAGGCCGGCCACGAGCTCGTCGGTGGGGCGGCGGGCCCACTCCCGGGTCTGCTCGTCGACGTAGCGGTCCAGGTCGCCGCGGTAGCGAACCACGTTCCGCAGCACGCGAAACCAGTTGAGGCGCGTTTCCAGCGGAGCGAGCAGGTGCGCGGCGACCTCGCGCACGGTCCACCCGGCGCACAGGCTCGGCGTCGCCCACTGCTCCGGGGTCAGCGAGGCGAACATGTCAGCGGCCAGGCGGCGGTTCTCCTCCGAGATGCGGAAGAGCTCTTCGTAGTCCATCGTCACCTGCCGACCGTACGACGAACGCCCGACGCGCTCGCCCGTTTTCCGCCGAACTCCCGCGGGTGCCCGTCGTTCGCGCGCTAGAGGTCGAGCAGCAGCCGGACCAGCTCCTCCGGCGTGGTGATCATGCAGTCGTGGCCGGTGTCCAGCTCCCGCACGACCGCGGGTTCACCGTTGGGCTGCACCGCGGGGACGGGGCGTCGGACGAAGCCCTCCGGGACGTCGGTGCAGTGGATGTGGGCGCGGGGGATCGCACGCGCGGCCGGGTTGTCGAGGCGGACCACCTGCTGCAGCGCGCCGATGGGCTGGTCGGACAGCATCGACCGCAACCAGGCCAGGTCGGCGGGGTCGGTGACCCCGAACAGGCCCTCCGCGGTTTCGGGAGGTGGCGGCACCCGGAACCCGCTCTCGGAGTTCAACGCCCGGTCGATGGCCGCCTTCGCCTGCGGCATCACCTCGGCTGCGGTCTCGCCGTCCTCCGGAACCATCGCGTCGAGGTACACCAGCCGCGCGATGCGCTCCGGTACCCGGTTGGCGGCGTCGGAGATGACCAGGCCCGCGTAGCTGTGCCCAACGAGCACGACGTCGTGCAGGTCCTCGTCGACGATCAGCCGGACGACGTCGTCGGAGTGGGTGTGCACCCCGACCTCCGGGCCGAGCAGGTGCGCGGTCTCGCCGTACCCGGTCAGCGTCGGGGTCAGCACCCGGTGCCCGGCCAGCAGCGGAACCACCCGATCCCAGGCGCGACCGGTGTGCCAGGCGCCGTGCACCAGCAGGAACGTGGACATGCGAGCCTCCTTCAGCGGATCTGCCGATCACGGTGCCGCCGCTGCGCGAGGACGACCAGAACCCCCGCGACCCTGGGACTGGCAGGACCAGGCACGCCCACCCGCAGCCGCCTACGCTGGCGTCGTGGCCGAGGAGAACCTGCTGGGCGAGTTCGTGCGCGCACGCCGCGAGCTCGTCACCCCCGATCAGGCCGGGATCGCGGTGACCGGCGTGCGTCGCGTCCCGGGCCTGCGCCGGGAGGAGGTCGCGATGCTCGCCGGCATCAGCGCCGACTACTACCTGCGTCTGGAGCAGGGACGTGACCGCAACCCGTCGGTGCAGGTCCTGGAGTCCCTGGCGCGAGTGCTGCGGCTCGACGAGCCCGCGACAGAGCACCTGCTGCGCTTGGGCGCCGCGAAGCCGAGGCGCCGCGAACCGCGTCCGCAGCAGCTGCGGCCGAGCACCGCGAAGCTGCTCGGCTCGCTGGGGCTTCCGGCGTTCGTCGAGAGCCGCTACCTGGACGTCCTGGCCGCCAACGAGCTGGGCACGGCCCTGTCACCGCGCTTGGTGCCGGGCAACAACCGGCTGCGCGACATGTTCCTGGACCCGGCCGAGCAGGACCTCCACCCGGACTGGGAAACCGACTCGGTCGCCGCGGTCGCGGGCTTCCGCAAATCGGTGGGCACCGACACCGACGATCCCCGCTACATCGAGATCGTCGGCGAGCTCAGCCTCGCCAGCCCTCGTTTCAGCCGCATCTGGGCCCGCCACGACGTGCTCGTCTGCGCGGCCGCCCCGATGCGCATGGACCACCCGCAGGTCGGCGACCTGGTCCTCAACCGCGAGCGCCTCGGAGTCGAGGGGAGCCCGGGTCAAGCGCTCGTCATCCTCCACCCGGACCCGGGCACCGACAGCGCCGAGAAGCTGACGCTGCTCGCGGCGGTCACCGGCCGAGGTGATCAGCGCGTTCGCTGAGCCCATGTCGGCCTGCCTGGCGGCACAAAACGGCCCTGGTCAGCGGTGACCAGGGCCTGGCGTTACTTGCGGACGATCTTGATGATGATCTGGCCGACGATGAACCAGATGAGCGCGGCCAGCGCGTAGTTGAGCACGACCCCGAGCAGCGCGTCGTCGGGGGTGAAGACGTCGCCGAGCCCGAGCACGAAGGTCTGCGCGAGCGTGTAGATGAACGACACGAAGCCGTTGCTCTGGTTCGCGTCCAGCACCACGAACAGCACGTGCAACGCGAACACCAGCACCACGATCGACACGACGATCCGCACGACCCGGGCAATCGTTTCCCCGACCTGCCCCGGGCGGCGAGGAGGGCGCCGGTCGCCGTAGTCGTCCCCGTACGGGTACCGCCCGGGGTCGTTCCGGTCGTAGGGATCGTGTGGCTGGTAACTCATGGTGCGGATTGTGTCACGACCCGCACGCAGAACAAGTCGAGCGATCAGGTGTGTTTCGCCGGGGGTGACGGCGTGGCTTGACCCTGCCCCGAGGGCACGCCCTTGACTACCGCAGGGACGGCTCGACGACGGGAGGCACGCGATGGTCAACCAGCTCAAGCGGCGCTGGCAGCTCGCCAAGGTCAGACCCGGCAGGTCTTCTCCCGCTCCTTGTTCTTCATCGAACTCGCCTCCTTGGAGGGAACGCGCCGTTCCTACGCGGTCGATGTCCGGTACCTCGCCGACGCGAAGACGAGGCAGCAGCACGAAGGCGGAGAAGGCAGAGCGCCTGCCGCGCTGTACCGGGACGGCGTGCAGGTGTCCCGCTCGAACCTCCCGACGACGTTCCCGGTGCCCGGTGGCGTCATCGAGGTGGCCACCACCGCGTTCGGGTTGAAGCGCATGCACTTCGTCGCCGACGACGGCGCTGAGGAGGCGCTGGTCCCGCACCGCCGTTCGCAGGAAGGCCTGTGGGGCCGGTTCGGGCGGCGGTTCCCCCGCACCAGCGCCTTCGTCGGCGCGGCAGCGGTGGTCGTCCTCGTCGCCGCCCTGGTGGTGAACCTCCTCCACGGTGTCGAGGTCCTGACCCACAGCCCGGTCCTCGCCGAGCGGGTCGGCGCGTTCACCTCCCCGATCAGTCTTCCCACCTGGGCGAACGTCGCCTTGATCACCGCCGGGGTCCTCGCCGCCGTCGAACGCGCCACGAGGCTCCGCTACAACCGCTTCCTCGACGTCGTGACGTCCTGACCCTCACGGCTGCCGGAGGGCCTCGGAGGTGAAGAGGTAGTTGCGCCGGTCCGGGGTCACCTCGCCGGCGGGAACCCACTCATCCGGTTTCCACACGTGCATGCGGTACCCGAGTTCCCGCAGCGTGGCGGTGAATTCCTCGGCGTTGGTGGAATAGCGGGAGAGGTGCCGGTCTTCGATCTCCAGCAGCAAGGTCGGGCGGTTCGCCTCGATGATGTCGCGGGCGCCGGCGATGACGGTCGGTTCGAAGCCTTCCACGTCGATCTTCATGAAATCGACGCGCGGGACGGAGTTCTCGGCGCAGAACTCGTCGACGCTCCGAATGGGGGTGGGCCAGCTGCGGGTGCGGGTGAATGCGGAATTCGGCCGGTCCTGCCGCACCCCGTCGTTGACGTGCGCATGACCGTGGATCGGGGCGATGCCGAACTTCACCGGCAGCGCCATCTCCAGCTCGCCGGGCCGGTCGCCGACCGCCGCGCCCATGACGTGCACGTTGTCCAGGCCTGATGCGCGGATACCGGTGCGCAGGACGCGGCGCGGTTTCGGCTGGGGCTCGAAGGAGTACACCGCTCCGGACGAGCCGACCAGCTGGGCCAGGCTGAAGCTGTACATCCCGTACGCCGCACCGATGTCGAAGCAGATGTCGCCCGCGCGCACGAGTTGCGGCAAGCCGCGCAATTCCGGTTCGGCCCACGACATCGCTGCCGCGCCGCGCAACGCGCCTGCGATCGCGGAGAGCCGCCTGCGCGACGAAGTCACCGGAGGTGGGGCCGTGGAAATGTACTCGGTGCGCACGATGCTGATCCGTTTCTGGTCGCTAGGAGGTCTTAGTGCTGCGAACTCGATGAGACGATCAAAGCCTATTGAGCGCGGTGTTCCCCGACATGCGGATCGTCCCCTGAATTTCCCCCACGGGCTGGCGGGTTTTCGACAGATCGGTGCTCATCGCGCGTTCTCCGGCAATCGCTCGGCGGTACTGCTGCGCGATCCAGTCTGGAGCTCGTACCGGTTCCTGGGATGGACTTTTCAGGGTGTTCCCGGAGAGTTCATGGTCAGCAACGGTCGGCCTCGCTGCGTGGCCATGTTCGGACGTCGTGCGTGTCCGCAGTGGGCGGTTTCCGGAGTCGACGTCACCGCATAGCTGCCGGGGTCACCTGCAGCGCGACACCGCTTCCCGGCGGCATGAAAAATGCCGCACTCCGCATCGAGAATTGTGGTACAGCGGGTGGATGACGATTCGCGCGTGGCTGACTGGGTGGGAGATGGAATGCTGCGGCACTCCGTTTCGCGTGGGCGACGAGGTGGCTTGGCCGCTCATCGACCTCGATGACAAGGGCCTCGCCTTCGTGCGGGAGCGGCTCGGCGACGACGCAGGTGCTCCGATCACCCACAGCGCGGTCTTCCACGGAAGGCGCGGGGTGGACGTCCCCAAGACTCCCGCTCACGTGACCGGAATTCACGCCGTTCTCCACCGCTTCGAGCTGATCGCCGCTCGCGAGGTGCGCCCGATACCGCACTCGGGCCGTCTCGTGTGGCTGCACGATTCCGACGATCGCGCCGACCTCGGCCTGGGCGAGGACGAGCAGTTCGCGGCCTACCTCGTCGACCTCGACCTCCACGACCAGCAGCCATGAACGCCGAGCCGTCGCCACGCCTGACCAGCCGTGGAATGGACAATGGCTTCATGACCGCACCTTCACAGCCACGACTTCCCGCATGCGAGTTCTGCGGCGGGCAACAGGTCGGCGGCCTCCAGCTCACCGGGCAGTACGTCGGTGTGCACCCGCGCGGAAAGCGGATGTGGATGAGGCCGTTGTCCACCGTGAGCGCGGTGACCTGCCTCGGCTGCGGGCACACCCGACTCGTCGCCGACGATCTCCCAGCCCTCCGGAAGGAAGCGCAGGAGAACCCGCACCACTTCTACTGGTGAAGAACCCGGTAGTGCAGGTGCGTGACGCCGGGTGCGTTGAGCACGCGCGTCAGCTCGAACTCGATGTGGTCTGCGCCGAACAGGCGTCGCCCGTCGCCGAGCGCGACCGGGACCAGGTGGATCTCCAGCTCGTCGAGCAGGCCCTCGCGCAGCAGCGACTGCGCGAGGTCAGCACCGTGCACCATCACGTCCCCGTCGCCGGCGGCGGCCTTGGCCTCGCGCATCGCGGTCGCGGCGTCGGGGACGTAGTGGACCCAGCCGCTCTGCGGCGCCGGGGGTGTGCCGCGCGTGGGCACGAAGATCGGCACCCCGTGGTGGTCACCGCCCCAGTGACCGGCGTGGTCGAACGTCCTGCGGCCGACGACGACCGCGCCAGTGCCCATGACCTCGGCGAACACCTGCCCGCTCACCCCCGGCGGGTCGAAGTGCGGGTAGTCGGAGACGGGCTCACCCAGCCACTCGTGCAGCCGGAGGCCGCCGTTGCCGAGCCCGTTGTCCGGGCCGTCGTCCGGCCCGGTGATGAACCCGTCGAGCGACATCGACATGTACAGGATCGACTTCGACATGCGGTCTCCTCCTCCGGATGGGCGGCTCTCGTCCTGGTAGACCAGCTCGGCCGGAAGGACTCATCGGTCGCGCGCGAGAGCGGCTTCTCGTGGTGGAGTCGACCGAAGAGCGGTTTAGCGCAACGCCCTGCCCGGTAGCCTCCCCTGAGGCGAACGCGATCTTGGGTGGGTGCAGTGACGAGCGACGCGTGGAATGTCTCGCTGAACATCATCGCCAGCGTGATCACGGGTTCGACGGTCTGGCTCGTGACCAAGGCGATGGCCTGGCGCCGCCTGCGACGCATGCAGGTCTTCTTCGGCTTGACCGGTGGCGAGGAGTGCCTCGTGGTCGTTCCCCGCCACGCCTCGTCGAACCGCGGCAACAGCGTGCACCGCAACGACGCGGCGGCTCTGCTGGAGCTGACTGCCGTGCTCGGCGATTGCAGGGCGCGGCCGGAGGTGGTGTTCCACGACGACGTCTACCAGGGCGCGGTCGACAAAGCGGAGTTCTGCATCGGCGGCCCCGAGGCCAATCAGCGCACCGCGGCTCACCTCCGGTCCGCAGTGCCGAACCTGCGACACGCGCGGTTCGAGGACGACCCCGAAGGCGTCACCATCAGCGTCGGCGAGCACCACTTCCCAGCCGAGATGGGCCGGTCGGAGTACGTGGCGCTGGCCAAGATCCAGCGCGAGGGACAGGACAAGCCGGCATTCCTGATCTGCGGCCAAACCTCGGTCAGCAACCGAGCGGCCGCCCGCTACCTCCAACGCAACTACGCCCGGCTCATGCGAACCTACGGCCTGCGCAAGCGCTTCTGCCTGATCCTGCGAGTCGTCGAGTCCAACACCTACGGCCCCGCCGTCGTAGAACTCGCCCACGACGCCACCCAAGAAGCCTTCTCGTCGTCCTGAGCCCGCACATGCCGTTCACGGCCTGGTTACCGGTGGACCCATTTCGGATCGCCGGCTGCCGTCAGCACCTGCCGTACCACCTGAGGAGCTTCGGCATCGAGCTGAGCCTGCCATTTGCTGCGTCGTCGACGTTGATCCGGCGGGTAATGCTCTGCGAGGGCTTCCCACTGCGCCTTCGCTGTCCCCCTGTTGCAATGTGACTAACTTGTCGACTCTGGATTGGCAATGGATCTAAAGGTTGCATTTGCGTTCAGACAGATGCGATTCGTCACTTGAATGGGCTGCGGTGTGCTCCGGATGCGTAGTGCTATTGCGAATGGCCACGCGAGCGGCTGGAGTGTCCGTAGGATGCGCGGTCATGAGTGATCGATGGGATCTCAATGAGGAAGACCTGTGGGAAGAGGAGCCGCCAGAAGACGTAGTCGCCAGTCAGGCTGATCCTTCGGGTGGCCTTCTCGTGGGCCAAGATCCAGAGAAGGTCCTCGCTGTCTACATGACTGAGGAAGGGGAGGTGCGCTCGGTAAAGCTAGCCGACGCCTGGAAATCCCGTGTGGATCCGAGGAACCTTGCCTCGCAGGTTGTTTCGGCTGCAAACGCAGCAACGATTGAGGCTGCGGCAGCTCAGGCCGAGCTAGCACAGTCCTCAGGAGGTCAAGCGTCAGGGAACGGAACAAGAGTCCCAGATGACTCGCCGATTACATCAGCGGAAGCGTTGCAGCTTGTCGAGAGGGCTACTGCTGATCTCGAAGCGTTCCAGCGGCAAGTGCTTGCGGTTGCGGAAACGGTGGTGTCCGCCCAGAGCGGCGGTGGCCATGTCCAGGGAACAGCCAAGCGTGGCCAGGTGTTGGGCATCGAGATCGACGTTCGTTGGTGCAGTGCAGCACGGAATTCGGAGGTTGAAGGCGAGCTTCTTGATGTTCTAAAGGATCTTCGGTGCAAATCTTCGTCGACTGAATTGGCTAGTGGTCCTCAAAGTCAGGCGATTGCGCAGCTCTACTCGTGGGCAAGTGACCCGCAGCGCCTGTTGCGGCGTCTTGGTCTGAGTGCGTAGAACCACGATCATGGTAGGAGGCGACTATGGCTCAAGGAAGCGGCGACGGAATCAAGGTCTCGCTCGACGCTATGCGTTCGGACGCTGAATTGTGGCGCAGGCAAGCGCAGGCGATGTCGGGTCCGAAACGGGAGCTGGGGGCATTGCATCTTGATGGTGCCGCCCTTTCCTATTTCAGCATGGAAGCCGGGCTGGGTGAAACGCTCGAAACTTTGCGTACTGCGGTCGGCGATTTGCTTGAGCAAGGGCAGAAGTACTTCGAAAAGATTGCGGATGATCTAGATGCCGCAGCCAAGCAATACCAAGCCGACGACGAAGCCGGTGTTCACGAACTTAGCAAGGATAAGTGACCGGAGGAGAACTATGACCGCGGCCGCGGACAGCACTATCCAAATGGCTACCGAGAAGCTGACCGAAGCGCGTGACCTCGTTAATCAGCTGTACGATGGGGTCAATCAGCTGCTCAGCTGGGTTCCCGAAATGTTTGTTCACCTCATCGACCCGATTAAGAAGGGGATTGAGGAGTTCGGCAAGTTCCACATGAAGATCTTCGAGGAGATCAAGCAGTTCGTGACTCAACCGGGGAGTCCAGGCGCGTTGCGTGAAGTGTCAGAGAGGTGGACGAGTCAAGTCGCAGGGAAGCTGGGAAACATCGCTGGCGAACTGGGTCTCGACTTCCACCGAACCAATATCGAATGGGAGGGGAGGGCTGCAGAGGCGTACAAGGCGTTGGTGCCGGGCCAGGTTAAAGCTGTCAACGGCGTGAAGGGGGCTGCGGACAGCATGGTTACCACGCTCGGCACTCTGGCCAACGCAATTGAGAGCTTCTGGGTATCCATTTTGATCGCGATTACCACGTTCGTGGGCGGAATCATTGCGGCCATCGCTGGGATTGCGGGTGTAGTTACAGCACCTCCTGCGATCGTCGCGTTGACGTCGGTCTCCGTCGTTGTGATCGGCCTCATTACTTCTGCGATCAACGCGCTGGTTTCGACCATCCAGCCTATCAATTTGCAGGCCAAGAGCATCGCGAAGACGGTCGATGAGCTCGGAGATAAATGGAGGAAGCCGGAAAACAACGTGGAAATGGGAGACGGTACTGTCCGTGATGGCGATGAGTCCAACTGGGAGGCTCGATGATTCCGGTGGTGCCGCAGCCGCCCAATTGGTACGTGTCGGTTCCGCAGGACACGCTCCGCAGGGTTCGGGCAAGGTGCACTCTGGTGGGTCTGGTTTCCATGTTTCTCGCTGTGGTGTTTGGCGCCGTCGGGATGCCGTGGACCTTCGGTCTACCGACCGTGAACGATCCGAGGACCTTCATCGTCACGGGGATGATTGGGCTATCGTCCCTGTTCCTGCTGTTGATCGGAGCCTTGACGTTGGCCGGAAGGTCCAGCGTGAAGACTGGGCAACTCAACATGACCTCTTGCCGCAACCTGCGTCGGGCGGCTTTCGCATACTGGATGGGGGCCGTCGTGACGAGCGGTTTTGGTGCCGCGATGGTTGCTCTCATGGTGGTGACATCGGCCGCGTCAATATTGGGGCCACCGGCCGAATTCGACGGTGAGATCCTTTCTTTCCTGGCTTTTCTCGCGGTACCAGGCATTTTGGGCGGCGTTGCATGGGGTGTCATGTTGCGGACTCTGCGCCCCTGAGCGTTTGGCGTGGGCCGCGACGGGTTTACGGTCGGAAGCTGCAACCCTGCGTAATCGGTCCGTCCTTGGGGGCGGATCCCAGGAACTCATCCGGTCCGGGTTGGCGTGCGGGGGCTCGATGACCTCGATGATCACGCCGTCCTGCTTCGGGGGCACGTAGCTGCACGTGGGGCGTTGCTTCAGCCGGCCAGGCCTGCTGCCACTTCTTGGGCCAGGGGGAGGAGGCGTTGGGCTTCTTGGGTCGGGTCTGGGAAGGCGTCGGAGGCCGAGAGCTCTGCGGTCGTGTGGCCGACCTTGAAGGCGAGGCGGGTGCCCCCTTGGCTGCTCAAGGCGCAGACCGGGCCGTCGCCGAGCTGGGTTCGGATCGGGATCGGGACGGTGCCCATGATCTCGTCTCGGCAGAGGGAGGTTTGGCGGTTGGTTGCGCCTTGGTCATCTTGCCAGGTGCTCAGCGAGAGCTTGGCTTCGCCGTGGCCCTCGCCGATCGTGCCGCCTTCGGTCAGGGTGTTTCGGGTGCACCTGTTCTCGACGCGGTAGGAGACCGAGTGGTCGAACTCGGTCATCTCCGCGTCGCCGGCCAGGTAGCTCGCCAGCGCCTGGGGTTTGACCGGTTTGCGGAGAACGGCTTCGACACCTTGGGTGGGGAAGATCTCGCACGCATCCTTCTGACCGGCGTAGGGGCCGGTGAACTCGTATTGGCGGTGCGGGGTCGGTCCGGCGAGCGCCCGAGCCAGCATCGGCTGAACGATGGCATCCGCGATCGGCTTCCCGTCCTGGCCGCTCTCGCTGCGTCCGCCGTCGCTGTCGCGCGGTCCCTTGACGGTGGCCCTGACGACCAGGTCAGGACGGGCGAGGCGCACGTCCCACCAGTTGTTCTCCTGGTCGTAGTAGTTCTGCACGCTGACGCCGCGGTCCTGCGTGATCGGCCCGTCCTTGGGGTTGGGCTGCCAGTTCTGCATCCGGTCCGGGGCGGTGTACGGGGGCTGGAAGACCTCGATGGTCACCCCGGACTTGTTCTGGAACACGTAACTGCACACGCCTGGAGCCAACGAGCCTTCCTCAACGGTCCGGCCTGGCGGGACATCCCCGTCGAAGTAGTTGTGCAGCACGGCCATCTCCGGCGTCGGCTGCAGTCCCAGATTGTCCAGCGCGTCCATCGGCAAGAACTCGCACGCGTCGTACATCGCTGTCCCGCCGTAGCTGCCAGGGACTCCGGTGCCCGGTGTTTGCGCGAGTGCGACGACGGGGTCTCGGTAAGCGGGGGCCGTGCCGGCGGGTTCGTCGGCCTGCTTGGACTGCATTTCGACGATCACGAAGCCGAGCCGGGTCAGGAAGGCGATGAGCAGCACGCCGACGACGGCGAAAACGACACGAGGCCACTTCTTCTTCCGCTTGGGCGGTTGAGGCGGTGGCCCCCATGGTTGTTGCGGTTGCCAGTTCTGCTGCGGCTGCTGTCCCCAGTGCTGGTTCCAGCCCGGCTGATTCTGCACAGAAGTCTCCCCCTAGTAGACGCCCCCGCGGATGGCGACATCGTAAGGAAGCCGTGGCCGTCACCAGGCGTGATCGGTGAAACTGTTGGGTTCGCCTCGTTGTACCTGGTGGCTGAATCGAGGGGAGTCCTCTTACGTGCCGTTTGGGCAAGTGCCGATCTTGGTCGCGTTGTTGGTCTTGATCGGGAGGATTGATGAGCGGTCGTGTGGGTGTGCCGGTTCGGGTTCGGCGGGTGTCAAGTGAGCTTCGGGAGCTTCGGCTGCGCAGTGGGCTCGGGGCTGAGGAGGTCGCTGGGGCGCTCGGCATGTCCATGAGCAAGCTGTCCCGGATGGAGTCCGGGCAGCGGGGACTGCAGGCCGACGACGTGTCCGCGCTGCTGGGGCTGTACCGGGTGCCCGCGAAGCGGCGGGAAGAGCTGTTGAGCCTGGTCCGGAACGCGTCGATGCCCAACTGGTGGCAGGTGCAGGAAGGACGCCTGCCCGCGATGTGGGAGGAGACGATCCGTTTTGAGCGTGAAGCTGCAGCCATCTTCAACTACGAGACGATGCTGGTCCCCGGCCTGTTGCAGACAGGTCGTTATGCCGCTGCGCTGGTCGGAGGGATCGATCCGGACCTGAATATCGCTGAGGTCGAAACGCGGGTGTCCTCTCGACTGAGTCGTCAGACGGTGTTGAACAGGGCTAATGCTCCGTACTTCGAAGCTTTGATTGAGCGAAGCACCCTTGAGCGCCCAATCGGCGACGCGGCTGTGATGTACCAGCAGCTCCGGCACCTCGTCTCCGCAGCTAGACAGGACAACATCGCAGTCCGGGTCGTGGAGGCCAGCGTCGGAGCTCACCCGGGTCTCGCCGGGCCGTTCGTCATCTACGACTTCGACAGCCATCCGAGCCTCGTCCTCATGGAGAACCGCGGGAGCAGTGCGTTCCTGGAAGAAGCCCAGTACGTAGCAGCGGCACGAGAAGCCCTTCGGCGGTTGCACGCCGTCGCACTGCCTGAGGAGGATTCGATCGCGTTGATGACCGAAATCGCTGACGGACTAGTTTAAAACGCAAGGAGTGAATCAGTGGCTGCTGTGGAAGGCCAGGCACTTCAGTGGCGCAAGAGTTCTAGGAGCGCTAACGAAGCGAACTGTGTTGAGGTCGCCTTCGCTGGCGACGACGTGCACACCCGAGACTCGAAGAACCCTGCTGGTCAGCACCTGGTTTTCGGCTCCGAGGCGTGGTTGGGATTTGTGCGAGGCCTGCGGAATGGTCGCTTCGAGGAACCGTCTCGCAGTTGACCTTGTTAGATAGGGGTCAGTAGGGGCTTGACCACAAGATCAAGGCGCTGGGAAGCCCCTGCTGATGATCTGAGACCCAATTCACTCGTTTGCCGGTTCCTGTTTTGGTCAACTTCGCTACACGCGCGCAGACCCGTGCGCTAACGTTTGCCACGCTGGCAAGTGGATGTCCGTCGCCCTCGTTGCGACGGCACGTGGACAAGGGGAGTTCAGCGTGAGTAGCGAGGGAGGCGCGGCCTGATGTTTCCGAACGTGTGGGGTCAGATCGGCGAGACGGTTGATCGCATCGCGGACAAGACGGCGTACGCCGCATCGCAGGCTGCTGGCGGATCTATGCGGATCCAACCAGAGAAGGTCGACGAGCTCGCTCGCTTCTTCGATGACGAGGCGGACCGGCTGGAGAATCGAGAGGCCGACATCACGTTCCTCGCCGAAGTTCCGGCGGCGGGTACCGATCCGGTCAGCACCGGTGCGGCCACGACCTTTGGGCAGGTCGGTGCGGGTGCGCCGAACGCCTATATGGAGAACTACTCGAAGCTCGCTGTCGTTTTCAGGGACGCGGCCAATGCGTTGCGCCAAAGTGCGCAGCAGGTCCGCACGGACGACGACACGGCTTCTCTCAGCTTCAAGTCTTGAGCGTTCTAGGAGGAATCTTGCGTAAAGGGCTCACCGTCGGTGCGGTCTTCGCGAGCGTCGTGCTCGCGGGGTGCTCGGGTGGCGGTGCCACTCCCGAGCCTCCGAGCGGCGCTCCGACCGAGGCCCCGGCGCCGCCGAGCTCTTCTCGTACTGCCCCGGCCAAGTCGTTGCAGGTCGCTGACGCCTGCGGCGTGTTGACTCCGGAACAGCAGCAGGCGTTGGGAGCAAATCAGCCTCCCGAGGCGAGGGAGTCGAACGGCATGCAGGGCTGTTCCTTCGTGTCCGGCGAGTCAGGGACGAGTGCGGGGTGGAACGCCTTCGTTGCGGTTACCACCAAGCAGACTTTCCAACAGTTCGTGCAGTCGAAGCCAGGGACGCAGCCGATCACTGTTGCTGGCTACCCGGCGGCGAAAGCTGAGGTAAGTGGTCGGAACTGCACAGTCGTCGTTGACGTCTCAGATCAGGGCTCTGTCACGGCGTATGGCTTGTCAAGGGACCAAGCGGTAAACGGCTGCGACGTCATGCAGAAGGTCGCCGAGGCCGTCGTTCAGAATCTTCCGAATGCCTGAGGGGGTAGGCGGTGACCGACAACAGACATCTAGAACCCGCTAGTTTTGAGGGTGCGCAGCTGACGCAGATGCGCAATTGGGTCCAGGGCGGCGCAGGTGCTGAGGCACTCTACGAACAGTCCGGATTGTGGAACTCCGAAGATCAGTACATGCGGGACCTGAAGACTCGGCTTGAGGACAAGCTGAAGTCCGTTGGTGCGTTCATGCAGGCCAAGTCCGGTGAGGCCATGAAGGACCAGGCCATGCCGGTCGTTCTGTGGACCGAAATCACTGCGGACAGCGCGAAGCTGCAGTCGCAGCAGATGACTGCGCAGGGCGAAGCTTTCAAGAAGGTCCAGACGTCAATCCCGGCCAAGGGGGAAGAACAGTCCGTCCCTGACGACGGCTGGTTCGAAGAGGGCTGGGACAGCTTCTGGACCGGCTCGACGGATGCCGAGGACGCCAAGGCTCACAACGAGCAGCTGCGGCAGGAAGCCGTTCAGGCCTTCACCACCTACCAGGACACGACGCAGAGCAACGTGTCCGGCAGTGCTCAGTTCCAAGCGCCGCCGGCTGTTGCCCAGGGCGACGGCGGTGTGAGCAGCTCCTCCGGCCCCAGTGTCGGTGGTGTCGGCTCGTCGTCTCCGTCGTCCACCTCCAGCGCATGGGCCGGTGGATCGGGCGGCTCCGGCAGCTACGCCGGTGCGGGTGCCGGTGGTGCTGGCGGCGGTAGCTACGGCGGTGGGTCCGCTGGCACGGGTGCTGCTTGGGCGAACATGCCCGGCAACGGCTCGGGTTCGAACCAGAACCCCGGTGCTGGTCGCGTTCCTGGTGGGCCTGGGACTCCGGGTTACCCCGGTGGCACCCCCGGTCTCGGTGCCGGCCGTCCCGGTACTGGCACGGGCGCGGGTGCGCGTCCCGGTGCTGGTTCTGGTGCTGGTGGTCGTGGTGGCGCTGGTGCCGGTGCGGGCCGCGGTGTGGGTGCTGGTGCCGGTGGCCGCGCTGGCGGGCCCGGCATGGGTGCCGGTGGTCGTGCGGGCATGGGCGGTCTCGGTGGGGCCTCCGGTTCCGGGGTCGGCGGTGCCGGTGGCGCCGGCGGTCGCGGTGGTGCTGGTGCCGGTGCGGGCGCGCGCGGCCGGGGTCAGGAAGGCGAGGACGACCTCGAGCACGAGACCCCCGACTACCTCGTCGGCGACCAGGGGGTCTTCGACGAGGACCTGCCGAAGGTCGCGCCGCCGGTCTTCGGTGACTGGGACAACCAGCGGTAAGTGCTCGAAATCGCAGATCAGCTAGTGGGCGGCGCCGCATCGGTGCCGCCCACTAACTCTTGCAACATCACGGACGATCAGTGCTCAGGCTGTGGGGGACGGCCGTGCTCCAAAGGCTTCCGAACGGCTGAAGACTGGACGGATCAGTGAACAACTCGGAACACATCGTGGACGCCCTTGGGACCGTGCCGTCCACACTTTCTGGCTGGGGAGAACCGGTGAAGATCGAGCTGTCGAAGCAGGGCTTCCACGAGGCGTGGAACTACTTCAACCTCGGCACCAAGCCCCTCGTGCTCAACGTCCTGCCCGAAGGCATCCTCGAAACCGAGCGGCGCCAGGTCGAGGCTCGCGCGCGCGAGGAACTGCAGACGCTGGGTTTCGGCAACGAGATGCGGGAAGAGGACATCCAGGGGGCCCTGCTGCCGCTCACGCGCTACGAGCGGGCCTTCGACATCAACTTCCGGCAGCGCACGCCCGACGGCGGACAGCGCATCGTGGCGGGCATGGTGGCCTGCACCCGCGGCCACGCCACCCTGGCCGTGCTCACCGAGGACGCCGTGACCGTGCAGACGCTGCCCGCGGACTCGATGGTGCGGGCGATCCTCAGCGTGCTCCCGGACGACGTCAAGGCCGGTCCCGGGCGCGGTGTGTCGCTGCGCAGCTCGGCGATGGAAGCCGCCGCCAAGTCGGCAGGCAACGATCGCGAGATGGCCGAAGGGCTTGCGCGGCAAGGGATTCGCCGCGAGGAGGCCAAGACGCTGGTGGAGATGGCCGGTGGGGCGCGCAACGCCTACGCGCAGGTCGGCTACGCCGTCATGGACGGCCAGGGCAAGCGGTACCGGGCGCCGATGGTCACCAACTTCTTCGCCAACGCCAAGGGCTGGTACATGATCGAGAACAGCCACCGCAGCGACGAGGCGTGGACCACCATCGCGCCCATCGACCGGCAGCGGATGGTCAGCCGAGTCCAAGACCTGGTGAAGACGCTGTAACGGATCGATCCAGCCGGAGCCTCGGGTGCTGCGCGCCCGGGGCTCCGTCGCGTCTGGCCCGGGTTGCTCGGATCGACATCACGGCTCCGTCCTTTCCGCTGGATGGAAGAAATCTGCCAGATCAAGATCAACTTCCATCATAGAACAGGCTCTCGAACGACGTCCGCTCGGGGAGCGTTTTACGCCGGTGTGACCTGCGGAGATGCCCCTCACGTGGCTCAACTGTGCGGAAATCGGACACATTCCGATAAGTTTTGCCGAGATTAGTGCACTTCAGCGGCTTTGTTGATAGGACTTGCAACGGCCCCGTGCTCGTGCACGCCTTGTACGGGTAGAACTTCAAGGGCCAGGGCGGTGGGGCGGACTGATTCGTTCCACAAAACCGGGACCCCCGTGGGCAGCCGCCTTTCGGGACTCGGTACCGTCGCCCGCACCGATCAAGAGAAACCCCACATCACGGAGGACATGGTGGCCCTTCCCCAGCTGACTGAGGAGCAGCGGGCAGCAGCTCTGGAAAAGGCGGCTGCCGCCCGTCGCGCCCGAGCTGAGCTCAAGGAGCGCCTCAAGCGAGGCGGAACCACGCTGGCGGAGGTCCTGGAGACCGCCGACAACGACGAGGTCTTGGGCAAGATGAAGGTCTCCGCCCTGCTCGAGGCCCTTCCCGGCGTTGGCAAGGTCCGTGCGCAGCAGATCATGGAGCGGCTGGAGATCGCTAACAGCCGTCGGCTGCGCGGGCTGGGCGAGCGGCAGCGCAAGGCGCTGCTCACCGAGTTCAGCGGCGAGTGATCGACGCAAAAACCGGCGCTGAGCCGAGGACCGTCCGTCAGGGCGAGCCTCGGCTCACCGTCGTTTCCGGGCCTTCTGGAGTCGGCAAGTCCAGCGTGCTCAGCGAAGTGCGCCGGGAGGTTCCAGAGGTGTACTTCAGCGTGTCCGCGACCACCAGGGCTCCGCGTCCCGGTGAGATCGACGGGGTGCACTACCACTTCGTCTCCGTCGCGGAGTTCGAGCGGATGATCGCCGACGGCGAGATGCTCGAACACGCCCGCTACGCGGGAAACTCCTACGGGACGCCGCGCAAGCCCGTCGAAGAGGCGATCGCCTCGGGCAAACCGGCTGTGCTGGAGATCGAACTGCAGGGCGCGCGCCAGGTCCGCCAAGCCTGGCCGGACGCGCAACTGGTCATGCTGCTGCCGCCGTCCTGGGAGGAGCTGGTGGACCGGCTCACCGGACGCGGCACCGAAGCGGCCGACGTCGTCGAGAAGCGGCTCGCCGCCGCGCGGGACGAGCTGGCCGCCGAACCGGAGTTCGACGAGACAGTCGTCAACGCCGACCTGCAGTCCGCGACCAGCGAATTGGTACGATTGATACTCGGCCAGGAGAAGTGACGCCCGGGTGAGCCCGGCCGCCTGTCCCTTCCCGTCCTCCCGAGCGACCTACTACTGAGCAGGAGCCACACCTGTGAGCACCCCTAGCGCGCTGGCTGCGCTCAACAGCAGCCCGTCGACCAACACCGTCGAGGGCATCACCTACCCGCCGATCGACGACCTGCTCGAGCAGGTCAGCTCGAAGTACGCGCTGGTCATCTACTCGGCCAAGCGCGCCCGGCAGATCAACGACTACTACGCCCAGCTCGGCGAGGGCCTGCTGGAGTACGTCGGCCCGCTGGTCGAGCCCGGCCCGCGCGAGAAGCCGCTGTCGATCGCGCTGCGCGAGATCCACGCCGGCGTGCTCGAGCACACCGAAGGCGAGTGACGACCGAAGCGCCCGAGGACCGCCCGCGGGTGGTCCTCGGCGTCAGCGGTGGCATCGCCGCCTACAAGGCGTGCGAGGTGCTGCGCAGGCTCACCGAGACCGGCCACAGCGTTCGCGTCGTGCCCACCGAGGCCGCGCTGAACTTCGTCGGCAAGGCCACCTTCGAGGCGCTGTCGGGTCAGCCGGTCGAGACCGGCGTGTTCACCGACGTGCAGGAGGTGCCGCACGTGCGCCTCGGGCAGGAAGCCGACCTCGTGGTCGTCGTGCCCGCCACCGCTGACCTGCTGGCCCGCGCGGCCACCGGGCAGGCGCCCGACCTGCTCACCAACACCCTGCTCACCGCGCGCTGCCCGGTGCTGATGGTCCCGGCGATGCACACCGAGATGTGGGAGCACCCGGCGACCCGGCACAACGTGGCCGCGCTGCGCGAACGCGGCGTGGTCGTCGCCGAGCCCGACAGCGGGCGGCTCACCGGCAAGGACACCGGCAAGGGGCGGCTGCCCGACCCGGCCGAGATCGTCGACCTGGCCCGGCTGCTGCTGACCTCGTCGACCGCGCTGCCGTGGGACCTGGAAGGCCGGCGCGTGGTCATCTCCGCCGGTGGGACGCGGGAATCGCTCGACCCCGTCCGCTACCTGGGAAACCGCTCGTCCGGGCGGCAGGGCTACGCGCTGGCGCGCATCGCCGCGCACCGGGGCGCCGACGTGACGCTCGTGGCCGCGCACACCGCCGACCTGATCACGCCCGCCGGAGTGCGGCTGATCAAGGTCGGGACCGCCGAGGAGATGCGGTCGGTGATGCTCGCCGAGTCCGACGGCGCCGAAGCCGTCGTGATGGCCGCGGCCGTGGCCGACTTCAAACCGGTGAACCAGGTCGAGCACAAGATCAAGAAGACCGATCGGGACCCGGAACCCGTTGCGCTGGCCCGCAATCCCGACATCCTCGCCGAGATCGTCGAAGCCCGGTCGGCGGGCAAGCTCTCGGCCTCGCTGGTCGTCGGGTTCGCCGCCGAGACCGGTGATGCGACCTCGTCCGTGCTCGACCACGGGCGGGCGAAGCTGGCGCGCAAGGGCTGCGACATGCTCGTGGTCAACGCTGTCGGCGAGGGCATGGCCTTCGAGGTCGAGGACAACTCCGGCTGGCTGCTCGGCGACGACGGCACCGAGGAGCGCATCGCCTTCGGGGCCAAGTCCCTGCTGGCGTCCACACTGTGGGACGCGGTCGGTCGGCGGCTCTCCGACCAGTAGGGTTTGACTGCGTCAAGCCGTTCTCATCCTAGGAGAGTTGTGAGTCAGCAGCGGTTGTTCACCAGCGAGTCGGTGACCGAAGGGCACCCCGACAAGATCTGCGACGCGATCAGCGACTCGGTCCTGGACGCGCTGCTCGCGCAGGACCCCCGTTCGCGCGTCGCGGTCGAGACCCTGGTGACCACCGGGCAGGTGCACGTGGCCGGTGAGGTCACCACCGAGGCCTACGCCGACATCCCCGCCATCGTCCGGGACAAGATCCTCGAGATCGGCTACGACTCCTCCGCCAAGGGCTTCGACGGCAACTCCTGCGGCGTCAACGTCGCCATCGGTTCCCAGTCGCCCGACATCGCCCAGGGCGTCGACACCGCGCACGAGACCCGCGTCGAAGGCGTCATCGACGAGATCGCCCAGCAGGGCGCCGGCGACCAGGGCCTGATGTTCGGCTACGCCTGCGACGACACGCCCGAGCTCATGCCGCTGCCGATCGCGCTGGCCCACCGCCTGTCGCGCCGGCTCACCCGCGTCCGCAAGGACGGCGTGCTGCCCTACCTGCGGCCCGACGGCAAGACCCAGGTCACCATCGAGTACGACGGCGAGAAGGCCGTGCGGCTGGACACCGTGGTGCTGTCCACGCAGCACGCCGAGGAGATCGACCTCGACGGGCAGCTGGCCGGCGACATCACCGAGCACGTCGTCGAGCCGGAGATCTCGTCGCTGGAGCTCAACACCGCCGACACGCGGCTGCTGGTCAACCCGACCGGACGCTTCGTCGTCGGTGGCCCGATGGGCGACGCCGGGCTGACCGGCCGGAAGATCATCGTCGACACCTACGGCGGCATGGCCCGCCACGGTGGTGGCGCGTTCTCCGGCAAGGACCCGTCGAAGGTGGACCGCTCCGCGGCGTACGCGACGCGCTGGGTCGCCAAGAACGTCGTCGCGGCCGGACTCGCCAAGCGCATCGAGGTCCAGGTGGCCTACGCGATCGGCAAGGCCGCGCCCGTGGGCCTGTTCATCGAGACCTTCGGCACCGAGACCGTCGACCCGGACCAGATCCAGAAGGCGGTCAACGAGGTCTTCGACCTCCGCCCGGCCGCCATCATCCGCGACCTCGACCTGCTGCGCCCGATCTACTCGGCCACCGCCGCCTACGGCCACTTCGGCCGCACCGACGTCGACCTCCCGTGGGAATCCACCACCCGCGCCGACGCCCTCAAGGCCGCAGCGGGCCGCTGACCCAGGAGATCGAAGAGGCGTCTCGGAACCGGTTTCCGAGACGCCTCTTCATTTCCGCCAGGTCTCGCGCTGATCAGAGCTTGCCCGCCAGCAGCGCGGTGCGGTGGCCGCCCAGCCGCCGGCCGATCTCGTCAACGAAGTCCTGCTTCAGCGACGGCCAGTTCCAGAACGTGAAGCCGAGTTGGCCCAAGGCGAGGTGATCATCCGCCCAGAGCCAGGCGGTGGGCTCCACCGGCCGTTCGCAGAACCGGCACGCGATGACACCGTCGAGCCCTTCCGGCCAATCCGTGAGGACTTCGCGGAACGGGGCCCAGGCCTCGTCGATCAGCTGCCAGCACGCGTCGACGAGCCGGAGCTCCTTCGCGCAGTGCGGACAGGTCACCGCCTCCACCTCGCCCTGCCCCGCGTCGAAGACCGCGCGTCCCACGGTGATGTCCAAGCCCTTGGTCCACAGGCGCTGCCACCCGTCGTCCTCCGACGGATCCTCCAGCGCCTGGCCGGCAGCGGGCCCGGGCGGGTGACCGACCTGGGCCCCCAGCACGCAATCCGTGCGCTCGGACAGGACGATCCCCGCGGAAATCAGCCAGTCCCGCACCTCGGCCGCGAAGTGCTCCGCGTCCTCCGCTCCCACCTCGACGTCGACGATCGTCTGAAACCAGTCACCCATTGCCGTTGTCGCTCCCGCTCGGTCATCGATCAGCGCAGGGCCGGTCGACATCGACGCGGCCGGCCTGGAAATGTCGATCAGTCTAGGAAGCCCCGGCCGGTCCGGGGTCGAGTTCGAACACGAAACCCCGGAGAACACGCGAATCCTCGTCGATCGACAGCCGCACCTCGTGCCCAACAGCAGAACTGGTCGTGTCGTGCTGGGTGACGTGAAATTGACGTGGTCCCTCGGGTGGGTGACGCTGGGGGTGTGGGGCCGGTTGAGGATCGGTTCGAGGCTTACGGCCTGTCGCACTGGGTGCTGTTGGTGCTCATCGTGGCCGGGTCGGTGCTGCTCGTCGTGCTCGGGCGGGGGTTGCGCGGGGACGGCGTCGAGCGGTGGTGCCGGGCGTTCGCCGTGGTCGTGCTGGCCTTCAACGTTCCGCTGCTGGTGTTCCGGCTGATGCCGGGGGAGTGGGACGTCACCGAGTCGCTGCCGCTGCACCTGTGCGACCTCGCGTGGATGGTCGCCGCGTGGGCGCTGTGGACGCGGCGAGTCACCCCGCACGCGCTGCTCTACTTCTGGGGCCTGACGCTGACTCCGCAGGCGATCATCACGCCCGCGCTGGACTCGCCCGACTTCCCGCACGTCAACTTCATCGAGTTCTGGGGCCAGCACCTGCTCGTGATCTGGGCAGCGGCCTTCCTGACCTGGGGAATCGGGATGCGGCCGGACTGGCGCGGCTACTGGGTCTCGGGCGGGGTCACCGTCACGTGGGGCCTGGCGATGCTGGTGTTCAACGAGGCCGCCGGCACCAACTACGGCTTCGTCAGCAGCAAGCCGGAGAACCCGTCGCTGCTCGACCTGATGGGCGGCTGGCCCACCTACCTCGCCGTGGAGCTCGTCGTCGGCATGGCCGCCTGGGCGCTGCTGACCTGGCCCTGGACGCGGCCCCGCGAACCCGTCACGGCGCCTTGAAGCCCTGCTGCCGCCACGCCTCGTACACGGCCACCGCGGCCGAGTTGGCGAGGTTCATCGACCGGATCCCCGGCAGCATCGGGATCCGCACCTTCAGCGACGCCGCCTCGATCAGCTCGTCCGGCAGCCCCACCGACTCCGGCCCGAACAGCAGCACGTCCCCCGGCCGGTAGTCGACGTCGGCGTAGGAGGTCTCGGTGCGCGCGGTGAACGCGATGACGCGCTCCGGGCGCAGCGCGTCCCAGCAGGCCTCCAGGCTCGGGTGGACGTGCAGCGCGGCTCGGTCGTGGTAGTCCAGCCCGGCGCGGCGCAGCTTCGCATCCTCCACGGAGAACCCCAGCGGCTCGATCAGGTGCAGCGCGGTACCGGAACCGGCCGCCATCCGGATCGCGTTCCCGGCGTTCCCGGGGATCTCGGGGTGGTAGAAGACGACGTGAAACACTCGAAAATGTTTTCACACGCCCGCTGGGAGCGCCCACCACGGGTCAGACGAGACCGCCGGTCACGCGCACGTTCTGCCCCGTCACCCACCGGGCCGCATCGCTGACGAGGAAGGCGACGACGTCGGCGACGTCCTCCGGCGTGCCGAGCCGACCGAGCGGGATCATGCCCGCCGCGGCGTCCCGCGCCGCCTGCGGCAGGTTGTCGCGCAGGAAGTCGGTGTCTGTCGGGCCGGGGGAGACGGCGTTGACCGTGATGCCCCGCTCACCGAGCTCCTTCGCGGCCACGACCGTCAGCTGTTCGAGCGCGGCTTTGCTGGCCGCGTAGGCGGATTCGCCGGGGGAAGCCCACACCGTGGTCATCGTCGAGATGTTCACGATGCGCCCGCCCCGGGGCATCAGGCCCGCCGCGCGCTGCATGGCGTGGAGCGGGCCCTTGGTGTTGACCGCCAGCACGCGGTCGAACTCCTGCCCGGTCAGCTCCGGCATCGGTGTCGTCGAGGCGATGCCCGCGTTGTTGACCAGGACGTCGAGGGCGCCGACCTGGGAGAACAGCTCGTCGAGCTCAGAGGGGACGCCGACGTCGGCGAGCACGGCCCGGGCTCCCGTCCGCGCCGCGAGCTCGGCGGCCTCCTGCTCGTGCTGGAGGTAGCTGAACAGCACCTCCGCTCCGCCGGCGGTCAACCTGCGCACGATCGCCGCGCCGATGCCGCGCGAGCCACCCGTCACCACTGCTGTCGTCATGACCCCAGCGTCGCGCCGACCGCGGAGAGGGCGCTTCCGCGATGTCGACGACAATGAAGCGATGGACACCGCCGCACGGTTGTTGCGCCTGCTGACGCTGCTGCAGAGCCGCCAGGACTGGACGGGGCCCGAGCTCGCCGCGCGCCTGGAGGTCAGCACCCGCACGGTGCGCGCCGACGTGGAACGCCTGCGGAGCCTGGGATATCCGGTCAACGCCACTTCGGGCGTCGGAGGTGGCTACCGGCTCGGCGCGGGTGCTGCGCTGCCGCCGCTGCTCCTCGACGACGACGAGGCGGTCGCGGTGGCCCTCGCGCTGCGCTCGGCGGGCACCGAAGGGGCGATCAGCGCGCTCACCAAGCTGCAGCAGGTCCTCCCATCGCGGCTGGGCGAGCACGTGCGGGCGTTGCAGGCCACCAGCGCGGCGGTCGCCGGTCCCGACGTCGATGCCGACGTCCTCGGCGAGATCGCCCGCGGCTGCCGCGCCCACGAGCGGCTGCGCTTCGACTACCGCGTCCGCGAGGAGGCGTGACCAGCCGTGACGTCGAGCCGCACCGCCTGGTCAGCACCGGCCGCCGCTGGTACCTCGTCGGGTGGGACCTCGACCGGGCCGACTGGCGCACCTACCGGGTCGACCGGATGCGGCTGCGCACCCCGGGCGGTCCTCGCTTCGAGCCCAGGCAGCCGCCTGACGGGGGCTTCACCGGGTTCGTCACGCGGGGCATCGCGCAGGTGTTGTGGAACTACCGAGCCGAGGTCGAGGTCCACGACTCGGCGGAGGAGGTCGCGGGCCTGCTCCCGGTCACCTGGCCCGTCACCGCGCTCGGCCCGCGGAGCTGCCTGGTGGAAGCCGGCGCCGACACCCCGCACGACCTCGCCGTCCACCTCGCCGCATTCGACCGGGACTTCACCATCATCGACGCGCCCGAGCTGCGCGAGGCGGCGGCGCACCTCGCCCACCGGCTCAGCCGCGCCGGCTCGCCGTGACCAACTCGCCGGTCGACTCCGGGGACCGGTCACGACGGGGGTGCATGGTAGAGAAGAGGCATGGCAGCAGGGCAGCCCCGGAAGCGGAAGGGGGAGGAGACCGAGCGCACGGCGGCGGCGAACAGCCCCATCGCGCGCGTGCTGGTCGACGTGCCGCTGCCGGTGCACCTGGACCGCCCGTTCGACTACCGCGTCCCCGACCGGCTCGACGCCGACGCGCAGCCCGGCTGCCGGGTGCGGGTGCGCTTCCGCGGCAAGCTCGTCGACGGCTACCTGCTGGAACGCGTCGAGACCTCCGACTTCAAGGGCAACCTCGCCTGGCTGGAGCGGGTGTCCTCACCGGAACCGGTGCTCACGCCCGACATGCTCGCCCAGGCCCAGGCCGTCGCCCACCGCTACGGCGGGATGCTCGTCGACGTCCTGCGGCTGGCGATCCCGCCGCGCAGCGCCGCCGCCGAGAAGTCCGCGCGCCGCGAGCCGCTCCCGCCACCGCAGCGCCCGGAAACGCCCGCGTGGCAGCGATACCAGCACGGTCAGTCCTTTGTGGACGCGCTGCACGCTGGTCGTCCCGCGCGGGCGGTGTGGCAGGCGCTGCCGGGGGAGGACTGGCCGGCCCGGCTCGCCGAGGCCGCCGCGACCACGGCGTCGGCCGGGCGCGGCGCGCTGATCGTCGTCCCCGACCACCGCGACCTCAAGCGCCTGCACTCCGCGTGCGCGGCGCTGCTCGGCGACGACGTGGTGACGCTGACCGCCGACAGCGGCCCGGCCGAGCGCTACAAGCACTGGCTCGCCGCGCTGCGCGGCGCAGCCCGGGTCGTCATCGGGACGCGCGCGGCGATGTTCGCGCCGGTCCGCGACCTGGGGCTGGCCGTGGTGTGGGACGACGGCGACGACCTGCACAGCTACCCGCAGGTGCCTTACCCGCACACCCGCGACGTGCTCACCCAGCGCGCCCACACCGCCGGTGCGGCGCTGATCGTCGGCGCGTTCGCGCGCACCGCCGAGGCCGCGCTGCTGGTGGACTCCGGTTGGGCGCACGAACTCGTCGCGCACCGCACCGAAGTCCGCAGCGCCGCACCGCGCGTCACCTCCATCGGTGAGGACGACACGCAGCTGGCGCGCGATCCGGCCGCCCGCGCCGCCCGGTTGCCCTCGGTCGGGTTCGAGGCCGCCCGTGCCGCGCTCAACAACGGCGCCCCGGTGCTCGTCCAGGTGCCCCGCCGCGGCTACGTGCCCGCTCTGGCCTGCGGAGACTGCCGCGAACGCGCTCGGTGCCGACGGTGCGCCGGGCCGCTGGCGCTGCCCGGCGGAACCGAGGACGGCATGCCCAAACCCGCCGCGTGCCAGTGGTGCGGGGCGGCCGAAGCCGCGTTCAAGTGCCCCCAGTGCGGTTCGCGCCGACTGCGCGCGGTCGCCGTCGGCGCCGGCCGTACCGCCGAGGAGCTGGGGCGCGCGTTCCCCGGGTTCCCGGTGCGCACCTCCGGTGCGGGTGAGATCCTCGCCGACGTGCCCGGCAAGCCCGCGCTGATCGTGTGCACGCCCGGCGCCGAACCGGTCGCTGAAGGCGGCTACGGCGCGGCGCTGCTGCTCGACGGCCGCACCATGCTCGGACGACCGGAGCTGCGCGCTTCGGAGACCGCGCTGCGCAAGTGGTTCGCCGCGGCCGCGCTGGTCCGGCCCGCTTCCGAAGGCGGGCGCGTGGTGGTGATGGCCGAGTCCTCGCTGCAGCCGGTGCAGGCCCTGGTCCGCTGGGACCCCGCTTGGTACGCCGCGCAGGAGCTCGCCGAACGCGCTGAACTCGGCTTCCCACCCGCCCGCCGGGTCGCCGCCGTCGACGGCACGCCCGACGCCATCGAAGCCCTCCTGGACTCCGCGGACCTCCCCGCCAGCGCCGAAGTCCTCGGGCCGGTACCGCTCGGCGAGGTCGACGAGGACGGCAATTCCGAGCGGGAGCGCCTCATCGTCCGCGTCGACCGCTCCGAAGGCCGGGCGCTCGCCGACTCCCTGCACGCCGCCCAGGCGATCCGCGCGGCGAGGAAGGCCACCGAGCTCCAGGTCCGCCTGGACCCGTTGGAGATGCTGTAGTGGTGCGGATCTTCCTGGAAACCGCGCGGATGGTGCTGCGGGAGCTCACCGAGGAGGATTCCGGCGAGGTCTTCCGCCTCAACAACGACCCCGAGGTCATGCGCTACCTCAACGGCGGCCTGCCGACCACGTTCGACGACGTCCGGTCCAGGACCATGCCGCTGTACCTGGACCGCTACGCCCGCTTCGACGGCCACGGCAACTGGGTCGCCGCCGATCGCGGAACCGGGGAATTCCTGGGCCTCTTCAAGTTCCACCCGGACACGCCGGCCGAGGCCGACAACTTCGAGCTCGGCTACCGGATGCACCGCTCCACCTGGGGGCGGGGCCTGGCCACCGAGGGCGCGATCGCCCTCATCCGCAAGGGCTTCACCGAACTCGGCCTGCGCCGAGTCTGGGCCCAGACCATGACGGTCAACACCGGATCCCGCCGGGTCATGGAGAAAGCGGGCCTCCGCCACATCCGCACGTTCTTCACCACCTGGCCGGAAGGCCCCGTCGAAGGCTCCGAGCACGGCGACGTCGAATACGCCCTCACCCGCGACGAGTGGCTCGCCCAGGGATGACTGCCGGGTCTCAGCGGGTGGGGAACATCGCTCGGAGGGTCTTGGTGCGGTTGCGCTCCGCGTGCGTGGTGGCCAGGTGTTGGGCCCGGCGGGGGTCACCTGCGGCGATGGCGTCGACGAGGGCGTGGTGGTCGTCGGAGACCGAGTGCGGGTCGGGGATCTGCCGGACCAGCCACTGGACCCGGTAGAGGACGGGCGCGATGACCTCGCTGAGCGTGCGGTTGTGCGCGGCGGTGACCAGCAGCTGGTGGAACAGCGCGTTCGCGTCGTGCGCACCGGCCGTGTCACCGGAGCTGAAGGCGGCGTCGGCGTCATCGGCCGCCTCGCGCAGTGCGGTGAGGTCGTCGTCGGTGCGCTGCTCGGCGGCCTGGCGGCAGGCGACGGCCTCCAGCGCCTGGCGGATGTCGAACAGCTCGCTGACGTCGGTCTCGGTCCAGGTGCGCACGACCAGACCGCGCGAGTTGCGGACCTCGAGGAAACCTTCGGCGCGCAGCGCCTGCAACGCCTCCCGGGCGGGAAGCCGCGAGACACCGTAGGTGTCGGCGACGTCCCGCTCGACGAGCCGGTAGCCGGGAGGGTAGCGACCGATGATCACGTCGTTGCGCAAGGTGTCGATCAGCCGACCTCGCAGCAAGACGTTCTCGGTCGCGTTCGGGTGAGGATCTGTCCGGGACATGCCGTCCCCGATCCTAGCAGTGCGCTCGGCCGAATCACCTGCTCACCGGCCCACGCCGTCGGGCCGCGCGGGCGCGTCGAAGGGGAAGCGCCGGCGGTACTCGTCGGCGGCCTCGGCCATCGTCACGAACTCGACGCCCTCGAAGCCCGCCCACCGGTCCAGCAGGCGTTCCAGCATCAGCAGCACCTGAGGGCGCCCGGAGACGTCCGGGTGCAGCGTCATCGGGATGACCGCGTAGTCGAGCTCGCGGTGGACCCAGTCGAACTGGTCGTTCCACAGGGCCTCGATGTCGCGCGGGTTGACGAAGCCGTGCGAGTTCGGGTGCGACTTGATGAACATCATCGGCGGCAGGTCGTCGACGTACCAGTTCCCGCAGAACTCGACGAGATCGATTTCCCGGCCGTGGGCAAGCGGTTTCATCCAGTGCGCCGCGGGCTGCGAGGTGTCGATCGGGGTCCACCGGTCGCCGACGCGCGCGTAGAACGGCACGAAGTCGTGGTAGTTCTGCGAGTGGTCGTAGGAGAACCCGAACTCGGCGAGGATGCCCGCGGTGTGCTCGCTCATCTCCCACCACGGCGCGACGTACCCCCGCGGTCGCTCGCCGCAGAGGTCCTCGATGAGCTCGACGCTCTTGGTCATCACGTCGCGCTCCTGCTCCGGCGACAGCGAACGCGGGTTCTCGTGGCTGTAGCCGTGCGCGCCGATCTCGTGCCCGGCCTCGACGCACATCCTGGCCTGCTCGGGGAACGTCTCGATCGAGTGGCCGGGCCAGAACCACGTGGTGGTGATGCCGCGCCGTTCCAGCAGCTTGAGCATCCGGGGCACGCCGACCTGGCCGGCGAACACGCCGCGCTGCATGTCGTTGGGGGAGTTCTGGCCGCCGTAGGAGCCCAGCCATCCCGCGCAGGAGTCCACATCGACGCCGACGCAGACCTGGATCTTCTTCATGCGTTGCTTCCCTTTCCACATCGGGGGTTCACTGGTCGAGGAGAGCGGACACCGCATCCCGCGCGGCGTTCACGGCCTCCACATCGGACGCGGACCACTCGCGTTCGGTCATGCTGTGCGCCGACAGCCACGCCACGACGTCGCCGTCCCGCTCGACCGGGCCCAGCACCTGCGCGCACACGCCGTAGACCTCGCGCAGCGCCTGCGGCGGGAAGGGCGGTTCGGTGAACGCGGGCTGGACGAGGACCCGGCGGTGCTCGTCCAGCCACCGCACGGTGTCGAGGCCGCGCTGGTCCAGGGACGGGTCGTGCTGGATGGAGCGCACGCCCGCGGCGCGCGACTCGGCCGCGCACAGGTCGACGTGCAGGCCCCGGCGCGCGTCGTCGACGCGCAGGGTGGTCCGGTCGCAGCCGGTGCGCTCGCGGAGCTCGGTGACGATCGCGGTGGCCCGGTGCCGCAGGTCCGCTTGGTCGAGCAGCGCCCCGGCGCCGGTGATGCGCGCGGGCGCGCCGGCGGTTTCCAGGGCCCACCACAACGTCGCGGCGATGCTGTCGATCACCGGCACGCCCAGCTCGTCCTCGACGGACCCGGCGACCGCGGCCCCGTCGACGTTGGTGCAGATCAGTCCGACCGCCTGGCCACCGGAGCTCATCGCTCCGCGCAGCAGCGCGGCGACCTCGGCGGAATCGGGGACGGCGAAGGAGCGGTTGTCGGTCAGGCCCCACTCGTGATGTCCGGTGATGCTGATCCCGTGCTGCGCGTACTCGGCGACGATCGCCTCCACCACGTCGGAGGTGTAGGGCGTGGCGCAGGCCAGTTCGGTGATGCCGAAGGCGCGGCAGGCCCGCAGGATCGCCAGCGTCGAGGTGGTGGCCGGGATACCGGTGCGGTCGGTGATCGCCTCGACGATCCGCCGGTCGTGGTCGGCTCCCAGCCAGGACCCGGCGGTGCCGTTCCAGACGACGCAGTCCACCGCCGCATCGGCCAGCAGCGCAGCGGCGTCGACCATCGTCGCGATGTCGAAGGACCCGCCCGAGCCGTCGCGTGCGATGGCGTGCACCGGAATTCGGGTGCACACGAAGTCCACATCGGACCGGTCGATCAGCAAACGCCTGGTGGCGGGCTCGACGGTCGTGTTCGATGACGGGACGATCATGCCGATGCGCGTCATGCCGCACCTCCTCGGATCGGGCTGGACTCGGAGCGCGGAGCCAGTCGCGTGCTGTAGTCCAGGACCAGCACGGAGATCGTCATGAGGACCCCGGCTCCGACGAAGTAGAGCAGTGCCCCGGTGTAGCCGCCGGTCGCGCCGACGATGAGCCCGACCGCGATCGGCGTGATGAACCCGGAGACGTTGCCCGCCAGGTTCATGGCCCCGCCGAGCACCCCGGCGTCCTCGGTGCCGCCGAGGATCGCGGGCACGGCCCAGAACAGGCCGACCCAGCGCAGGAAGAACAGCACGGTGGACAGCAGGGCGATCGCGGCGATCGGGCCCGGCACGAGCACGACGCCGACCAGTCCGGCGATCACGCACAGCCCGGCGAACCCGAGCAGCGTCCGCATCACCGGGTTGGTGCGGTAGCCGCGGTCGCGGAGGCGGTCGGCGAGCTGCCCGCCGAGGATCTCACCGACGAAGCCGGCGCCGAAGATGACGAAGGTCGACCAGCCGATGGTCTTGAGGTCGAAGCCCTTGCTCTCCGACAGGAACAGCGGTCCCCAGGTCAGCAAGCCGTAGAAGACGCCGTTGAAACCCAGCCAGCCCAGGCACATCGCCCAGAAGCTGCGGTAGCGCAGGTAGTGCACGAGACCGGCCCGGCGGCCGGTGGCCTGGTGCCGCGCGTTCTCCTCGCGCCGGGCCTCGGCGAGGTAGGCGCGTTCGGCGTCGTCGACGCCGGGATGGGCTTCCGGGGTGTCGCGGATGGCTCGCCACGCCCAGAACCCGAGCAGCATCGTGGCGACACCGGCGGCGACGAACGCCCATCGCCAGCTGCCGGTGGCCGCGATGAGCCCGGTGATCACGACGCCGCCGAACGCCGAGCCCAGCGGTGCGCCGGCGTCGAGGATGGTGGCGCCGCGACCGCGTTCCTTCTCGGTGAGGAAGACGGCGTTGAGCTTGCCGCCCGCGGGCATGATGGGTGCCTCGGCGACGCCGAGCGCGGCTCGCCCCACCGCCATCGTCGCGGTGTTGGGCGCGAGCCCCGAGATCGCGGTCGCTCCACCCCAGCCCAGGCAGGCGGCGGTGATCAGCTTGCGCGGGCCGAACCGGTCGATCAGCCAGCCGGCGGGGATCTGCATGGCGGCGTAGGCCCAGAAGAAGACCGACAGCAGGACGCCGGTGACCTCGGGCCCGATGCCGAACTCGGTCTTGATCATCGGGAGGGCCACGGACAGCGATCCGCGGTCGATGTAATTGACGGTGACCAGCAACAACAGGAGACCGAACAAGCGCCAACGGGTGTTGGACATCTGCATCATCCTTTGTTTGGTATACCAGCACGGTATACCAAACAAAGGTATGAGCTGATCCGCCGATGAACAAGGCTCAGTTGTAACCGTCGGGTAAAAGCCGCGTCCGGAGTGCTAGGGGCTCGTGGCCCGGACCGGGCCCGGTTGGCCGGTCCGGTGCTCGATGGCTCGGTCCAGGACGGCGACCAGGACTTCCTTGGTGGCTGGTTTGCTCCGGGCGTCGAAGTGCAGGACCGGGACGTCCGGGTCGAGGTCGAGCGCCGCGGCGATCTGCTCCGGTTCGTGCCGCGGGGCGCCGTCGAACTCGTTGACCGCGACCACGAACGGGATCCCGCGGTCCTCGAAGAAGTCGAGGATGGCGAAGCACTGGCCCAACCGCTGCGGATCGACGATGACGATCGCGCCCAGGGCGCCGAGCGCGATGCTGTCCCACATCGGCCAGAACCGGTCCTGGCCCGGGGTTCCGAACAGGTAGAGCTTCGGTCCGCTGGGCAGGTCCAGGCGACCGAAGTCCAGCGCCACCGTCGTGGTCTTCTTCTGCTCCACGCCCGCCAGGTCGTCGACGCCCACGCTCGCCTCGGTGAGGATCTCCTCGGTGCGCAGCGGTTCCCGGTCGGTGAGCTTGGTGATCATCGTGGTCTTGCCGACCCCGAAAGCCCCGGCGATCACGATCTTCGCCGAGGTCGTGTTCGGGTCACAGGTTCCGGACATCGTTGCGCAGCCTCTCCATGAACGAAACGTCAGGCCGGTCGGTGCGCGGCGCGGACACCCGCAGCAGGCCCTGGTCGACGAGCTCGCCGACCAGGACGCGCGCCACCGAGATCGGGCTCTCCAGCTCCGCGGCGATCTCCGCCAGCGAAACCGGTTTCGCGCACAACTCCCGCACCGCGGCCGCGCTCAGCGACACCTCGTGCTCGCGGGCCTCGGGAGTGGCGCGCAGCAGGGCCGAGACGTCCAGCTCCTCGGAGTGGAGGTCGGTGCGGCCCCCGGTGTGCACGTAGGGCCGCACCAGCGGCCCGGGTTCGTCGTCCCACTCGGCCATGCCGCCTCACCGCCGAGCCGGGGTCGCCAGGTGCGCTCCCACGCGCCTCAGCAGCTGCTCGACCGCCGTGGCGGTGAGCTCGAGGTCCGCGCTGGCCGCGACGACCACCAGCAGTCCCGTGCGCTCGGCGGCCTGGTTGAGCAGCAGGTAGGCGTCATCGCTCTCGATCAGGGTGTGCCGCACGGCGCCGGAGCGGGTGTGCGCGCTCGCGCTGGCCACCGTGCTGTTGATCGAAGCCCCCAGCGCGGCCAGCGCGTCGGCCTCGTTCTCGGTCATGCCGCAGAACGCGGTCGGCAGGCCGTCCGCGGAGAACAGGATCAGCCCCCTCGCGTCGGGGACCTGGTGTTGGAAATCCTCGAGCAACCAGCTCAAGTCGTCGCTGCTCACGAACGTCCCTCCTGCTGAGAACGGGCGCGCTGGATCTGGTTCACGAACGCCACCGAACCCGACGGGCGCTGCCCGTCGGCGGGCTCGTCGGACACGGGCTCGCCCTGCAGCGCCCTGCTCGGCCGGGGTCGAGCCTTGAGCCGCGCCAGCGTCGTGCCGCGCTTGCGCTGCGGCAGAACGCCGTCATCGGGCTCGGGGACCGCGGGCGCGCTGCGTGGTCTGCGCCGGATCCGGACGGTGGCGTCGCCGCTGCGCTCGGACTGGGTGGGCACGTCGGCGAGGACGTCGCCGGGCAGCAGCACCGACGCGCGAGTGCCCGACCCGTCGCCGGGGTGCAGGCTGACCTCGATGCCGCGCCGCTGCGCCAGCCTGCTGACCACCACCATCCCCAGCCGGACGTCGTCCTGCACCGAGGTGGCGGTGAATTCCGGTGGTGCCGACAGGGTCTCGTTGATCCGCCGGCGGTCGGCGTCCTTCATTCCCAAGCCGCGGTCCTCGATCTCCACCAGCACCCGGTCGCCGGTCGTGCGCTCGACGCGCACCAGCACCGCGGAGTTCGGCGGGGAGAAGCGGGTCGCGTTGTCCATCAGCTCCGCCAGCACCCGGATCGTGTCGGTGACCGCCGGGCCCTTGACCGCCACCGCGGGCACCGCGCGCACGTTGATCCTGGTGTAGTGCTCGGTCTCGCCGATCGCCGACTGCACGAGCTTGCTCAGCGGCACCGGATCGTGCCAGCGGCGGCCGGGCGTGTCACCGGCCAGCACCCGCAGGTTCTCGATCTTGCGGCGCAGCCGCGTCACCGTGCTGTCGACCTGCAGCAACCGCCGCAGCTTGGCCGGGTCCTGCTCGTCGTGCTCGGCGGCGTCGATGAGCACGATCGCCTGCTGGATGAGCGTCTGCTGCCCGCTGGCGATCGCGGCGATGGCGCTGCGGAACGCGGCGTGCGTGCCCGCCTCGTTGACGGTGGCGTCGATCGTGGCGCGCTGCGAGACCTCCATCGCGTCGGCGACCTGGCCGATCTCGTCGCGACCGAAGTCCAGCTCGCCCAGCTCGCCGTCCACGTCGACCCGCTCGCCCTCGCGGGCGCGCTCCAGGATCGGCGGCAGCAGGTCGTTGGTGCGGTGCAGGACCGCGTCCCGCAGCCGCGCCAGCCGCTGCAGCACCTGCTCGGCCAGGCCGATGTTGCGCCACGAGTACCACCAGCACAGGCCGACCACCGCGACGGCGACCAGCACCACCAGCACCGTCCAGACGAACTTCGCGTAGCTCTGCGTCATGCCGAGCGTGACCGCGTGATCGGACTGCGCCATCGACAGCTCGTTGAGCTGGCGGCCCACGGTGCTGACGTCGTCGTGCCAGGCCCGCTGCTGCTCCGGCGACAGGGCGTGCACGCCGCCCGCCCCGGCCGCGACCAGCTGGTCCTCGGCCGCGGTGAGCCGCTGCCACGCCGGCGAAGCCGTCAGCTGGCGGAAGCGCTCCTGCGCCTGCGGGGCGGCGTGAGCGCTCTCGGCGCGGACCTGGCCGCGGTAGGTGAACACCATCTCGGTGAACGCGTGGTGCTCGCCGGCCTCGAACCGCCCCGAGTCCACGGCCGACCCGCCGACCATGGCCGCCCGCCGCATCAGGTCCGAGGCGCGCAGCAGCTCGGTGGCGGTGATGCCGTCCTGGGTGACCTGGATGTCGTGGGCCAGCCGCGACTGGGTGTCGAACAGGTCGATCCCGGCGTCGATGGCGGAGTTGAAGTAGTCGACGGTGGCGCGGCGGTTGAGCTCACCGCTCTGCGCGAGCAGCCGTCGTTGCGGCAGTTCCCCCAGCCGCCGCTGCAGCTCGGCGGTCTTGTCCGCGATCGGTGCGGGCGCGTAGCCCGTCAGCGACTCCAGCGTTCGGTTGAGCTCGGCGACGTCGTGGTCGGTCGCGCGCCGCGCGGCGGCCAGCTGCGCGGGCGGGATGCCGTCCCGCACCGACAGGTCCCGCTCGTGCTGCAGCGCCGCGAAACCGCGCATCGCCGTGGTTGCGGCTTCCTTGGCCGCGACCCCGATCCGCCAGACGACGAACGATTCGACCCCCTGCGGCGCGGTCGACGACAGCAGCACGACCGACAACAGCACGATCGGCAGCGTGAGCGCCCGCGACAGCCGCTTCTTGATGGTCCGGTGATGAGTCTCGGCGTCCTGTGACGTCACCAGCGGAAACCCCCTCCGGTTTCTGCGGCGAAGATGATGGCGGGACGCTAGCAGCTGATTAACCCTGCGTGTCGCGGTTTCGCGTCCGTGTCAACGCACGTGACACGTTCATACCAACCCGCCTTACGCGTTGGTCACGATCAGCATTCGGAAGAGCAAATTCTCCCCTCGCGGGGCAACGAAGAGCGGGATGCCCGGATTGCTCCGGTATTCCGGTGCCGGAAAACTGCCGCAACCCGGCACCCGATTACCGGAGTAATCCGGGCACCCCAACGCGAGCGGGGGTTTGCCGGTGGTTCAGGCCGAACCGCCGGGGCTCAGTACCGGTGCACGTTGGGGGCGGTGGGGGAGGGTTGCTCGGACGCGGAGTTCGGTGCCGAGGTCTTGGTCGGGTCCCCGTCGGAGGTGTAGCGCGACGCCGGGTCGGCGGCGAGCTTGTCCAGCCAGACCGTCGAGCCGTAGTTCGCGTCCTCGCCGGTGGGGCCCTGCGAGCGGACGCGCGGGATGTTCGCCGGGTCGAAATCCGTGGTGAACGGCGACGGAGCCGGGTTCGAGCCCACCAGCATGACGCTCGTGTGGTGGTAGGTCACCCCGTCGGCCGAACCGTCGGCGGCCAGCTTCTCGTCGTCGGGGTGCATGCCCAGCGGCAGCGCGATCGAGTCCACCCGCAGACCCGGAACCGCGTCGGTGATGACGCGCTGCATCCCGGCGATCTCCCGCTGCGCCTGCTCCGAGGAGACCTGGCCGAGGTTGGGGTGGTCGAGCGTGTGGTTGCCGATCTCGAAACCGTTGTCGTGCAACCAGGTGAGACTGCGCCGACCGGTGGGTTCCTCGAACGGCGGGTTGAACACGTACATCGTCGCGACGGGGCGGAAGCCCGGGTTCTCCCGGGCGACGGAGAGCAGGATGCCGATCGCCGATTCCGGCGCGGGCCCGCCCGAAGCGTCCACAGTGAACTGGGTGGCCGAGCCGTCGTCGAAGGTCAGCACCACCGGGTGCTTTCCGGCCGGGATGTCGATCTTCCCGGTGGCGTACTCGGTGGCCGTCACCGGCACGTAGTCCTCCCGGGCCAGGCGTTCCAGCTCGGCCCGGAAATCGGCGGGAGTGCGGTCGTAGACGCTGGTCGGAGTGGGTGTGACCCGGTGGTACATCAGCACCGGGACGTCCCCGAGCTCGTTGGCCCCGACCGACGCCGGATCCGGTGGCGGCGGGGGAGCGGGCGGTGCTGCGGGAGCGGCAGGCGGCGGCGGAGGGGCGGGCGCGGCGGGTGCGCTGCACGCGGCGGAGGCGAGGAGCATCGCGAGGACCACGGAGCGAACCAGGGTTCTGGAAGGCAGCATCGGAACCAACGGTATAGATCGAGTTCCGGTCCCGGGATACTCCAAGTGGCCAATTGATCTAGCCCGTTCCGACTGCGACAGTGGATTTCCGGCCGCGCGGTAGTGGCCGGAACACAATTGTCCAGCAAGGAAATTCGTGCACCGCGCGAGTTCGCCTAAGTCGGGGAGGCGAAACCGATGTCGGATGCTGCTTCAGCGCGCGCCCGCATCAAGGCCATCAGCGCCGGAATGCCCAGATATGCCCTGATCGGAGTCGGTACCGCCTTGGTGCTGCTCTTCGGTTTCCTCCTGTTGCGAAGTCTGTCCACAGAGGACGTCAAGATCACCGGTTTGGCTCAGCCGGTGAACACCAATGCCGAAGTCGGTATCCAGGGCGTGAACAACGCCAAGGTCACGGTCGACGGGCGCGAGGTCGCTGCGCGCCAGGTCCCGGGCGGTTTGACCCTCGCCCCCGCCGGACTGCCGGATGGTCCGCACGAGTTGGTCGTCGACGCACCGCGCAGCATCTCCTGGCTCGGTTCAGACACCACGAGTCACGAGTTCACTGTGGACAACACGCCACCGGACCTCCGGGTCGACGACTCGCTGCGGCCCGACGGGCCCAACCGGCCGGTCACCGTCACCGGCCAGGCGCACGGCGCCGACCGCGTCGAAGTGGCGGGCAAGCAGGTCACACCCGATCCGCGGGGCGCGTTCAGCGTCGTGGTCGACAAGCCGGACCGCGACGTCGAGGTCGTCGCCACCGACGTGGCGGGCAACAGGACCGAGCGGGCCATGACCGTCCACATCAAACACCCGGGCATGCGAGCCGTGCACGTCACCGGAATGGCCTGGACCAGCGACTCGCTGCGCGAGCCGATCCTGGAAATGGCCCGCCAGGGCAAGATCGACACCGTCGAGCTCGACCTCAAGGACGAGAGCGGCGAGGTCGTCTACGACTCCGCGGTCCCGATGGCCCACCAGATCGGTGCCGTCAAGGGCTACTACAACGCCCGCCAGGTCCTCGACCAGCTGCACGGGATGGGTGTGCGGGTCGTCGGCAGGCTCGTGGCGTTCAAGGACCCGGTCCTCGGCGCGGCCTCCTGGAACGGCGGCCACCCCGAGCGCGTCGTGCAGACCTCGGGCGGTTCCCCCTGGTCCAGCGGGTACGGGCAGTTCGCCTTCACCAACTTCGCCGACCCGGTGGTGCGCCAGTACAACGTCGACATCGCCGCCGAAGCCGCCCAGCTCGGCTTCGACGACGTGCTCTACGACTACGTGCGCCGGCCGGACGGCCACATGGAGCAGATGCGGATCCCGAACCTGGTCGGCACCCCGGAAGCGGCCATCGCCGACTTCCTGCGCCAGACCCAGACCGAGGTCCGCTCGCGTGGCGCGCTGCTGGGCGCATCGGTGTTCGGCATCGCCGTCGACCGGCCGACCGAGATCGCCCAGGACATCCGCCAGATGTCGCAGTACGTCGACTACATCGCGCCGATGGTCTACCCGTCGCACTGGGCGGCGGGCGAGTTCGGGGTCGGCAACCCCAACAGCCAGCCCTTCGACATCGTGCAGCGATCGCTGGCCGAGTTCGCCAAGGTCGTCGAGGGCACGGACGTGCAGATCATCCCGTGGTTGCAGGACTTCAGCCTCGGGGTGACCTACGGTCCAGGGGAGGTGGCCGCGCAGATCGACGCCGCGCGCAGCAACGGGATGAACTCGTTCCTGCTCTGGGCACCGAACTGCCGCTACCACGACGCTGCCCTGGTGCCGAGGGGTTAGAAGGAGTTCGAGCGGGCGTCTTGCTCGGCGCGCGCTGCGAGGTGCTCCACGCCTCGCAGCTCGTTCGCGGTTGAACTGCAGGAGGTACGGAACAGATGCGATCGAGTGCCCGGGTGGGCTTGAGCGTGCTCGGGGTGTGCGCGCTGGTGGTGCCGGTGGCGCAGGCGGCGTCCGCAGCGCCGCCGGAACCGCCGAAGCAGGCCGAGGCCGTCGGTTTCGGTGGTGCGGTCTCCAGCGTCGACCCGAACGCCACTCGAGCCGGGCTCGACGTGCTGCGCCGGGGTGGCACGGCTGCTGACGCGGCCGTGGCCACCGCAGCCGCGCTCGGCGTCACCGAGCCCTACTCGGCGGGCATCGGCGGCGGCGGTTACTTCGTGCACTACGACGCCGCGACCGGCCAGGTCGAGACCATCGACGGCCGCGAGACCGCGCCCGCATCGGCCCGCGAGGACCTGTTCCTGGAGAACGGGCAGCCGATCCCCTTCGACGACGCCGTGACCAGCGGGCTCGGCGTCGGCGTGCCCGGCACCCCGCAGACCTGGCAGCGGGCGCTGGAGCGTTGGGGCAGCCAGGACCTCGGCGCGGTCCTGCGCCCGGCCGAGAAGCTGGCGCGCGAGGGCTTCGTCGTCGACGAGACGTTCCGCTCGCAGACCGCCGACAACCAGGAGCGCTTCAGCGCGTTCCCGGCCACCCGCGAGCTGTTCCTGCCCGGCGGTCAGCCGCCCGCCGTCGGCAGCGTGCACCGCAACCCCGACCTGGCCGACACCTACCGGCGGCTCGGCACCGAAGGCATGCAGGCGCTGTACTCCGGCGACATCGGCGCCGACGTCGTCAAGACCGTCAACCAGCCACCCGTCGACCCGGCCGCCGGGCGGCAGGTCCGGCCCGGTGCCATGACCACCTCCGACCTGCACGACTACCGGGTCATCGACCAGGAGCCGACGCACTCCGACTACCGCGGCCTCGACGTCTACGGCATGGCGCCCTCCGGCTCCGGCGGCACCACCGTCGGCGAGGCGCTCAACATCCTGGAACGCGGCGACCTCGCCGCGGCCGACAAGACCGGCTACCTGCACCGGTACCTGGAGGCCAGCAAGCTCGGCTTCGCCGACCGCAACCGGTGGGTGGGCGACCCCGCCTTCTCCGACGTGCCCACCGAAGGGCTGCTCAGCGACGAGTTCGCGGCCTCCCGCGAGTGCCTGATCAGCGACGACGCCGTGCTCCCCGCGCCGGCCGCACCCGGTGATCCCGCTGCGCCGCAGGGCTGCGGCGGCGGACGCGGCGGCGGTGAGCCCTACGAGGGCCCCAACACCACGCACCTGACCGTGGCCGACGCGCGCGGCGACATCGTGTCCTACACGCTGACCATCGAGCAGACCGGCGGCAGCGGCATCGTCGTGCCCGGCCGCGGCTTCCTGCTCAACAACGAGCTCACCGACTTCAGCTTCACCCCCGTCACGCCCGGCGTGCCGGACCCGAACCTGCCGGGGCCGAGCAAGCGGCCGCGCAGCTCGATGAGCCCGACGATCGTGCTGCGCGACGGCAAGCCGGTGCTGGCCGTCGGAAGCCCGGGCGGCTCGACGATCATCACCACCGTGCTGCAGACGCTCACCGGCAGGCTCGACCGGGGCCTGTCGCTGGCCGACGCGATCGCCGAACCGCGCGCTTCGCAGCGCAACAGCGCCACCACCGACGCCGAGCCCGGCTTCCTCGCCCAGCCCGAAGCGGCCAAGCTCGAAGCCCTCGGCCACCGCTTCAAGACCAGCGAGGAGATCGGCGCCGCCACCGGCGTCGAACTGCTCCCCGACGGACGCTGGATCGCCGCGGCAGAACCCCACCGCCGAGGCGGCGGATCAGCCGGAGTCGTCCTACCCACACCCTGACCAGCGGAAACGCTGCGGACCCCAGTGGGTGATTCGAATTTCGCGCGAAATTCGACCGGGAACTTCCGGACTCGAACTTCGCGCGAAATTCGAATCCCGGGGCCGCGTGCCGCCGGTGGGGTGCGTTCGGGCGGTGGCCGCCCCCGGTGTGTGGTGGTGGGCGTCTCGGGGTGCGGCGGTGGGCCGGAGGACGGGGGTCGGCGACTAGACTCGTCGGGTCGTAGTCGACGTTTCAGGGAGACCAGGTGACCGTCCAGCCGATCAGACTCTTCGGCGACCCCGTCCTGCGCACCAAAGCCGACGAGGTGGTCGACTTCGACAAGGAGCTGCGCACCCTCGTCAAGGACCTCTGGGACACGATGGAGGACCAGGGCGGCGCCGGACTGGCCGCGCCGCAGCTGGGCGTGAGCCTGCGCGTGTTCACCTACCACTGCGACGGTTTCGCCGGGCACCTCATCAACCCGACCTGGACCGCCGTCGGCGACGACGGCCAGCTCGGGCCCGAGGGCTGCCTGTCCATCCCCGGCATGTCCTGGGACTGCCTGCGCTCCAAGCACGTCGTCGCGCGCGGCTGGAACGCGCACGGCGAGCCCGTCGAGGTCGAGGGCACCGACCTGCTGGCGCGCTGCATCCAGCACGAGACCGACCACCTCGACGGCGTGCTGTTCCTGGACCGCCTCGACGAGGAGACCCGCAAGGCCGCCATGCGCGAGGTCCGGCAGGCCTCCTGGTTCGACGGCAACGTCCCGGTCATGAAGCAGAACCCGCACCCGCTGTTCGGAGGCCGCTGACCATGCGCGTGGTCTTCGCCGGAACCCCCGCGCCCGCCGTCCCGGCGCTGCAGGCGCTGATCGACTCCGACCGGCACGAGGTCGCTGCGGTGGTCACCCGCCCCGACGCGCCCGCCGGGCGGGGTCGCAAGCTCGTGCGCTCGCCGGTCGGCGCGCTCGCCGACGAGCACGGCATCGAGGTCCTCACGCCCGCCAAGGCCTCCGACCCGGAGTTCCTGGCGCGGCTGCGCGAGATCGGCCCCGACTGCTGCCCGGTCGTCGCCTACGGCGCCCTGCTGCGCGAGGAGGCGCTGTCGATCCCGCAGCACGGCTGGGTGAACCTGCACTTCTCGCTGTTGCCCGCGTGGCGAGGTGCCGCGCCGGTGCAGGCCGCGATCCGGCACGGCGACGAGATCACCGGCGCCAGCACCTTCCGGATCATGCGCGAGCTCGACGCCGGCCCGGTCTTCGGCGTGGTCACCGAGGAGATCCGATCCACCGACACGGCCGGTGAGCTGCTGGAACGCCTGTCGATCTCGGGGGCGGGGCTGCTGACCGCCACCCTCGACGGCATCGAGGACGGCACCGTCCGCGCCGAGGAGCAGCCCGCCGACGGCGTCAGCTACGCGTCGAAGGTCGTCGTCGAGGACGCCAAGGTCGACTTCACCGCGCCCGCCGCCGCCGTCGACCGGCTCATCCGCGCCGTCACCCCGGACCCCGGGGCGTGGGCGTGGCTGGGGGAGGAGCGCTTCAAGCTCGGCCCCGTCACCGTCACCGACGAGCAGCTGCCGCCGGGCGAGATCAAAGCCGAGAAGCGGCGGGTCCTCGTCGGCACCGGCAGCACCGCGGTCGCGCTCGGCGAGGTGCAGGCCGCGGGCAAGAAGCGCATGGCCGCCACCGACTGGGCGCGCGGCACACGCATCGAGCAAGGAGAAAAGCTCCAGTGAACGAACGCCGCCGACGGCCCTCCCGCCCGTCGAAGGCCCGCCCGCCGCAGCGCAAGGCCAACCCGCGACCGGTGGACGTCGACCCGGTGCGGCTGGTGGCGGTGGAGACGCTGCGCGCGGTCCGCGAGCGCGACGCCTACGCGAACCTGGCGCTGCCGCCGCTGCTCAAGCAGCGCCGCATCACCGGCCGGGACGCGGCGCTGGCCACCGAGCTCACCTACGGCGCCTGCCGGGCGCAGGGGCTGCTGGACGCGGTGATCGGCGACTGCAGCACTCGCCCGCTGTCCGAAATGGACCCGAAACTGCTGGACGCGCTGCGGGTCGGGGTGTACCAGATCCTGCGCACCCGGATCCCCGCGCACGCCGCTGTTGCCTCCACTGTGGACATCGTGCGGTTCGAGAACGGTTCCAAGCTCTCCGGTTTCGCCAACGCCGTGCTGCGGCGGGCTGCTGAGCTGGACGAGCAGGAGTGGGTCGACAAGCTCGCCCCGGATCGCTCGAAGGACCCCGTCGGGTACCTGGCGATGAAGCACGCGCACCCGAAGTGGATCGCGCAGGCCTTCGCCGACGCCCTCGGGCTCGACGAGCTCGAGGACGCGCTGGCCGCGGACGACGCCCGCCCGGCGGTGCACCTGACCGCGCGGCCCGGCGAGATCAGCGCCGACGAGCTCGCCGCCATCACCGGCGGCGACCCCGCGCCCTACTCGCCCTACGGCGTGCGGCTGGAAGCCGGCGCCGGTGACCCGGGCGACCTGGAGCCGGTGCAGGAAGGTTTCGCCGTCGTCCAGGACGAGGGCAGCCAGCTGGTCAGCCTCGCCGTCACCAAGCCCGAGGTCGACGGCTCCGACCTGCGCTGGCTCGACCTGTGCGCCGGGCCCGGCGGCAAGGCCGGGCTGCTGGGCGCGCTGGTCACCCTCGACGGCGGCGCGCTCGACGCCGTCGAGCAGGCTCCGCACCGCGCCGACCTGGTGCGCAAGACCACCGAGGGCCTGTCGGTGACCGTGCACACCGCCGACGGCCGGTCGCCGGGCCTGGAGTCCGGCTTCGACCGGGTGTTGGTGGACGCGCCGTGCACCGGCCTCGGCGCGCTGCGGCGACGCCCGGAGGCGCGCTGGCGGCGGCAGCCCGGCGACGTCGGCGAGCTCACCAAGCTGCAGCGCGAACTGCTCACCTCGGCCATCGAGCTCACCCGGCCCGGCGGGATCGTCGGCTACGTCGTGTGCTCGCCGCACCTGCCCGAAACCGAGGGCGTGGTGGCCGACGTAGTGCGCCGCACCGGGGTGACCCAGCTCGACGCGCGCGAGCACTTCCCGGACGTGCCGGACCTCGGCGACGGCCCCGGCGTGCAGTTGTGGCCGCACAAGCACGGCACGGACGCGATGTTCTGCGCCCTGTTCCGGGTCTGACGAAGGGATGTCCGAAGTGGACTACCGGGAGTGGTTGCAGGTCGCCGTCGCGGAAGCCGAAGCGGGCCTGGCCTCCGGCGGCATCCCCATCGGGGCGGCGCTGATCGGCCCGGACGGGCAGGTGCTGGGGCGCGGGCACAACCGGCGGGTGCAGGACGACGACCCGTCGGTGCACGGCGAGACGGCGGCCTTCCGCAACGCCGGGCGCCAGCGCTCCTACGGCGGCACGACGATGGTCACCACGCTCTCGCCGTGCTGGTACTGCAGCGGCCTGATCAGGCAGTTCGGCATCGGCCGGGTCGTCATCGGGGAGGCGCGCAACTTCCACGGCGGCCACGACTGGCTCGCCGAGCACGGTGTCGACGTGGTCGTCCTCGACGACCCCGGCTGCACCCGGATGATGGCCGACTTCATCGCCGCCCACCCCCGGCTGTGGAACGAGGACATCGGCGAGGACTGAGATCGTCGTCTCAGGGGGAACATCGGCCGGTGCGGCTCGGTTGACCGGGACAGGTCCGCTCGATGAAGGTTGGGCGGCCCCGAAATCCGACGACAGGTGGTTCGAATGTCCTCCACTCCGGTCGAAGTGACCCGCACCGGCGAGCACACGTTCACCGCGACCAACTCGCGCGGCGCCCAGGTCGCCGTGGGTCGCGACGGAGCGCCCGGCGCGTTCACCCCCGGTGAGCTGCTGCTCGCGGCCGTCGCCGCGTGCTCCGCGGTGACCAGCGAGAACCTCTTCGTCCGGCGGATCGGCGAGGACGCCGAGCTCGTCGCGCACGCCGACCGGACGAAGAACCCCGAGGACAAGCACAAGTTCGCCGAGATCCAGGTGTCGCTGGAGGCGGACCTCGACGGCGTGGAGGACCGCGACAAGCTCCTCGACGCGGTCCAGCGGGCCATCGAGAAGTACTGCACCGTCAGCCGCTCGGTCGAGGAGTCCACCCCCATCACCTTCAACCTCCCGCGCTAGGCAACGCTTCGGCAACCGCGGCGTGGCAGGCGCGGTGCGCGTCGTAAGGTGCTCGGACGTCCGAACAGGTCGGCGACGAGCAGGAGGCAGTTCAGGTGGTTGAGGACACCGCAGCGGCCCAGCGGTCCGGGTTGCGCCGGGCGCTCTCCGGGCGCCAGGTCGGCATGATCGCCATCGGCGGCGCGATCGGGACGGGGCTGTTCCTCGGTTCCGGCCTGGCGATCTCCATCGCCGGACCCGCGGTGATCATCGCCTACGCCGTGGCCGCCTTCGCCGCGCTGGCGCTGGCCTACGCGCTGGCCGAGATGGTCGTCGTGCACCCCGAGGCCGGTGGCTTCGGCGCCGTCATCCGCGAGTACCTGGGTGGCCTGCCGGGCTTCATCTCGCGCTGGATGTACTGGGCCGCGCAGGTGGTCAACATCGGCAGCGAGGTCATCGCCGCCGGCCTCTACCTGCAGTTCTGGTACCCGCAGCTGCCGCTGTGGGTGCCGGTGGTGGGCTTCTCGGTGCTGATGCTGGCGATCAACCTCGCCGCCGTGCGCTTCTTCGGCGAGTTCGAGTACTGGTTCGCCATGATCAAGGTCGTCACCATCGTGGTGTTCGTGGGCCTCGGCATCGTCTACATCCTGTTCGGCCTGCCCGGGCAAGCACCCGCGGGCGTGGGCGCGCTGACCGAGCACGGCGGGTTCCTGCCCAACGGCCTCGGCGCGGTGTGGCTCGCGCTGACCGTGGTCACCTTCTCCTACCTGGGCACCGAAGCGGTGTCGATGACCGCAGCCGAGTCCCGGGACCCGAGCCGCGACGTGCCGCGCGCCGCGCGCAGCACCGTGCTGCGGCTCGCGCTGTTCTACGTGATGGGCATGCTCGTGGTCGTCTCGATCCTGCCGTGGAACGAGGTCTCCTCCTCCGAGGACGTCACCCAGAGCCCGTTCGTGCGCCTGTTCAGCATGGTCGGCATCCCAGCCGCGGCCGGGATCATGAACTTCGTGGTGCTCACCGCGGCCCTGTCGGCGATGAACACCAACCTCTACCTGACCGCGCGGATGACCCACTCGCTGGCGCTCGACGGCTACGCGCCCAAGTGGTTCGCCGGGGTCAGCGCCAACGGCGTGCCGCGCCGCGCGCTGGTGCTGTCGGCGGCGGGCCTGGCGCTGGCCGCCGCGCTCGCGGTGTTCACCGAGGAGAGCGCGTTCCCGCTGCTCATCGGCCTGGCGCTGTTCGCGGCCCTGCTGGTGTGGCTGATGATCTTCGGCTCGCACCTGGTGTTCCGCCGTCGCCGCGCCGCCGAGGGCCTGGAGCCCTCGCCGGTGCAGCTGCCGGGCGCGCCGGTGACCACCGTGCTGGCGATGCTGTTCGTCGCCGCGGTGCTGCTGACGACCCCGTTCACCGAGCAGTTCAACACCGCGTGGAAGGCAGGCGTCCCCTTCCTGGTCATGCTCTCGGTCGCTTACTGCGTGATCAACCGCAAGCAGCGGGCTTGACCGAGAAAGGCGCGTCCCGGGAGCCCTCCTGCTCCGGGGACGTCCTCATCGGAGGAGGGCGTGGGTCCGCTGTGGTCGGTGGGCATTTAAACTCGCGCATGTGTCGAACCAGCCGATGATCGCGCCTTCCATCCTCTCCGCAGATTTCGCCCGGCTCGCCGATGAGATCTCCGCCGTCGGCGGGGAGCCCGGCAAGCGGGCCGACTGGCTCCACGTCGACGTGATGGACGCGCACTTCGTGCCGAACCTCACGCTGGGCCTGCCGGTCGTGGAGTCGATCCTCAAGACCACCGACATCCCGATCGACTGCCACCTGATGATCGAGGACCCGGACCGCTGGGCACCCGGCTACGCCGAGGCGGGCGCGCACAACGTCACCGTGCACGTCGAGGCCGCCAAGGACCCGATCAACCTCGCCAAGGACCTGCGCGCCGCCGGCGCCAAGGCCGGTCTGGCCATCAAGCCGGGCACCAACTTCGACGACTACGTCGAGGTCCTCAAGCACTACGACACGCTGCTGGTGATGTCGGTGGAGCCGGGCTTCGGCGGCCAGAAGTTCATGGCCGAGGTCCTCGGCAAGGCGCGCAGGGCCCGCGAGCTCGTCGACACCGGGCACCTGAAGCTGCTGGTCGAGATCGACGGCGGCATCAACGCCGACACCATCGAGCAGGCCGCCGAGGCCGGCGTGGACTGCTTCGTCGCGGGCTCGGCCGTCTACAACGCCGAGGACCCGGCCAAGGCCATCGAGGCCCTGCGCGCCACCGCCGCCCCGGCGTTCGACCGCGCCCGGGCCTGATCACCACCGCCGCGCATCGCCCGAGGAGCACGCCATGACCCCTGAGGTCGAGCAGCGGGCGATGCGCGCCGCGATCGTGGCCAGCGAGCGGGTTCGCGGCACCACCAGCCCGAACCCGCCGGTCGGCTGCGTGATCCTCGACGCGCGCGGCGAGGTCGTCGGCACCGGCGCCACCAGCCCGCCCGGTGGCCCGCACGCCGAGGTCAACGCCCTGCGCGAGGCCGGATCCCGAGCCGAGGGCGGCACCGCCGTGGTCACCCTCGAACCCTGCGCGCACACCGGCCGCACCCCGCCGTGCGCCGAGGCGCTGCGGTCGGCCGGGGTGGTCCGCGTCGTGCACGCCGTCTCCGACCCGAACCCGTCGGCCGCCGGTGGCGCCGACGTGCTGCGAGCCGCGGGCATCGACGTCCACAGTGGTCTGCTCGCCGACGAGGTCGCGAAAGGCCCGCTGCGGGCGTGGTTGCACTTCGTCCACACCGGACGGCCCCATGTAACCTGGAAGTACGCGGCCACATTGGACGGACGTTCGGCGGCCGCGGACGGCACCAGCAAGTGGATCAGCTCCGCCGAGTCCCGGGCCGAGGTGGGCCGGGTGCGCGCGGCGATGGACGCGATCATCGCCGGCACCGGCACGATCCTCGCCGACGACGCGCAGCTGACCGCCCGCGACCCGGGCGGCGCTCTGCTGGGCCGGCAACCGCTGCGGGTGGTCATCGGCGACCGCGACGTCCCACCGCAGGCGCGGGTCCTCGACGACGCCGCCGAGACCCTCCGGCTGCCCGGCGGCGACCCCGCAGCGGCCCTGGCCGACTTGGCCGGGCGCGGCGTGGTCGACGTGCTGCTGGAAGGCGGGCCCACCCTGGCCGGGGCCTTCTGGCAGGCCGGCCTGGTCGACCGCGTGCTGGCCTACATCGCCCCGGCCCTGCTGGGAGCGGGACCGGCGGCGCTGGCAGATGCGGGCGTGGGAAGCATCTCGCAAGCATGGCGGTTGCGAATCGAAGAGACGACGATGAGTGGCCCGGACGTCCGCATCAGCGCGGTCCCGCAGGACTGAGGTCCGGGGCGGCGGGCAGCGGGGCTCGCAGGGCAGGCAGGAGGCAGCAGTGTTCACCGGGATCGTCGAGGAACTCGGCACCATCGAGTCCGTGGAGCCCCTTGAGGACGGCTCGCGGCTGACCATCAGCGGTCCGGTGGTCACCCAGGACGCCAAGCACGGCGACTCGATCGCGGTCAACGGCGTGTGCCTGACCGTGGTCACCACCGAGTCCGGGAAGTTCACCACCGACGTGGTCTCCGAGACGTTGCGCCGATCCTCGCTCAAGCACATCGCCGCAGGTGAGCGCGTCAACCTGGAGCGGGCGATGGCGCTGGGCGAGCGCCTCGGCGGGCACATCGTGCAGGGGCACGTGGACGGCACCGCCCGGCTCCGCGACACCGACGAGGCCACCGGGCTGACCTCCTTCGACCTGCCCGGGGAGCTCGCGCGCTACCTGGTGGAGAAGGGTTCGATCACCGTCGACGGCGTGTCCCTGACCGTCGTCGAGGTCGTCGACGGGGAGTCCGCGCGGTTCTCCGTCGCGCTGATCCCCACCACCAAGGAGCTGACCACCCTCGGCCGACGCGCCGCAGGTGACGAAGTGAACATCGAAGTGGATGTGCTGGCCAAGCACCTGGAGCGGCTCTCCGCTGCTCAGCTGGCCGGTCAGAACGCTGGTGCACCCGCGGTGACGGGGGACAATGGCGGCAGCAGGGAGGCGCGATGAACCCCGAGGACGAGGTTTCGGAAACGGTGAGCACGACGAAGTTCGACACCATCGAGCGGGCGCTGGCCGACATCGCGGCCGGCAAGCCGGTGGTCGTGGTGGACGACGAGGACCGCGAGAACGAAGGCGACCTGATCTTCGCCGCGGAGAAGGCCACGCCGGAGCTGGTGGCCTTCATGGTCCGCTACACGTCGGGCTACATCTGCGTCGGCATGCCCGCCGAGGACTGCGACCGGCTCGACCTGCCGCCGATGTACCACTCCAACCAGGACCGCAAGGGCACCGCCTACACGGTCACGGTGGACGCCGCCGAGGGCGTGACCACCGGCATCTCGGCCGCTGACCGCGCCAAGACGCTGCAGGTGCTCGCCGACGCGAAGGCCACCGCCAAGGACCTGACCCGGCCCGGTCACGTGGTTCCGCTGCGCGCCCGCGACGGCGGTGTGCTGCGGCGTCCCGGGCACACCGAGGCGTCGGTGGACCTGGCGCGACTGGCCGGGCTGCGGCCCGCGGGCGCGCTGTGCGAGATCGTCAGCCAGAAGTCCGAGGGCGACATGGCCCGCCGCGACGAGCTGGAGGTCTTCGCCGACGAGCACGACCTGGCGCTGATCACCATCGCCGACCTGATCACCTACCGACGCCGCTTCGAGAAGCAGGTGGTGCGGGTGGCCGAGGCCCGCATCCCGACCGTGCACGGCACGTTCCGGACCGTCGGCTACGACAGCACGCTCGACGGCATCGAGCACCTGGCGATGGTCTACGGCGACATCGGCGACGGCGAGGACATCCTGGTCCGGGTGCACTCCGAGTGCCTGACCGGTGACGTCATCGGCTCGCTGCGCTGCGACTGCGGCCCGCAGCTGGACGCGGCGATGGCCAAGGTCGCCGAGGCCGGGCGCGGCGTGGTGCTCTACATGCGCGGCCACGAGGGACGCGGCATCGGGCTGATCCACAAGCTGCAGGCCTACCAGCTGCAGGACGACGGCGCCGACACCGTCGACGCCAACGTCGCGCTGGACCTGCCGGTGGACAGCCGCGACTACGGGCAGGGCGCCCAGATCCTGTGCGACCTGGGCATCAAATCCATGCGGCTGCTGACCAACAACCCCGCCAAGCGGATCGGGCTGGAGGGCTACGGCCTGCGGATCGTCGACCGCGTTCCGCTGCCGATCCGCCCCAACCCGGAGAACATCCGCTACCTGCGCACCAAGCGCGACCGCATGGGCCACGTCCTGGACAATCTCGACGACGGCGAGGACTCCTCGATCAACGGCGACGCAGGCGTGACGGCATGAGGATTGTCGAAGAGGCGGAACAGGGAGAGGCGGAGCGCTCATGAGTGGGGAAGGTCGGCCGCGGGTCGGGGTGCCGCAGGCCGGTGAGCTGAAGCTGGGGATCGCGGCGATCCGCTGGCACGAGCGCCTGGTGGACCAGATGCTCGACCGCGCGGTCGAGGCGGCCAAGGAAGCCGGGATCGCCGAGCCGACCGTGGTCCGCGTGCCCGGCTCGGTCGAGCTGCCGGTGGTGTGCCAGCAGCTGGCGCACTCGCACGACGCGGTGGTGGCGCTGGGCGTGGTCATCCGCGGCGGGACCCCGCACTTCGAGTACGTGTGCGACTCGGTCACCCAGGGGCTGACCCGGGTGTCGCTGGACGAGTCCACGGCCGTCGGGAACGGCGTGCTGACCTGCGACTCCCTGGAGCAGGCCGAGGCGCGCGCCGGGTTCGCCGACTCGGTCGAGGACAAGGGCTTCGAGGCGACCGCGGCGGCGCTGGAGACGGCGCTGGTGCTGCGCGAGCTGCGCGGCGGCTGGGACGGCGAACGGGGATTCCTGTGAGCGCCCGGACCGTGGAGGTGCGCCCGCGCAAGGTGCGGCGGGTGGCGATCCCGATCGCCGTCGTGCTCGTCGTGGTGTTCGCGGTGGTCGGAACGCTGCTGCGGGACACCCCGACCGGGGCGGTGTTCACCGTCGCCGACCAGATCGCGATGGGTTTCCTGGGGGTGCTGCTGGCCGCCGGCGTGCTGCTGCTGACCCGGCCCCGGCTGCGCGCCGACGCGGAGGGGCTGGAGGTCCGCAACGTCATCGGGTCCCAGCGCATCTCGTGGCAGCTGGTGCAGGGGCTCACCTTCCCCGACGGCGCCCCGTGGGCCCGAGTGGAGCTCCCGGAGGACGAGTACGTCCCGATCATGGCCATCCAGGCCACCGACGGCGACCACGCGGTCACCGCCATGCGCGAGCTGCGAGAACTCCGCCGCACCATCGACGCCTGACCACCCCGAAACCACGAAGAACCCCGGCGACCGCGACAGCGATCACCGGGGTTCTTCGCATCCCACCCGCAACCGGAACCCCAACCGAGGCCTTCGACCCCGATTACGGCCGTTCTCAGTGACCCGATTACGGCGGTATTCGGTGGCAGACCCTGATTACCGGCGTAATCGGGGTCCTGATTACCGGCGTATTCCGGGTTGGGGGAGGTCAGCCTGCGGAGACGAGGTCGCAGACGAAGATGAGGGTTTCGTTGGGGGCGATGACGCCGGGGACGCCTCGGGGGCCGTAGCCCATGTGCGGCGGGATGGAGAGGCGACGGCGGCCGCCGACCTTCATGCCCTGCAGGCCCTTGTCCCAGCCCTCGATGACCATGCCGGCGCCCAGCTGCAGCTCCAGCGGCGTGCCGCGGTTCCAGCTGGCGTCGAACTCCTCGCCGGTGCTGTGCGAAATGCCCACGTAGTGCGCGGCGACCTTGTCGCCGGCCTTGGCCTCCGCGCCGTCGCCGACGACGAGGTCCTCGATCACCAGATCCGCCGGCGGCTCGCCGGTCGGCGCCTCGACGACGGGCTTCTCGTTGCTCACGGAAGTGCTCCTAAGTTCGGAAACGTTCACCGGCCATTGTCGTCGCTCACCCCGGCCGAAGCACCACGACCCCAGGTCGCGGGCGTGCCGCGCGCGAGTGGAGGGACCGAGGTTTCAGCGGAAACCCCGCGTTCCCGGGGACTTCGAGCCATCCGCGCCGCGGTGACCGGCGCGGACGAGCGCTCCCGGCACTGGCCGACCTTCGTCGGCGAGCGCTGATAACCTCCGCGGCATGGGCTCCGCGCAGTGATCACCACCCGCTGACGGCGCGACGCGTTCCGCGGTCGCGCCGGTTCGCACTACGCTGGAGGAGCCGTTGTGCTGGAAGAAGCAGAGTTCGAAACCCACGTCGCCGACCGGCTCGCCGCCCTGCCCGGCGTGCGCGCGGTGAGCCTCGGCGGGTCGCGCGCCCAGGGCACGCACCGCGCCGACAGCGACTGGGACTTCGCGATCTACTACCGCGGCCGGTTCGAGCCGCAGCACCTGCGCGACGTCGGCTGGCCGGGGGAGGTGTCCGAGCTCGGCGCCTGGGGCGGCGGCGTGTTCAACGGCGGCGCCTGGCTGCGGATCGACGACCGCCCGGTGGACGTGCACTACCGCGATCTCGACGTGGTCGAGCACGTGCTCGCCGAAGCCCGCGCCGGACGCTTCGAGTGGCAGCCGTTGATGTTCCACCTGGCCGGCATCCCGAGCTACCTGCTGCTGGCCGAGCTGGCGATCAACCGCGTGCTGCGCGGGGATCTGCCGCGGCCGGAGTACCCGCGGGCGCTGCGCGACGCCGCACCGGAGGTCTGGTGGCAGCAGGCATCGCTCGGTCTCGCCTACGCCCGGGCGAACCACGCGCCGCGCGGTCGGCTCGCGGAAACGGCGGGGGCGATCGCCCAGGCGGCCTGCCAGTCGGCCCACGCGGTCCTGGCCGCGCGAGGGGAGTGGGTGACCAACGAGAAGCGCCTGCTCGCCAGGGCGGGACTGCGCGACGTGGACCAGGTGATCGCCGGGCTGGCCCCGGATTGCCTGGTCGCGGCGGTGGACGAGGCGCAGGCCCGCTGCGAGGCGGCGGTGTCGGCAGCCCGCTGACGGTGCTCGCGAGTGCGGAAACCGATTCCGGTCGGTTTCCGCGCTCGCCAGCGGGCGGGGCCGTCTCGGTGCCATGATCGTTCTCATGGGGCTGTTCGAGACGAAGCCGAAGCTCGCGACCGTGCTGGGGAAGGCGTTCCGGTGCCTGGTGTGCGGCCACCCCTGGTTCTGGTCCCGGGAGGTCAAGCTGAACTCGACCGGCGCCGAGTTCTTCGACATGGCGTGGGCGAACGCCTCCGCCACGGGGCTGATCTGCGACCTGTGCGGGTACGTGCACGAGTTCGCGGGCAGCGACCGGCCCCAGCTGTGGAAGGAGAAGCAGGGCTACCCGGAGGGCGCCGAGTAGCCAGTCAGCGGGGCCGGACAGCGGGCGCGGACAGGGCGACCAGCAGCGCGAGGGCGGCGGGGACGGCCAGGCCGACGCTCAGGTCGGTCCAGCTGGAGATCAGGCCGATCACCACCGGGCCCGCCAGCAGTCCGCCGTAGCCGAGGGTGCTGACCTGCGCCAGGTCCCGGCCGCTGCGGTTCGGGTCGCGGTTGCCCGCCGCGTTGAACACCTGCGGGATGATGCACGACAGGCCGATCCCGAACAGCGCGAACCCGATGATCGCCGCCACCGGGTGGCGCAGCAGCAGGGCGGTTCCCAGGCCGGTGCCCGCGATCGCGCCGCAGCAGCGGACCAGCAGCACCGGCCCGAGCCGGGCCACCAGGAAGTCGCCCAGGAAGCGGAAGACGGCCATCATCGCGGAGAACACCGCGTAGCCCACCGCCGCGATCGCCGGGCTGGTCTCCAGCACGTCGTGCAGGTACAGCGGTGACCAGTCCGCCATCGAACCCTCGCCGACCGAGCAGAAGAACGCCAGCACGCCCAGGCACAGGATCCCCGGCGAAATCCCGCGCTGCCGCGGCGAAGAGCCGCTCGGTGCGCGCACCTCCGGCGGGAGCAGCTCGCGCCGTGCCAGCAGCAGCGCCGCGGCGAGCGCTGCCGCGACGAACGCGAAGTGCGCTCCCACGCCGATCGAAGCGTGGGCGGCCAGCGCCCCGACCCCGGCACCGAGCAGGCCGCCGACGCTGAACATCGCGTGGAAGGTGCTCACGATCGGACGGCCGTAGCTGCGCTGCACCTGCATCGAGTGGGTGTTCATGGCCACGTCCACGGTCCCGTGCCCGGCACCGAACACCAGCAGGCCCACGAGCAGCGCCGGCAGGCTCCCGGCGAAGCCCGGCAGCAGCAGGCTCGCGGCCATCGCCAGCCCGGTCGGGCCCAGCACCCGGGCGCTGCCGAACCGGTCGGCGAGGTGCCCGACGGCCTGCATCGCCAGCACCGACCCGGCCGCCACCGCGAACAGCGCCAGCGTCACCTGCCCGTCGTCGAGGCCGAGGTCCTGCTTGATCGCCGGGATCCGCGCGGTCCAGGTGCCCAGCGCCGCGCCGGTGCTGACGAAGTAGGCCGTGACGGCCCAGCGCGCCCGCTGCGGGACGGCGACGGTGGTGGTCTCAGACAACGCGGACCTCCACCCCGGCCGCGGCGAGCTCGGCACGCGCTTCCTCCGGTGCGGAGGCGTCGGTGACGACGACGTCGATCTCGGTGACGGGGCAGACCAGGCCCAGGCCGGTGCGGGCGAACTTCGCGCCGTGGCAGACGGCGACGACGCGCTGGGCGGCCTCCGCCGCGGCCCGCTTCACCGGGACCTCCTCCAAGTCGTGCGCGGTCAGCCCGTGCTTGGCGGACAACCCGCACACGCCGAGGACCGTGGTGTCCACCCGCAGCGCGCGCAGCGACGCCTCCGCCAGGTGCCCGATGAACGACAGCTCGCCGGGCTTCGCGCGCCCGCCCGGCAGCAGCAGGTCCACCTGCGGCACGTTGCTCAGCGCGTTCGCCGAGTGCATGTCCAGCGGGATCGCGGTCAGCTGGCGTTCTGCGAGCCGCTTGGCGACCTCCAGCGTCGTGGTGCCGGAGTCGAGGATCACCGATTCGCCATCGGTGATCAGCTCGTCGACCGCGGCCGCCAGCCGCTGCTTGGTCGCCACCTCGTCGCGCTCGCGGAGCGGGAACGGCGCCGAGTGGCCGCGCAGGAAGCTCACCGCGCCGCCCCGCACCCGGCGCAGGACGCCCTGCTCGGCGAGCTGGTCGAGGTCTCGGCGGATGGTCATCTCCGAGCAGCCGGTCGCCTCGGCAAGCTCGGCGACCGTGACGCGCTCGGCCAACCGCAGCCGCTCGACGATCGCCGCCGTGCGTTGTGAACTCTCCACGGTTGCGATCGAACATGAATGCTGTGCGGAACGCAAGGGAGCGAACAGGCGATGTGATCGAGGCCGCTGGGGTGGGGCGCTGAGAATGGGGGACAATGGGCCTCGACGCTGCGATGCGCAGGTCGTCGACGCGGGTAGGAGGAGAACGTGAGCGTGGCCCAGGAGCGCAACCTTCATCTGGTGCGGGACGAGAGCGCCGAGCGCGGCGTGCGGCTCGGTGACATCCGGCTCCGCAACCGCCTGGTCACCTCGTCGAGCCTGCTCGGCTACGGCGTGGCCAACGCCAAGGTCATGGCCTACGGCATGAGCCCGATTTCGAACTTCGTGCCGCTGGAGCGCTTCGGCGCCGTCACCACCCGCACGGTCACCGTCGAACCCCGCGAAGGTCACTTCACCACCAAGGACGACTGGGAGCTGCGCGAGCTGCCCGGCCTGCTCAAGCGCTACGGCCAGGCCCTGCGGCAGGTCGACGGCGGCTGGCTCAACGCCTTCGGCTGGTGCAACGTCGGCATCGACGCCTACCTGCGCGACTACTACCCGCGCACCCGCGCGCAGAACACGATCATGTCCGTCGGCGGCTTCTCCGCCGAGGAGTTCGTGACGCTCGTCGACAAGGTCAACGCCGCCGTGCCGGCCGGCGAGATCGCCGCGCTGGAGTTCAACGTCTCCTGCCATAACGTCAACTTCGACTTCAACCAGATCATCGAGGGCGTGCTGGCCGAGGCCGTGCCGCGCAGCGACCACCCGGTGATCCTCAAGCTCTCGCCCGACTACGACTACGTCGCGCACGCCCGCCTCGCCGCCAAGCACGGCGTGTCCGCGCTGACCGCGATCAACACCGTCAAGGGCCTGCGGCTGGACCCGGAGACCGGCACGCCGCTGCTGAAGAACGGATTCGGCGGTCTGTCCGGCCGCGCGATCAAGCCGATCGGGCTGCGGGTGGTCAAGGAGCTGCGCGACGCCGACGTGACGCTGCCGATCATCGCCACCGGCGGCATCCGCAGCTTCGACGACTGCCGCGAGTACTTCTGGGCCGGGGCCGACGCCGTCAGCCTCGGCAGCGCCAGCTGGTTCGCCAGCTACCCGGGCTACGCGCTCTCGCCGATCTACGGCGCCCGCATCCGGAACCTGTTGCGGCGCATCGAGAACTACACCCCGCCCGCCCGGTGACATTTCGCGCTCCGGCGCGCTGGAACCCCGCCTGCGCGACCGCCCGGGATGGTAGACAGTGATGATCGACACTGTCGTCTGCCGACTGGGGAGGCCGTCGTGGCCGGTTACGGGGATTTCGGGAGCAGCCTGCGGGACCTGCCGAGGCTGCGCGCCACGCGCCGCGGCCGGGTGTCCAGCTGGGACACCTCCGGAGGCAACCAGGACAACGTGCGGGTGATGCCGGGCGAGACCCGGCTGCTCGCCGACGTCACCGGGCCGGGCGTGATCACCCACATCTGGTGCACCGTCGCGCTCGACCACGTCGGTGAGCCCGTCGAGCTGGAGGCCGACTACCTGCGGCGGCTGGTCCTGCGCATCACCTGGGACGACCAGCCGCACCCGGCGGTGCTGGTGCCGCTCGGCGACTTCTTCGGCGTCGGGCACGCGCACAGCACCAACTTCTCCTCCGCGCCGCTGCAGATGAGCCCGCAGGACGGCAAGGGCTTCAACTGCTGGTTCGCGATGCCCTTCGCCGGCCGCGCCCGGGTCGAGCTGATCAGCGAGATGAGCGTCAAGCCGGTGACGTTCTACTTCTACGTCGACTATGAGAGCTACGGCGAAGCCGACCCGGAACTGGCCTACTTCCACGCGCAGTGGCGGCGGCAGAACCCCACCGACGGCGTCCCGCAGGGCGACCAGACCAACGAGGAGTTCCTCTTCGGCGGCCACAACACCGACGGCGCGGGCAACTTCGTGATGCTGGAGGCCGAGGGGCGCGGGCACTACGTTGGCACCGTCCTCAACGTGCACAACCTGCGCGAGACCAGCGACTGGAACTGGTACGGCGAGGGCGACGACATGTTCTTCATCGACGGCGAGCCCTGGCCGCCGCGGCTGCACGGCACCGGCACCGAGGACTACTTCAACACCGCGTGGTGCCCGAACCAGGAGTTCCACGGGCCCTACCACGGGATCACGATGCCGGGCGGGGAGAACTGGAGCGGGCAGGTGTCCTACTACCGCTTCCACATCGAGGACCCGATCGTCTTCGACCGCTCCATCAAGGCCACCATCGAGCACGGCCACGCCAACAAGCGCTCCGACGACGTCTCGTCGACGGCCTACTGGTACCAGACCCTCCCGGCCCTGCCGGTCACCCTGGCCCCGGTCGAGGAACGACTCCCGCGCCCCCTCTGACCGTCACCCGACCAGGGACGTCGTCGTCGAATTTCGCGCGAAATTCGAGTCCGGAACCGGGGGCGCGAAGTTGGCGCGGAGTTGGTACGCCGGGGGCGCCGGGCGTACAGAGCCGGA